>CAYUGC010000349.1:0-2983 GCA_964444085.1 uncultured Bifidobacteriaceae bacterium | reverse complement strand
AGGCGTTCCGCAACGAGGTCACGCCGCGCAATTACACCTTCCGCTCGCGCGAGTTTGAGCAGATGGAACTGGAATTTTTCATCAAGCCCGACGAGGCGATTGAAGCCATCCACGGCTCGGTCGTCACCGTGCCCGCCACCGGTCATCCCGGCGAGCCGCAGCCGAACTGGGGCTGGCAGGCGTGGCATCAATACTGGGTCGAGGAACGCGTTAAATTTTACGAAGGCATCGGGTTATCGCGCGAGACGCTGGGCTTTCACATCCAGACCAAGGAAGAACTGGCGCATTACGCCCGCGCCTGCACGGATATTTTGTTCAAGTTCCCGTTCAGCAAGAAGGATGAGAACGGCAACGTGGCCGGCGACGAATTGGAAGGCATCGCTGCGCGCAGCGATTTTGACTTGTCGCAGCACCAGAGATTTTCCGGCAAGCCGATGGGCGTGTTTGACGACGAGCTGCGTCAGGCATGGGGCAAGTTGCCGAAGGAAAAGCAGGACGACCTCTGGCGTCGCTACTACGAGAACCGGAAGAATTATCTCACCAAGTCCGGCGTCGAAGCCGAACCGGCGCAGAAACAGGCAACGGAAGACGCAAACGGCCTGGCGAAGGGCCAATACATCCCGCACGTCATCGAGCCGAGCGCCGGCGTGGATCGCCTGATCCTCGCGCTCATCGCCAATGCCTACAGCGAAACGACCGAGACCGATGCCAAGGGCAAGAGCGAGACGATTTACACGATGAAGTTTCACCCGCGCGTCGCGCCGATCAAAGTTGGCGTGCTGCCGCTGTTGAAGAACAAGCCGGATCTCGTTGCCAAGGCGCTAGCCGTCCGCGACCTGCTGCGTCCGTGGATGAATGTCTATTACGACGACGGCGGCAGCATCGGCAAACGCTACGCGCGGCAGGACGAGGCCGGCACGCCGTTCTGCGTAACGATTGACTTCGACACGCTCGGCGAAAAGCCGGAGCTGCTCGACACGGTGACGCTGCGCTATCGCGATGATGGCAAACAGGAGCGCCTCAAGATTTCCGAGCTGCGCGACTGGCTGCTGGAAAGCGTTCGTTAAAACAAAATGAACATCCAACAACCAACATCGAACATCGAACATCCAATGCGTCGTGCCGATGCGCGCGCTTCCACTGGATGTTGTTTGTTGGATGTTGGATGTTCGGTGTTTTCCCCGATTCATCCATGAATCAAAGCACCCGCATCTCCTACGTCATCATGGCGGTGCTGCTGGTGCTCATCGGCGCGCTGCACCTCGGCACGCTGCTGCTGACGGCGTTGTTCGGCTTCTTCGCGCTGCGGCTGTTCAGCTTCGGCAAAAGCAAATTCCTCGGGCTGGCGCTGTATCTCGTCGCCATCGCCGTGATCGGCTGGGGCTTGATTCATTTTTCGCGGCAGGCGTATCTCGCGCTGCCGAAAATCGCGGAGACGACGATACCTGCCGTCACAGATTTCGCGCAGAAACAGGGCATCGAACTGCCGTTCACCGACTACGCCAGCCTCAAGGACCTGACACTGGACGAGGTGAAACAGGATTTTGCCAGCCTCGGCCGGCACGCCCGCGAGGCGGGTTTCGCCGTGGTGCAACTGTTCATCGGGCTGGTGGTGGCGGCGAGCCTGTTTTTGAGCGCAAAGTGGGGTACGGAAAATGACCCCGGCACGGCGCGCGACAGCCTTTACGCGACGGTGGTCAATGAATTGAGCGAGCGGTTCCAGATTTTTTTCAAAAGCTTCGCCAAGGTGGCCGGCGCGCAGATCATCATCTCGGCCATCAACACGGCGTTCACCTGCGCGTTTCTGGTGTGGGCCGGCTATCCGTATGTCATGGTTCTCACGGCGACGACGTTTCTATGCGGCGTGCTGCCGATCATCGGCAACCTCATCAGCAACACGCTGATCGTGTTCGTCGGTTTCACCATCTCGCCGCACACGGCGCTGTTCGCGCTGATTTTCCTGCTGGTCATCCACAAGCTGGAATATTTCCTGAACAGCAAGATCATCGGCGACCGCATCAAAACCCCGATGTGGCTGACGCTCATCGGCATCGTGCTCGGCGAAAAATTGATGGGCATTCCCGGCATGATCCTCGCGCCCATCGTGCTGCACTACCTCAAGGTCGAGGCATCGCAAAGCAAGGCCGCGTTCGCTGCATAATTTGCCATGTCTGAAGCCATCCTGCCCAAACCCAAACCGAAACGCGCGCCGACGCTTTACCTCATCGCCGGCGTCAAGATCGGCAAGGGCCTGCTGCTGCTGCTGGCGGCGCTGGGGATTTTTGCGCTGGCAGGAAAGGATTTGTCCGATGCGTTTGACAATTTTCTCCGCTGGGTGCATCTCGATCCCGAAAAAAGATTTTTCACCAACATCGGCGAATGGCTGGACACCGTCACCCCGGCGAACGTCCGGGTGGTCGCGTCCGGCACCATGATTTACGGACTGTTTCTGTTCGCCACCGGCGTCGGCCTAGCGCTGCGCGCGGCGTGGGCCATCTGGCTGTGCATCGGCGAATCCGCCTTTTTCATCCCCATTGAAATCTACGAACTCATCCGCCGCCGCGCGCCGGAAACGGACATGCACCGGATGTTCGCCCATCCGAAAACCGCCCTCGCCGTGCTGCTCGCGGCGAATATGTTCATCGTCTGGTATCTTTACCAAAACCGGGAGCGGCTGTTCCGCCACCATCACCACCATTGAATTTTCAGGCGTGACCGGCGAAAACTTTTTGGCAACCATTCCGACATCAGAACCAACTTTTTCCAAAAATGAAAACCGCGCTTCCATTTGAAATCTCCGAATTTGAAAACCTGCTGCGCAAGCCCAACAGCGACGCAACCGGTTTCGCCGGTTTTTTCAACAGCGGCGAAGTCTGGGTCGCGCGCGTCCCGGCGCGGCTGGACGTGATGGGCGGCATCGCCGACTACTCCGGCGCGAACGTCTGCGAGGCCGTGCTCGGCCACGGGATGCTCATGGCCATCC
>CAYUGC010000348.1:0-2991 GCA_964444085.1 uncultured Bifidobacteriaceae bacterium | reverse complement strand
TATACCGCTGAAGAACGACCGCTTTAGTGAATCCGTCACCGGCGATCATCTCATTGCTGGAGAAAACCCACCGGTGCAAAGTGCAAACAATCAAAAATCGTAATTATGAACAAAGAAACACAAGCAGTTAAGAATGACATTGGACAACTGGCTGAGGACGCGCACGCATTGATGACCGCCACCGCTGACGTGGCGGGCGAAAAAGTCGGGGAAGCCCGCAAACGTCTCGCCGCCGCGCTGGAACGCGCCAAGGAAATCGCGGGCACCGTTCGCGCCAAGGCGGTCGCCGGCGCGAAAGCCGCTGACGCTGCCGTGCATGATCATCCCTATCAAGCCATCGCCATCGGGGTAGGGGTTGGCGCGATTCTCGGATTTCTCGTCGCCCGCCGGTGTTCCCGTAACCGTGATTGATTTTATTAAGGACGAATCCACCGAAAAGTCGCGATAAAATCCAAAATAGGACAATTATGTTACGAAGCATTCATCAATTATACGGAAACAAACTCGGTGCCTCGGATGGTGACATCGGCCAGGTGAAGGATTTTTATTTCAACGATCTCACTTGGGCGGTGCGTTATGTCGTCGCGGACACGGGCAACTGGTTGCCGGGGCGACAGGTGCTGATTTCACCGCACGCATTCGGCAGCGTCTATCCCGCCGGCAAAGCCATGCTCGTGAAGCTGACCCGGAAACAGATTGAGGACAGCCCGGCGATTGAGACGCATAAGCCGGTGTCGCGCCAATACGAAGAAGACTATCACCGCTATTACGGCTGGCCTTACTACTGGGAAGGCGACGGACTTTGGGGTGGTATGCGCGACTTTCCGATTTTGGAACTGCCGCCCAAGTTTGCCTCCGTCGAGCCCCCGGCAGCGACCGGCCCCAAAGCCGAACGCGCCGACTCGCTTCTGCGCAGCACACAGGCCGTGAACGGCTACAGCCTACAGGCCACCGATGGGTTCGCTGGTCATGTCTGTGATTTTATGATGGACGACAAGAGCTGGGCCATCCAGCAACTGGTCATCAAAACCGGCCACCGGTTCACCGGCAAAGATGTGCAGATTCCGATGAGCCAGATTGACCGGATTAGTTATCAGGATTCAACCGTCTTCGTGAAGCTCACCAAGGATGCCGTCGAAAAAAGTCCCGAACAACATCTGACTCCAAACGGCACGGCCATTTCCACCAAACCCATTCTTGCTCTATGAAACACCATAAGGTATCCAAAACTCAACAAGCGGTCATTGCGCCCCGGCCTACTTTGAGCGCAGGCAAAGATCAAAATGAAATTAGCTTTATGCCTTCTCCGGACGAAGTGGCCAGAAGGGCCTACTTAGCCTATGAAAACGAGCGTTCTCAGCCCGGTCATGACGTGGAACATTGGCTGAAAGCGGAGGCGGATTTGATCGCGGAGCGCAACCTGACTCGCGTCCACCGTTTTCACAACCAGACGTAGAAAAAATTATGAAAAAGCACATCACCAAGTTCGCAGCCATCGTGCAAACGCCAGTGTTCCCGAAAACGGCGCATCAATTCCGACCGACTCCCGAGAAAGCCGCGACTGCCAAGCCGCCGAAGCAGGACAACACGTTCTCCAAATCTCGCGATGTGCGTGAAGATCGCGGCACGCGCGAGATGAAAACTTCGCATTATGACCAAACAAATCACGCGCGGTAATTTTTGACTTATGAAAACAAATCCACTGAAGGATGGGGTCATCTCGGAGAATTCCACCGCCGTCGGCACGGTCACTCGCAAGATGGTGCGCACACGCGCGGCAGAACTGGCGATTATTGACGGCCATTTGTCACATGATGCGACCGCGTCTCATTTTGCGCAGGCCAGGCGGGAATTGACCGGTGTCCCGGACGTGGATCCGAAAGATGCGATTATTGAATCCGCGCCTGAGTCCGAACGCTGGGACCCCGTGCCCGGCTCGACTGGAGGCAAAGTGCGAGTTGCTCCGAGCGAAGATGAAGACGAAGAAGGCCGAAGCGACAATGAAAGGCTGGTGGAAAGCGGCGTCGCCGAAGCTGAAATTGAGCAAAGTTTTCAAGCCAGCAAAGCGGCGGCTAAAAAGGATTTATGAGTCCACCGGTGGTCATCGGTTCGCAAGCGTATGAAGTGGCATTGGTTTCTACTTTGCCCGACTTGAGCGACACCTTGTCGCAGGAGCTTTATGCCCTCATCGAACAGCAGCCATTATTTAAGGGGTTAAATGCCGAGCAACTTCAACTGCTCGCCGGTTCGGCCTTGGAAATGAAATTTGAAACCGGGGCGACAATCTTTGAGGAAGGCAGCCCGGCTAATCGGTTTTTTCTGATATTGAGCGGCCAGGTGGTGCTCTCCTCGGAAATGGAAGACAGGAATGTGATTCCCATTCAAACGCTGGGGCCAGGCGATGACTTGGGCTGGTCCTGGCTTTTTCCTCCCTATTCCATGCACTTTACAGCTTGCGCCTTGGAGCCAACCACCACGATATATTTCTACGGGACACGACTGCGCGAACAGTGCGAGCAAGATCACGAACTGGGCTATCAACTCATGAAGCGAATCGCCCAAGTGGCGACCCAGTCGCTCCGGGCCACGCAGCGACGTTTAATGCAATACATTGATAAGAATATTCCTGAGCAATCCTCCAGATCGTAGCCCTCGCGAAATAATAATCGTAATGAAAGATAAAGCCATGCCCGAACCCACTTGGAAACCTTGCAGCCCGGCAACGCATGGCCACCTTTCCACGGCGGACAAAGCTTCGCTGCCGGTCACGGCCTTCGCCTTTCCCCGTGCGCGCAAAGAACCGATGACCGACGTAGCGCATGTTCGCGACGCGATGGCGCGGTTCAATCAGGTCGGTGGCGTCACGGACGCCGAACGAGATCTGGCGTTTGCCAATTTTCAAAAGGCTGCCAGCCATTTCGATATTCGGGTGAAGGAAACCGATTGGCATCAATTCGGATCGTGATATATCCAAGGAATAAACATAAGGAG
>CAYUGC010000347.1:0-2994 GCA_964444085.1 uncultured Bifidobacteriaceae bacterium | reverse complement strand
TTACAACACGGAATTCCCCGAGCGCATCGCGTTCCTCGATGTCAACGACAGCGCCCGCACGCTCACCGGCGACCGGAAGGAATTCATCGGTCGCAACGGGAACCTGGCGCAGCCCGCGGCCCTGAAGCGCGTGCGGCTTTCCGGAAAAGTCGGCGCGGGACTTGATCCGTGCGGCGCGGTGCAGGTGAGTTTCAACCTGCTTGATGGCCAGGAACGCGAAACCAGTTTCCGCCTCGGCGTGGGGCGCAACCCGGCAGAAGTCCAGCAACTGATCCGCCGCTATCGCCGCGAGGATGCCAACCGCACGGCACTTGAAGGCGTGTGGGCCCATTGGAAGCGGACACTCGGTACCGTGACCGTGGAGACGCCCGATCCGGCGGTGAACGTGATGGCAAACGGCTGGCTCCTGTATCAGACCTTGAGCTGCCGGCTCTGGGGCCGCACGGGCTTCTATCAATCCGGCGGGGCTTACGGATACCGCGATCAGTTGCAGGATGCGATGGCGCTGGTGCATTCCGAACCGGGGCTCACCCGCGAACAGCTCCTGCGGGCCGCCGCGCATCAATTTCGCGAAGGTGACGTGCAACATTGGTGGCATCCGCCGGCGGGACGCGGCGTGCGCACGCATTTTTCCGACGACTTGCTCTGGTTGCCTTATGCGACGTGCCGTTATGTTTCGTGCGTGGCCGACACCGGCGTGCTCGATGAAAAAATCCCCTTCCTCGAAGCGCGCCCCGTAAAGCCGGACGAAGAAGCTTACTACGATTTGCCGAATTGCTCGGAAGAAACCGCCACGCTTTACCAGCATTGCGTGCGCGCCATCGAGCGCGCCCTGAAATTCGGCACGCACGGTCTGCCGCTGATCGGCTGCGGCGATTGGAATGACGGCTTGAACATGGTGGGCAAAGACGGACGCGGCGAAAGTGTCTGGCTGGCATTCTTTCTATATGACGTGCTCATCCAGTTTTCCGAACTCGCCCGCGCCCGCAAGGATCTTGCCTTTGCCGATCGTTGCGTTGCCCAAGCGCGGCAACTGCAAGAGAACATCGAACTCCACGCGTGGGACGGCGAATGGTATCGGCGCGCCTACTTCGACAACGGCGAGCCGCTCGGCTCTGCGACCAATACGGAATGCCAGATTGATTCGCTGCCGCAAAGCTGGTCGGTGATCAGCGGCGCGGGCGATTCGCAGCGTTCGCGTCAGGCGATGGCGAATGTTGACAAGCACCTCGTCCACCGCAATGCAAAACTAATTCAGTTGTTCGATCCGCCGTTCGACAAGTCGGCGCTCAATCCCGGCTACATCAAGGGCTACATTCCCGGCGTGCGCGAAAACGGCGGACAATACACGCATGGCGCGATCTGGGCGGTCAAGGCCTTCGCACTTTTGGGTGAAAACGAACGCGCGTGGGAGCTGTTCGGGTTGCTCAATCCCGTTCATCACGGCGGCACGGCCAGACAAATCGCCACCTATAAAGTGGAGCCTTACGTGGTCGCCGCCGACGTCTATGCCGTGGCACCCCACACCGGCCGGGGCGGATGGACATGGTATACGGGTTCGGCCGGCTGGATGTATCAGCTGCTCGTCGAAACGCTTTTGGGTGTGCATCTGGAAGGTGATCAACTGCGGCTGACTCCGCGACTTCCGAAGGGCTGGAAGACTTACCAGATTCATTACCGCTACCGGCAGACTCTTTATCACATCAGCATCACGGGTCTTGCCGCTGATTCCGGCGTGGCCAGCCAACTCTTTCTCGATGGCAAGGAGCAGGTCGGAGAAACGATTCCGTTGGTGGATGACCGCCGCGAACACGCCGTCGAATTGAAAGTCCGGGCTTGATCAGAAACCGCGGGCAAAAAGTTTGCGGCGCCTTGGCTGGATATTTGTTTCAGAGGATGATGAACAAAATCACGGCCACACGTCAGGCATTATTTGGCGGGGGCAGTGGGGGCCGGCAGGCCGGCGCGAACAATGGCTTCGGCTTCCTTCCAGACTTTGGATTTTTCATGCCAGACTTTGGCAGACTGCTCATTCAGCTCCTTTTCGTGAGGTTCGCCGGTGAGAGATTCCTGAGTCTTGTCCTCGGCGATGGTCTCGCAGACTTTCGCTTTCTGCTGCATCGCTTCGGAGATTTTGTCAGGTGATGTTTCCATGGTGGGGGGCGGGCGAATTCCAGTCACGATTTGGGCGGGGTGCGAAACATCCGCCAGAGGCTGGCGACCAGTCCGGTGCCTTTAAGGGCCACTTGCCACCAAGGCGAGGTTTCGGCAGAGGGGGCGGATTTTTTCCGACGGAGAAAGAGCAGGCTGGCCAGCAACGTGGCACCCGAGGCGAGGCCACCGATGGTTTTGGCTTTCTGGGTGAGGACGTGAACTTCGCCGGCCAGCGTGCGCCAATCCTCCGCCAGTTGCGCGCGGTTGAGTTCACTTTCCGCGATGAGCAACTGCTTGCGCGATTCGAGCGGGTTCATAGGAGTTTTTTTTCCAGGCAGGCGCGGTCTTTGCGGAGCTGCTCGAGCGAGGCGGACAGCGTCTGCCAATTGCGCCGCAATCCGGCCAGCCGCAGCCAGAAAAAAATTCCGGCGGCGGCGTAGAGACCGGTCATAATCAGCAGGACGGCCACGGGTGAGCAGGCCCACAACCAAATCACGATGGCCGCGGAGAGCGCGATGCTGGCGAGCAAACCGAACACAGCCACGCCCAGCGCCAACAGGAAGGCGCACAGAATGCGCTCGCGCTCCTCCTGAATTTCCACCGCCAGCAGTTGGAGCCGGTTTTCGCCGATGGTGGCCAGCCGGCGCGCGAACGTTTTCGAGTTCGCGGCCAGTTGCCCGAACGTGGCGGTGGAGTTTTCCATGATGCAATCAGTCGCAATTGCGGGAGCAGCGGCGGGCGAGCAGATAGCCGAGGAGCGCCCCGACGCCGACCCCGATGGCGATGGCTTGATACGGATGCGCGTGCACGGCTTCGTCGGTCGCTTTCGCACCGGCGACG
>CAYUGC010000346.1:0-3010 GCA_964444085.1 uncultured Bifidobacteriaceae bacterium | reverse complement strand
GCCCGCCAGCGCCGCCAACCCCACCCTCGCCATCACCAACCTGACCGCCGGCCAAGGTTTGAACAACGCGGCGTTCACCGTGCGCGGCACGGCCAAGGGCGGCGCGGGCGTGACCAATGTTTTTTACTCACTGAACGCCGCCGGCTGGAGCAACGCGGCGTCGGCCAACGGTTGGACGAACTGGTCAGCGGATCTCATGCTGACGCCCGGCACAAATTCTTTCGCCGCCTACGCGCAGGATCATAACGGCAAGCACTCGACGACGAACAAGGTGAATTTCGCCTACGTCGTGCTGACCCCGCTGACCGTCCGCACGAACGGCACCGGCAGCATCTCGCCGAATTATGACGGCGTGCCGTTGCAGATTGGCGCGGCCTACTCGATGACCGCCACCTCGCCCATTGCGGGCTTCGGATTGCAAACATGGACGGACGCCAGCAACAATATCATCACAAATAGCGCCACGCTGAAATTCATCATGGCCTCGAACCTGACGTACGTCGCGAACCTGGGCGACGTGACGAAGCCGCTCATCAGCGTCACGTCCGTCGTCACCAACGCCGGCGGCGTCCCGACCGCCCTCGCCCTCAGCGGCACCGCGAGCGACCGCATCGCCGTGACGAACGTGCAGTATTCATTGAACAACGCGCCGTGGTCGAACGCCATCACCGGAGATGGTTGGAGCCACTGGTCGGCGCAGGTCACGGTGGTGCCGGGAACGAACATCATTTATTTGCAGTCGGTGGACAGCAGCGGCAACCGTTCGCTGACCAACACGGTGAAATCGTTTTTCACCGCGTTCGCCACGCTGACCGTGCGGACGAACGGCCCCGGAAAAATCACCCCGCTGCTGGACGGCGCGACGCTCGTCATCGGGACGAGCCATTCGCTGAAGGCGACCGGCACCAAGACCGGTTACGGTCTCGTCACCTGGACGGACGGCAATAGCAATTACCTCGGCAACACCGCCACGCTCAATTTCGTGATGAAGTCCAACCTGACGCTCATCGCCAACATCGGCGACGTGACCCTGCCCACCATCATCATCAAGGGCGCCTACACCAACAGCGACGGCATTGGCAACGATTACGTCATCTGGGGCACCGCCGCCGACAACCTTGCGGTCAGCAATGTATTTTATTCGTTAAACAACGGTGCCTGGACGAATGCCGCCACCACGAACAATTGGAAAAAATGGACGGCTAACGTCTCGCTGATGCCCGGCGCCAACACCTTCTCGGCGTATGCCCTTGACGGCACCTCCAATAAATCCGCCACGGCGACCATGGCCATAGATTACAACAACAGCGCGCCTTCAAGCCTGGCCGGCCTGGCTTGCTATGGCTTTTACTACGGCATCAATCCGCCACAGCCGTTGAGCCTGGCCTTCGGCAAAAGCACCTTCAGCCAGTTCGCGCTGGACACGAACGCCGTGACCGGCGTGGGTTCCAGCCTCTACTTTGCTTCCGGCGCGAGCGCCACGTTGCGGCTGACCTACACCGGCCCGCCCAGCGTCGCCAGCCATGCCGGCCAGAATTTCAGCCTCCTGTTTTACAATCCCAAGCTGGCCTATTTCACCAACAACGCGACGAAACAGACCGGTTTCTTCCAGTTCGTCACCACACCCAAGCTGGCGCTGACCAATGTTTCGGGCCAGCTCATTTGGACGGTGAACAGCGAAGGCAGCGGCTACGGAATGAATTTCAACAAGGGGAAGTTTGTCTCGCAGGCACTCGCCACCGGCGACACGAACGGCGGGAGCTATACCTACGGCACCTACAGCCGCAACACCGCTTTGTTGAAGCTGACCCGCACGAATGGCACCGCCTATCTGCTCACCGGCTATGCGGGCACGAACTACGGCTCTTATTTGGAGGAAGATTACGATAGCACCGGCCATACCAACGGCACGGACGAAGGAACTTTCCTCGTGAATGTGCAGCAACCGGGTGGCAACGCGCCGCACTCGGTGACAAATTCGTTTTTTGAGATCAACGCCGTGGATGGAACCTTTAATGAATACCTTGGCACCGACACCTACAGCCAGGATACGCTCTCCACAAACTACGACAACGATGTCGGCGGCTTCACCTACACCCGCGCCACGACTAATGTCGGGCAGTTGAACCTGACCGTCACCGAGCCGCCCAATCTGGCCGGCAGCGACAGCCTGGCCCGCCTGATTTACGTCAGCCCCAACACCGGCCTATTCACCAACGGCGACGGCACCACGAGCACCTTCCTCATGGGCATCGCCACCAACCTCACCTACGCCAGTATTTCCAATGCCGTGATAACTTTGAACTACAACGGCGGCGGCGGTGCGAACTATTTCTATTTCGACGCCCTCGGCACCTTTTACGTCTACAACATCTTCTTCGGCTACCAGCCTTACGGCACCTACACTTATCAGGTCTACAGCCCCGGCGGCGCAATGATTCACCTGAATTACGGCTACAACGACTGGCTGCAGATCAACTTCAAATCCACCAACAGCGGGTATTTTTACGGGAACAGTTTCGACTCCAGCACCAACAACGACGTGCCTTACAGCGGCAATTTCCATATTCAATAGCGGAAGAAAAATCTTGTGCCGCGCCCGCCGGCTCCGCAAATTCACCGCGTTACGCGGGCCTGTAGCTCAATGGTTAGAGCAGAGGACTCATAATACTAATTATAGCGGTTTCAGAGGGGTTTTATTCGTTTCTATATGTTTCACAATTGCATTGTATTTATTGCGTGCAATTGACTTTTCATCACTTTTTTCAAGGTTGGTGACACTTGCCGAGTTAAAGGCAAAAGTGGCACAAAAAGTGGCACAGGCCGTTTTCTGATTTTCGACTGATTTTTACGATTGGTGGTTACGATGTCACCCGTCTCATACCCCTTACAATACCGGTTGTCCGCACACCGCGCAATGGCCCCCTGCCCTGCGCTATAAGCTTTCGGTAGAGATCTCCTTCTTCTGCCCGGTCATGCGGCTCCGGGCAGCCTGCGCTACCGCCATTTC
>CAYUGC010000345.1:0-3037 GCA_964444085.1 uncultured Bifidobacteriaceae bacterium | reverse complement strand
TCGGTTTGCGCACGAGGTTCAGGCCGGCCTCGAACGGCGTGCGGTTGGACTTGCGCGTGTTGCACGGGATGCACGAGCAGACGATGTTTTCCCACGTCGTCGGGCCGCCGCGGTCGCGCGGGATGACGTGGTCGAGGTTCAGATCCTTCCGCTCGAAAACTTTTCCGCAGTATTGGCAGGTGTCCTTGTCGCGCTCAAAAATATTGTGCCGCGTGAACTTCACTTCCTTCTTCGGCATCCGGTCATACATGAAGAGCAAAATGATCTTCGGCACGCGGATGCGGAACGAGATCGCGTGGATGGAATCTTCTTGCGGCGCGTCGGCGGAGACATCGCGCCATTCGTGGAAACTGAAGGTGCGGAACGAGCCGTCGGGATTGTTCATCACCACCTGCGCCTGGCCCTGAAAGAGAAGCGTGAGCGCGCGACGGGCGGTGCAGACGTTGACCGCCTGCCAGAGCCGGTTCAAAACCAAAACATGTTGGTTAAGCGCGGATTTCATGACGCAACTACCGGGACGTTAGCAAAAATGATTTCGCCGGTCAATCTTTCCGCCGTGACGATTGCGTGCCGCGCGGCGCGGTTGCCAAAATATTTTTTGTCTGGCATTGTGGCGGCATGAAAGTTCTTTCCGCCGTCGTCCTGCTGCTGGCCTGCCTGTGCCTGCCCGCGCGGGCGCAGCAGGAAGCCGAGGACAAATACCTCGGCATCTACACCCTGCTCCAGCAGGCGGACAACCTCGCCGCCACCGGCGATCCCGGCGAGGCGCTGGCGGCTTATGCCGACGCGCAAAACCAGTTGCAGCAACTGCAAAAACGCTTTCCCTCGTGGAGCCCCAACATCGTCTCGTTCCGGCTGAACCATGTGGCGGATAAAATTGCCGACCTCCAGAAACACGGCGGCTCCCCGAAAAAAATCGCGCCCGCGCCGGCACCCGCGCCGACGGCGACGAAGGTAGCCGCCCCCGCCGTCACCGCCGCCGCGCCCGCGGCGGACACGGAGGCGCAGTTGGAAAATCTCCGCACGCAGTTGCAGGTCGCGCAGGCGGCGAACGGGCTGTTGCAGGCCAAGTTGAAAGAAGCGCTCTCCGTCCAGCCCGCCGAGACCGACCCGCAGGCGCTGGCGCGCGCGCAGGAAAAAATCCGCTGGCTGATGAAGGAGAACGCGCTGCTCACCGCCACGCCCGGCAACGCCGCCACCGTTTTCGTCACGAACGAGTTGCCCGCCGCGGTGAATGTTTCCGCGCCGGCGGTCGTCACGAATTTTGTCCGCGTCACGGACACGAAGGCATTGCGGGCGGCACAGGCGCAGCTTGCCGCCACCGAGGAAAAACTGGCGGAAGAACATGGCCGCGCGGAAAAGCTGGCGCAAAAATTGAAGTCGCTCCCGGCCTCCACGCCGCCGGCGGAAACGGAAAAGCTCGCGGCGGATTTGAAGCAGTCGCAGGACATGGTGGCGTCGTTGCAATCGTCGGCGCAGGTAGCCGCGCTGGAAAAGGCGGCGCTGGAACGCAAGCTTCAGGATTTGTCCGCTGCCACGAACTCCGGCACCAGCGCGGCGGAATACGAATCGCGCCTCCGCGAACTCACGCAGGAGCGCAACCGGCTCATCGAGAAGCTCGACCTCGCCAGCCAGAAAAGTTCCGGCGACAAGGATTCGCGCTTGCAGATCGGCGCGCTGAACGACGAGATTTCCATCCTGCGTTCGCGGCTGGCCGTGCTGGAGGCCGCGCCGGTGCCGTTCACGGCGGACGAGCAGGCGTTGTTCCGCGCCGCCGTGCCGCAGCCCGCGAACCCCGACGCCAGCAAGGCTTCCGCCGCCGCGCTGCCCGCCGGCACCGCCGAGCTGGTGGCCTCCGCGCAACGGCATTTCTCGCACCAGGAATTTGACGCCGCCGAGGCCGATTACCGGAAAATTCTGGAACGCGACCCGAACAACGGCATCGTGCTCGCGAACCTCGCCACAATCGAATTGCAGGAGGAAAAATTCGCCGAGGCCGAGAAGCACATCACCGCCGCCGTGGCGCAAAGCCCGAACGACGCCTACAACCTTTCCACGCTCGGCTACCTCAAGTTCCGGCAGGAGAAATACGACGAGGCGCTCGATTCCTTGAGCCGCGCCGCGCAGCTTGATCCGAACAATCCGGAAATCCAGAATTACCTCGGTGTGACGTTGAGCCACAAGGGCCAGCGCAAGGCCGCCGAATCCGCGCTGCGCCGCGCGTTGCAGTTGAGTCCCAATTACGCGCCGGCCCACAACAATCTCGCGGTGATTTATCTGACGCAGACGCCGCCGTGGCCGGAGATGGCGCGCTGGCATTACCAGAAGGCGCTCGACGGCGGCCAGCCGCACAACCCCGACTTGGAAAAAATGCTCACCGACAAGGGCGCGCCGGTGGCCCCTTGATCCAAGGAAACATCCAACAACCAACATCCACCAGCGAACACCCAATGGTGATATTTTACCGGGCACTGGATGTTGGATGTTCAAGGCTGGTTGTTGGATGTTGAAATAAATATGTTCCGCCAGTCCTTCCATGAACTCGTCATCCCCACGCGCGGGCGCGGGCTGGTGGAGTTTACCGCCGCCGTGGAAAAATGGATTACGGAAAATAAATTCCGCGACGGCCTCATCACACTCCATCTGCGCCATACTTCCGCCTCGCTGCTCATCCAGGAAAACGCCGATCCCGACGTGCGCCGCGATCTCGACGCGTTTTTCGCGCGGCTCGTGCCGGACGGCGACCCGCTGTTCATCCACACCGCCGAGGGCGATGACGACATGGCCGCACACATCCGCACCGCGCTGACGGCGGTGAATCTTTCCCTGCCCCTGCACGGCGGCGAACTCGCGCTGGGGACGTGGCAGGGATTTTATTTGTGGGAACACCGCACGCGGCCCCATTCCCGACGGGTGGCGCTGCACTTCATCGGGGAATGAGCGGCGGACAGTGACTTTTGCCATTGGCGATTTACGATTGGCGATTGTGACGGCATCCCGTCGCCGGTCACAACACCGGGCGGGACGCCCGGCGAAC
>CAYUGC010000344.1:0-3054 GCA_964444085.1 uncultured Bifidobacteriaceae bacterium | reverse complement strand
CTGCACACGACGAACGCGTCGCAATCCATTATGCGCATCCTCGATTTCTTCAAGGCGGAGGAACGCGAGCAAATCCGCCGGCAGATTGCCGGGACGTTGCGCGGAGTGATCTGCCAGCGCATGGTCACCACGGTGGACGGGAAACTGACCCCCGCGCTGGAGATTATGCTCAACACGCCGGTCGTCAGAAAGCTCATCGAGGAAAACCGCCTGGATAAATTGGCCATCGCCATCGAGACCGGCAACGACGACGGAATGCTCACGTTCAACCAATCGCTGTTCAACCTGGTCAAGGCCGGGCGTGTGACGGAGAAGGAAGCACTGGCCAAGGCCAGCAATCCGCAGGCGTTGGAGATGAATTTCAAGGGCATCTTCCTCAACGAAGGCGGTCGCATTGTCAGTTAATATATATCATCTCCAAAATTACCCGGTTGACTAATCCTCAACCGGGCTTATCGTTTTTAACCATGCGAGTTTCCAAACGCACCGACTACGCCTTGCGGGCGTTGTTCACGCTGGTTGACCACTACGGCGGCCAGCCGATCCCCATCCGCGAACTCGCCCGGCGCAATGACGTGCCGAAGCGCTTTCTCGAACAAATCATGCTCGCGCTGAAGTCGCAGGGCTGGGTGGACAGCTCGGCGGGGATTCGCGGCGGCTATTTTCTGGCCCGGAACCCCGAAAAAATCACCATGGGCGAAGTGGTGCGGCACTTCGACGGAATCCTTGCGCCCATTGACTGCGTTTCGGTCACCGGCTACCAGCGCTGCTCGCAGGAATCGGTCTGCCGTTTCCGCCGGGTGTTTTATGAGGCGCGCAATTACGTCGCCAACCTGATGGATCGCACGACGCTGGCGGAGGTCGCCAAGGGCCGCCCGCTTTCCCTGCACGAAGTTTCCACGGGATTCATCGGCGGCGAAGGCATCTGAAATTATTTTCCAAAAGTCTGTTGACATTTTCGGCGTCAGCGACATAATAACGACAAGTTAAGTCGTCTTGTTAATAAAGTGATCGGACGCCTTAATTTAACAGTTCGCCAGACAATGCCTGTATAGCGGCGGATTTTTATTTAGACAAAACAACGACTCAATAAGTCGCAATTAAAAAAACAAGCCAAACGGAAAACCGTCAGCAACATGAAAACAAACAAACAACTCAAGCATCTTGTCATCGCCACCGTCACCGGGGCGCAATTCGCCTTCCCCGCCTTCGCGGCGGAGAACGCGGCCACCGGCACGAATGGAGCCGTGGAAATTCCCGCCTTTGCCGCTGATGGCGGCAATTCGACGGAGGCCGCCGAAATCAAGGCGTTGAAACTCCAAATTGACTCGCTGGTCAAAAAGGTCAGCGCGCTCGAACAGCAGCGCGGCCCCACGGAATCGGCGGCGACCATCCAGAATCTCGACCAGCAGGTCCGCATCTTGCAGCGGCAGCGCGAACTGGACCAGGACGCCGCCGTGGCCAAGGCCGCGACCGCGCCGAAAATCACCCTGGGACAGAACGGCTTCAGCTTCAGTTCGGCGGACTCGAATTTCGTGACGCAGATCCACGGCCTGGTGCAGGCGGATAGCCGGACGTTTTTTCATGACGGCAACCTCAACGGCAACGACGGCTTCCTGCTGCGCCGCGCGCGCCCGATTTTCACCGGCACGGTGTTCAAGAACTTTGACTACAATTTCACGCCGGACTTCGGCGGCAGCACGGTGCAGATTCAGGACGCTTATCTGAACTACCGCTACGCGCCGGAATTCCAGGTGCAGGCGGGCAAATTCAAGTCGCCCGTCGGGCTGGAGCAGTTGCAATCCGATCCCGCTACCGCGTTCAACGAGCGTTCGCTCGTCACCGACCTGGTGCCGAACCGCGACTTGGGCATCGCGCTGAAAGGTGACCTGCTGGACGGTGCGGCCAGTTACACGGCGGGGATTTTCGACGGCGCGCCCGACTACAGCGGCACAACGGCGAACGCATCGGTTCAGGATGACAAGGGCTTTGCCGGCCGCCTGTTCTTCCTGCCGTGGAAAAACACCGGCGTGAGCGCCCTGCGCGGTTTGGGCTTCGGCGTCGGGAGCAGCTACACGGTAAACCATCCTTCGACCAACACCGCCACCGGCCTGACCGCCGCTTACACGACCGACGGCCAGCAGAAGTTTTTTACCTACAATTCCGGCGTCTACGCCAGCGGCGGCACCTGGCGCGTTTCGCCGCAGGCTTATTATTACTACGGCCCGCTCAGCCTGCTTGCCGAATACGTCGTGGACAGCCAGCGCGTGGCCTTGACCACGAAAACTAGCAAGATTTCTGCCGATTTGCAGAACAACGCCTGGGAAGTCACCGGCGGCTGGGTGCTGACGGGCGAAGACGCGAGCTACTCCGGCGTGACGCCGCTGCATCCGTTCGACCCGCGCGCCAACAAGTGGGGCGCGCTGCAGGTCGTCGGCCGCTTCGCACAGTTGAACGTGGATCGCAACGCCTTCAGCGCCGGCTTCGCCAGCTCCGCCAAGTCGGCGGACACCGCGACGGCCTGGTCCGTCGGCCTGAACTGGTATCTCAACAAAAACATCCGCGCCAACTTGAGCTATTCGCACACGGCCTTTGACGGCTTCACCGGCAAGGCGTCGCCGGGCGTGATTCCCGCCCAGGCGGAAAACGTCCTGTTCTCCCGCCTGCAGTTGTCGTTCTAAAAATCAAATCAATCACACACACCCATTATGAAAAATCTTCTGCCGGCAATTTTGATCCTCGCCGTCGCCGCCGCGGCGCAGGCGAAGGAAATCAAGCTGCTCAACGTCTCCTACGACCCGACGCGCGAGTTGTATGTGGATTACAACGCGGCCTTCGCCAAATACTGGCAGGCCAAGTCCGGCGACACCGTGAACGTCTCGCAGTCGCACGGCGGCTCCGGCAAACAGGCGCAGTCCGTCATCAACGGCCTCGAAGGTGACGTCGTCACGCTGGCACTGGCTTATGACATTGATTCCATCGCGCAGCAGGCGCGGCTGTTGCCCGCCGACTGGCAGAAGCGTTTGCCCAACGACAGCACGCCCTACACCTCGA
>CAYUGC010000343.1:0-3074 GCA_964444085.1 uncultured Bifidobacteriaceae bacterium | reverse complement strand
GGAAGATGATCACGTCGTCCACGCGGTTCAGGAATTCCGGGCGGAAATGTTTTTTTAACTCGGCCAGCACCGCCTTTTCCATTTCCGATTTACGATTTGCGATTTGCGATTTTTTGCCATCTTCCAGCTTCGATCTTCCATCTTCGTTTTGGAAAAACTCCTGGATGATGGGTGAACCGAGGTTGCTGGTCATGATGACGATGGTGTTCTTGAAATCCACCGTCCGCCCCTGCCCGTCCGTGAGCCGGCCGTCGTCGAGCACTTGCAGCAGCACGTTGAACACGTCGTGATGCGCCTTCTCGATCTCGTCGAACAGGATCACGGAGTAAGGCTTGCGGCGCACGGCTTCGCTGAGCTGGCCGCCTTCCTCATAACCGACGTAGCCGGGCGGCGCGCCGATGAGCCGCGCGACCGTGTGTTTCTCCATGTATTCGCTCATGTCTATGCGGATCATGGCGCTCTCGTCGTCGAAGAGAAATTCCGCCAGCGCGCGTGCCGTCTCGGTTTTGCCCACGCCGGTCGGGCCGAGGAAAATGAACGAGCCGATGGGCCGGTTCGGATCCTGCAAGCCGCTCCGCGCGCGGCGCACGGCATTGGACACGGCGGTGATCGCCGCCTTCTGGCCGATGACGCGCTGCCCCAAACGCTCCTCCATCTTGAGCAATTTCTCGCGCTCGCCTTCCAGCATCCGCGACACGGGAATGTGCGTCCATGACGCCACGACGCGGGCGATGTCCTCGTCGGTGACTTCCTGGCGAAGGAGCAAGCTGCTCCTGCCACCTGCGGGCGAGTCTGCGGATTGCTTTTCAATCTTCGCCAGCTTGGCTTCCAGATCGGGAATCTTGCCGTATTGAATCTCCGCCGACTTCGTGAGGTCGCCCACGCGCTGCGCCTTTTCCAATTCAATCTTCGCCTGTTCCAGTTGCGCCTGCACAATGCTGACGGCATTGACGGCGGTTTTCTCATTCTGCCACTGCGCGGTGAGCGCCTTGGATTTGTCCTTCAAGTTGGCGACTTGTTTATCAATGATCTTGAGCCGTTCCTTGCTCGCCGCGTCCTTTTCCTTCGCGAGCGAGGTGCGTTCAATTTCCAACTGCAAAATCTGCCGGTCAAGCTGGTCCAGTTCCGTGGGCTTGGAATCCAGTTCCATCTTGATGCGCGACGCCGCTTCGTCAACGAGATCAATCGCCTTGTCCGGCAAAAACCGATCCGTGATGTAGCGATGCGAGAGAGTGGCGGCGGCCACAAGCGCGGCATCTTGAATCCGCACGCCGTGATGCACTTCGTAACGCTCCTTCAGCCCGCGCAGAATCGCGATGGTCGCCTCGACCGTCGGCTCGTTCACCTGCACCGGCTGGAAGCGGCGTTCGAGCGCGGGGTCTTTCTCGATGTGTTTGCGGTATTCGTCGAGCGTCGTTGCGCCGACACAGCGCAGTTCCCCGCGCGCGAGCTGCGGTTTCATGATGTTCGCCGCATCAGTCGCGCCTTCCGCCGCGCCCGCACCGACGATGGTGTGCAACTCGTCTATGAATAAAATAATTTTGCCTTCGCTCGCGGTGATCTCCTTGAGAAACGCCTTGAGCCGATCCTCGAATTCGCCGCGATATTTCGCGCCGGCGATCATCGCGCTCAAATCCATCGCCACGAGCCGCTTGTTTTTCAGCGATTCGGGAACATCGCCGCTGACGATTCGCCGCGCAAGACCTTCGGCGATGGCCGTCTTGCCCACGCCCGGCTCGCCGATGAGCACGGGATTGTTTTTCGTGCGACGCGTCAGCACCTGCATCACGCGGCGAATTTCCTCGTCACGGCCGATGACCGGATCAATTTTTCCCTGCCGCGCGAGCGCGGTCAGATCGCGACCGTATTTGTCGAGCGCCTGAAATTTTGCCTCCGGTGCCTGATCCGTCACGCGCTGGTTGCCGCGCAATTCCGCAAGCGCCTTGAGCACCGCGTCGCGCTTGAGGCCGTGCGCAGTGAAGATTTTCTTAAGCGACGGGCTGGCTTCGTCGAGCAGGCCGAGCAGCAGATGTTCGGTGCTGACGTAATCGTCCTTGAGTTTGTTCGCCTCGGACTGCGCGGCGTCGAGCGCCTTTTGCAGATCCCGCCCGGCGTAAGGATCGGCGCCGCCCTCGACCTTGTGCCGGCGGTTGAGTTCCTTGTCCAAATCCGGCTGGAGTTTGGCGGGCGGCACGCCAAGGCGCGCGAGCAATTCCGGCACAAGGCTCTCGGCCTGGCCGAGCAACGCGAGCAGCAGATGCTCGCCGTCCATTTCCTGATGCGATTGTTCCCGCGCGAGCCGTTGCGCCTCCTGCAACGCCTCCTGTGACTTGAGGGTGAGCTTGTCGAGTTGCATATAGCTAATCAATGAGACCGAAAGCCCGCCGCGTCAAGTCTGGGAATTTTTCAGCCACCGAAGGACACGGTTGAACCACAGATGCTGCCGGGCGAGTTTCCCGGCCAGCCGCAAAATGATTTCGACCGCGAACCGCGCGAAAATATTTTAACGCAAAGGTGCGAAGGCGCAAAGAAACGAAAATTCAACCACGGCTTGCCGTGATGACTTATGGCATGGAAGCGTTGCGGAAACGGAAGCAAAGCGAAGGCCGCGGGAAGACGGATATTTTTCGCGCAGCAACCCATTCATCATTGCTGCTCATGGCGGCTCCTTGTAGATTTTCGCCACATCACCAGCCCAATCGCAACTTTTGTAACGAACATGAGCCGCAAATCAGCCAATCATTCCCGCACCCGCATCTTCATTGCCTTGGCCCTCGTGGCCGGCATCAGCCCCGCGTTCACCCAGGACACCAACCAGGTTGCCGGCGAGACCCATGCCCCCGCCGGGCCAGCCGTTGTCCACACCAACCAGATGCTGGTTCTGGACGGCACCGGTCCGGGGAAATTATTTGAAGGCGTAGGTGCCGTGAGCGGTGGCGGCGCCACCTCGGTGCTGCTCAAGGATTATCCCAATAAGCAGCGCAGCGAGATTCTCGACATTTTGTTCAAGCCGAACTTCGCCGCCTCGATGCAGACCCTTTACATCGAGGTCGGGAGCGACGGCAACTCCACGC
>CAYUGC010000342.1:0-3085 GCA_964444085.1 uncultured Bifidobacteriaceae bacterium | reverse complement strand
AGGCCGATGATTTACTTCGATTACAACGCCACCGCGCCCGTCATGCGCGAGGCGCGCGAAGCGTGGCTCAACGTCACCGAGAAGATCGGCGGCAACCCATCGTCCATGCACCAGGCCGGCACGCGCGCCAGCATTGCGCTGGCCGACGCGCGGGAGAAGCTCGCGGCGTTGCTCGGCTGTCATCCGCTGGACCTCATTTGGACGAGCGGCGCGACCGAGGCGAACAACATGGTCACGCATCATTTTGCCCAAACGCTCGGCGCGCAGGATGAAATCTGGATTTCCGCCATCGAACATCCCTGTGTTCACGATTCGGCGAAGCATTATTTCGGCAGGCGCGCAAAACTGATTCCCGTCACGCGCGACGGCGTGGTGGACATGGATTGGGTCACGATGGAACTCGCGGACAAGCGTCCGGGACTCATCGGCGTCATGGCGGCGAACAACGAGACCGGCGTTATCCAGCCGTGGCGCGAGCTGCACGCGATTTGCAAGGCCTATGCCGTTCCGTTCTTCACCGACGCCGTGCAGTTCATCGGCAAGCTGCCCATGACCGGCTTGGGCGAATGTGATTTTGTCAGCGGCGCGGCGCACAAGTTCGGCGGGCCGCGCGGCGTGGGTTTTCTGAAAATTCCGCATCGCAAAGCCATCACGCCGTTGCTGCACGGTGGCAAGCAGGAAGGCGGACGCCGCGCGGGCACGGAAAACGTCGCGATCATCGCCGCGATGATGGCCGCGCTGGAGGTCCGCGAAAAACAAATTGCCCGCAGCGAACATCTGCTGCGCAAAGTCTGGCGCGATAATTTCGAGGCGCAATTTCTCCGCGCCTTGCCCGGCGCGACGATTCTCGGCCAGAACCAGCCGCGCCTGTGGAACACGGTTTCTGCGCTGATGCCCGAAGGCGACCGCAAATCGCAATGGGTCATCCGCCTCGACAAGGCGGGCTACGCCGTCAGCACCGGTTCCGCCTGCACGACCGGCAAGGAAGAGCCGTCGCACGTCCTTTCCGCGATGGGTTACAAATCCGCGCAAGCCCATCGCGCCGTGCGCATGAGCGCCGGCTGGGAAACGACCGAGGCGGATTGGGACGCGCTGCTCAAGGCCGTGGTGAAAGTCCACGGCGAGATGCAGGGGTCCAAAGCCGCGTGATTTAGGGATTCATCTTCAATCCCGCCCGAAAATGATCTTGAGCATGTGGATGTCGCGGGATTTGGTGACGATCGGGCCGGAAACCACGATTGCCGAGGCTGCCGCGCTGATGGCGCAAAAAAGCATCCGCCGCCTGCCTGTCGTGGAGAAGCATCCGCACGTCACGCACCTGCTGGGAATCATTTCGGCCAAAGACATCCTGCACGCCTTCCCGCCAGATGTGAACCCGTTCGCCGTTTCCGGGCCAGAGACCGCGCTGACGCCCGTCAAGGTGTCGCACATCATGAGCCGCCAACTGGAGACGGCCCCGCTGGACACCCCCATCGAAGCGGCGGCCCGGCGGATGACGGAGAAAAAAATTGGCGTGCTTCCGGTCATGCATGGGGAAAACCTGGTCGGCCTGATAACCCAATCAGACATCTTTCGCGCCTTTGTCAGCTTTTTTGAACCGCCCCAGCATGGCGCCCGGATCACCTTCGATGTTTCCAGCGGCGAAGATGTTTTCACCTTCATCAGCCAGGCGGCCCGTCGGCGGAAACTCCGCGTGTTGAGCCTGATTTCATCGCAGCAGGATAATGTGCCGGTCTGTGTTGTCTGCATTGCCGGGCCGGACGTGGATGGGCTGCTCGACGACCTTTGGAATTCCGCTCATTGCGTGATCAACGTGCTTCGCTTCGGCTGAAGCCCGGGGCCCAAGCGAGTTTTCCACGAAGCAGCCTCACGCCACCGCGTGGAACTATTGGCGATAGCCCTGCATCACCGCCAGCATTTCTTTGACGGCGGTTTCCATGCCGGCGAACACCGCGCGGCTCACGAGGCTGTGGCCGATGTTCAATTCCACCAGATGCGGCACGGCAAACAGCGTGGCGAGATTGATGTAGTTCAGTCCGTGCCCGGCATTCACCTTCAAGCCGAGCGAGTGCGCCAGCTTCGCGCCGGCAATGAGGCGTTGCAGTTCAGTTTCCGCTTTCCGCTTTTCACTTTCCGCTTTGTAAAAATCCTCCGCAAATTTTCCAGTGTGCAGCTCGATGAATTGTGCGCCGGTGCGGGCGCTGGCTTCGATCTGCTTTTCGTCCGGCGCGATGAACAGGCTCACCTCGATGCCGGCGTCGTTCATTTGTTTGCGCGTCTCGGTCAGCGACTTTTCCGCCGCAACCACGTCGAGTCCGCCTTCGGTCGTCACTTCCAGCCGACGCTCCGGCACGATGCAGACGATCTCCGGCTTGAGCTTCAACGCGATTTCCACGATCTCCGGCGCGTTGGCCATTTCGAGGTTCAGCCGCGTCTTGACGACTTCGCGCAGTTTCCAAATGTCGCGGTCCTGGATGTGCCGGCGGTCTTCGCGCAAATGCGCGGTGATGCCGTGGCAGCCGGCCGCCTCGCAAAGCTGCGCTGCCGCGACGGGATCGGGTTCGCCGTGGCCAAGGCCGCGGTAACGCGCCTCACGCACCGTGGCCACGTGGTCAATGTTGACGCCAAGCTTGAGCATGAAATTATTTCGTGGGCACGGCGGGAACCGGATGGAGGCGCTTCGCCGGGCGCTGGATTTTTATATTGCAGCCGGGAAAATCCGGCGCTTCCAGCCAGCTTGCCAGCGCGAGAATCTCCGCCGCCGTCAGGCCGCCGGGCGCGGTGCGCGTGAAGGACATTTCCGCCGGGCCGGTCTGGAATACTTCCGTGACGGTGTTGCCGAGCGCCGGCGAAAATTTCCGCAGCCACTTCATCGCCGCCGATTCGCCGCCGAGCTGCCGGTGATTGGTGAGCATCAGCACCAGTTGCGTGAACTGCGGCAACTGGTCAAACCGGTCGCCCATGCGCACTGCCGTGATTTCCCAATGGTAAAAGACGAGGTTCGGCTGTGCGAGGCGCGCAAATAGTTCCGGCGGTAGCGGCTTGGAGCGCTCCGTGTTCGGGAACACGCCCGCCATGAGGAACT
>CAYUGC010000341.1:0-3098 GCA_964444085.1 uncultured Bifidobacteriaceae bacterium | reverse complement strand
CGCGCATTGACAAGCCGGGCCGCGTGGCGGCGTTCGAGATCATGATCAACACGCCCTCCATCGCCGCGCTCATCCGCGACAACAAGACGTTCCGCATCCAGTCCGACATCCAGACCGGCATGAAATACGGCATGGTGACGCTGGACTCGTTCCTGATTGATAAATACCTCGCCGGCATGATCGCCCGCGAGGAGGTCATCAATAAGTCGCAGGACCCGACGACCATCATGGCCAAGCTCCAGGAACTGGACTTGGCGCAGGCGGTGGACAAGGGCGGCAAAAAATAATTTTTCATGTCCGAGGAAATTAACGATCCATTGTTGAACCTCCTGCACGGGCAGGGGATGCTCGACGATTTGCAGTTCGAGGAAGTGGCGGGCGAGCTGAAGCGCAACGCCACGCCGGCCATCCAGGTGTTGCAGGATTTCGGCATCATGAAGCTGGACGACATCCTGCACATCATGGCGACGTCGCTCGGCACGGAGGTCGTCTCGCTGAAGGACCGCGAGATTCCGAAGGACGTGTTGAGTCTGATTCCGGTCAAGGTGGCGCAAACCTACAAATGCCTGCCGGTCGGTTTCAGCCACGGCACGCTGCAGGTGGCGCTGGCGAATCCGCTCGACCAGCAAAAGGCGGATGAGATCAATTTCGTCGCCAAGCGCGACGTGCAGATTGTCGTGGCCGATCCCGGCGATATCCAGCGCGCCATCGAACGGCTTTACGGCCAGGAAGATAACGAAAGTTTTTCGGAAATCCTCAAGGAGCTGGGGGACGACAAGCGGATCGCCAAGGAATTGGTCGAGGCCGGCGACGACGCCCGGGCCGCCGAGGCGCTGGCGAACGAGGTGCCGATTGTCAAATTCGTCAACCTCGTCTTGCAGCAGGCCGTGCAGGATCGCGCGTCGGACATTCACTTTGAGCCGTTCGAGACCGAGTTCCGCATCCGCTACCGCGTGGACGGCGCGCTTTACGAGATGACGCCGCCGCCGAAGCATCTGGCGCTGCCGGTCGCCTCGCGCATCAAGATCATGTCGAATCTGAACATTTCAGAGATGCGCCTGCCGCAGGACGGGCGCATCAACATGAACATCGGCGGCAAGCAGATTGATTTGCGCGTGTCGTGCCTGCCCACGGCTTTCGGCGAATCCATCGTGCTGCGCGTGCTGGACCGCGGCTCGGTGAACCTCGAAATCGAGTCGCTCGGTTTTCCGAAATATGTCTATGACTTCGTGACGGAAGTGATTCAGCGGCCGAACGGCATTTTCGTCGTCACCGGCCCGACCGGCTGCGGCAAGACCACGACGCTCTATTCCTGCCTGCGCCGCGTCAATACGATTGATTCCAAGCTGCTCACGGCGGAGGACCCGGTGGAATTCGACATCGAGGGCATCATGCAGGTGGCGGTGAAGGAGGCGGTGGGCATGACCTTCGCCAAGGCGCTGAAATCGTTTTTGCGCCAGGACCCGGATATCATCATGGTCGGCGAAATCCGCGACTTGGAAACCGCGCAGATTTCCATCCAGGCGTCGCTGACGGGTCACTTGGTCTTGAGCACGCTGCACACGAACGATTCGCCCGGCGCCGTCACGCGTCTGGTGGACATGGGCGTGGAGCCGTTTTTGATTTCCTCGACGCTGATGGCGGTGCTCGGCCAGCGGCTCGTCCGCACGATTTGCAAGAACTGCCGGACGCCGTTCGAGCCGACGGAGCAGCAGTTGTCGCTGCTCGGGCTTTCGCCGCACGATCTGGGTGACAAGATTTTCCATTACGGCCGCGGCTGTTCGAACTGCAACGACACCGGCTACAAGGGTCGCAAGGGCATTTATGAATTGCTCGTCGTCAGCGACGCCATCCGCAACCTCATCAACGAGCGCGCGCCGACGGTGGTGCTGCGCCAGAAAGCCGTCGAGCTGGGCATGGTCACCTTGCGCGAAGACGGTTTGCGCGGCATATTCGACGGTGACACCACCATTGACGAAGTCGTCAAATACACATGAAAAAAACTGAAATACTGAAAACTGAAATACTGAACTTGGGAAATGATTTCAGCGTTTCAGCCTGTCAGCATTTCAGCGTTTTAGGTTTCGATTGAGTTATGCCAAGATATAATTATGTAGCTCTCGACGCCCGTGGCAATGAAACCAAGGGCACCATCGAAGTGGGCAGCCAGAACGAGGCCATCGGGCGCGTGAAGGACATGGGCTTGTTCCCGACCAAGATCACCGAGGCCGACAAGGAGGACAAATCCGCCGGGAAAAAAGCCAAGGGCAAGCCGGCCGCCCGGCCCAAGGCCGGTGGCAAAAAGGGCGGGGCGATGAACATCAACATCAAGATTCCCGGCCTCGGCGGCGGCGTGAAGGCGAAGGTGCTGACCACGTTCACGCGCCAGCTCGCGACGCTGGTGGACGCCGGCCTGCCGTTGCTGCGCGGTCTGCGCGTGCTGGAAAAGCAGGAGCGCAACGGCAACCTCAAAAGAATTTTGGCCGAGCTGGCCACCTCCATCGAGGGCGGCAGCACGTTCTCCGAGGCGCTGGCACAGCACCCGAAGGTTTTTAACAAGCTCTTCGTCAACATGGTCAAGGCCGGCGAACTGGGCGGCGTGCTGGAAGTCGTCCTGAAGCGGCTCTCGGAATTTTCCGAAAAGGCCCAGAAGATCAAGGGCAAGGTCAAGGCGGCGCTGTTTTATCCCGTGGCGGTTTTGATCGTCGCCGTCGGCATCATGATTTTGCTGATGTGCTTCGTGGTCCCCAAGTTCAAGGACGTGTTTGCCGGCATGAACATCACGATGCCCGGTTTCACCCTGTTTGTGCTCGGCGTCAGCGACGTGATTTTGCACCACATCCTGCCGACCATGGGCGGCGTCGCCGTGTTTGTGGTTTTGTTTTTGCTCTTCATCAAGACCAAGTTTGGCCGGCACTTCTGGGACAAGGTGAAATTGACGGTGCCGCCGACCGGTCCGGTGGTGACCAAGGTGGCCATCTCGCGCTTCACCCGCACGCTGGGCACGCTCGTCAGCAGCGGCGTGCCGATTTTGCAGGCGCTGACCATCGTCAAGGAAACTGCCGGCAACGTGATCATTTCCAACGCCGTCGCCAAGG
>CAYUGC010000340.1:0-3107 GCA_964444085.1 uncultured Bifidobacteriaceae bacterium | reverse complement strand
AAACCGATTGGCATCAATTCGGATCGTGATATATCCAAGGAATAAACATAAGGAGCAAATGATGAAAGCTATCATTAGCCGCGAAATCAGGCTGGCTTCCCGCCCGAAAGGAATTCCCACCGCCGCCAACTTTAAGCGGGCGCAAGCCGAACTAAAATCGCTGCCCGATCAACAGGTGCTGGTTCGCAATCTTTATATGTCGGTGGATCCGTATATGCGCGGTCGCATGAATGATGGAAAATCTTATGTGCCGCCATTCGAGATCGGCAAAGTGCTGGAGGGGGGTGCGGTCGGTGAAGTCGTCGAGTCGCGCACCAAGGAATTCAAAGTGGGCGACGCCGTCGTTTCCAACTTTGGCTGGCGGGAATATTTCACCGCCTCACCGAAAGACCTGCATCCGGTCAGCCGTGCGGTTCAACCACTCTCGGTTTATCTCGGTGCGCTTGGCATGACGGGCATGACGGCGTGGGCTGGCTTGAATCTGGTGGAGGTCAAAGCAGGCGATGTCATTTATATTTCGGGTGCCGCCGGTGCAGTCGGTAATGTCGCCGGCCAACTGGCGAAAATACGCGGCTGCAAAGTCATCGGTTCCGCTGGTTCCATGGAGAAGGTGAAATTTCTGCGCGAGGAATGCGGCTTTGACATCGCCTTCGATTACAAGACCGGCCCGGTGATTGAACAATTGAAGGTTGAGGCCCCTGACGGGATTGATGTGTATTTCGACAATGTCGGCGGTGAAGCGCTGGAAGCCGCGCTTTCAATGTTGCACGTGCATGGCCGGATCATCGCCTGCGGCGGCATCTCCGGTTACAACGAGGAAATACCACGGCCCGGCCCTTCCAATTTATTTAACATCACGACCAAACGGCTGACGATGAAGGGGTTGATCGTTCGCGACTGGCTGGATCGTCAGGGCGAATTTGAAAAGGAAGTGGGCGGCTATTTGCAATCGGGTAAATTGAAGAACAAAGAAACTGTCGTGGAAGGCCTCGACCACGCCAAGGGTGCATTCATCGGCCTCTTCAAAGGGGAAAATATTGGCAAGATGGTGGTAAAACTAGCTTGATTTTTTTTACAAACTTCGATGAAGAAAAGAAAATGTAGGACGCTGATTGAGGCCATTGTCGCTTGTCTGGGTGGTGTTCAAACTACAAAACCTCGTGAGGAGAAGACCTGATGAGTGGCTTTCAATTACAACGCCCGGGAATGTTGATGGAACCGGAGCCAGGAAATCCGCAGGAGATTGAAGGTGTTCTGAATCCGGCGGCCACTCGCGGCCCGGACGGCAAGCTTTACCTGTTTCCGCGGCTCGTCGCCAAGGGCAACTATTCATGCATTGGCATCGCCCGCGTAAAATTCAATGAGGCCGGCGCCCCATCCGGAGTCGAACGGCTCGGCATTGCGCTTGAGCCGGAAGCTGATTACGAGCGGCGATCTGACGGTAGCGGCGGCTGCGAGGGTGACCGGCGTGACGATCTCGGCTCGCCGGATCGCTTCGACATCTATTACGGAATGGCCAACAACCGGATCGGTGTCGCCCGCCTTGACCTGCCGGAACGATTGCCACCTGGTGCTCCCGCCGACTTGCCTGCGACAACGCGTCCGTAATTTCATGGGGTGTTCACCCCATACGTTTCCTCGCATCCAGAGGATAAAATTACTTCGACGGAGTATCGTGAAATTTAAGTATCACCCGATACCAAGCATGAAAGCCAAAACCAGCACTGCAAATCTCGGCGCGGTCGCCTCGGTGCGCGGCAGCGTTGTGGATGTGCGCTTCGACGGGCCGTTGCCGCCAATCTACTCCGTGCTGCGTTCGGGCGCTAAAAACGAGATTGTCATCGAAGTGCTGGCGCAGCGGGATGCGCGGCATGTGCGCGGAATTGCGCTGACGCCTACGCAGGGGCTCGCGCGCGGCATGGTGGTCACAGACACAGGCGGGCCGTTGAAAGCGCCGGTCGGCAAGGCCATTCTTTCCCGGATGTTCGACGTGTTTGGCAACGCCATTGATCGTGAAGCCGCACCCGCTGATGTCCAATGGCGTTCGGTGCATCGCGCACCGCCATCGCTGGCGCGACGTTCTACCAAGTCGGAAATTTTCGAGACGGGCATCAAGGTCATTGACGTGCTCGTGCCATTGGAGCGTGGCGGCAAGGCGGGATTGTTCGGCGGCGCGGGCGTGGGCAAAACCGTCCTGCTCACCGAAATGATCCACAACATGATCCGGCATCAGGAAGGCGTGAGCATCTTCTGTGGCATCGGGGAGCGTTGTCGTGAAGGTGAGGAGCTTTACAGTGACATGAAGGCCGCTGGCGTCTTGCCGAACATGGTGATGATTTTTGGCCAGATGAATGAGCCGCCGGGCAGCCGGTTTCGCGTGGGCCACACGGCGCTGACGATGGCCGAGTATTTCCGGGACGACGAACATCGCGACGTGCTGCTGCTCATTGACAACATTTTCCGTTTCATCCAGGCCGGCATGGAAGTATCCGGCTTGATGGGGCAGATGCCGTCGCGCCTCGGTTATCAGCCCACGATGGGCACGGAACTTTCGGGGTTGGAAGAGCGCATCGCCAACACCGACACCGGCGCGATCACCTCGATTCAGGCGGTGTATGTGCCGGCGGATGATTTCACCGATCCGGCGGCGGTGCATACGTTTTCGCATCTCTCGGCGTCCATCGTGCTCTCGCGCAAGCGGGCGAGCGAAGGGCTTTTTCCTGCGATTGACCCGTTGCAATCCAGTTCCAAGATGGCCACGCCGGGCATCGTCGGAGAACGGCATTACGCCCTCGCGCAGGAAATCCGCCGCACGCTCGCGCAATACGGCGAACTCAAGGACATCATCGCCATGCTCGGCCTGGAGCAGCTTTCGCCGGAGGATCGCAAAGTGGTCGTGCGCGCCCGCCTGCTGGAGCGATTTCTCACGCAGCCCTTTTTCACCACCGAACAATTCACCGGCCTGACCGGAAAACTCGTCAGCCTCAAAGACGCGCTGGACGGCTGCGAGCGAATCCTGCACGACGAATTCAAGGACTACCCGGAGAGCAGTCTCTACATGATTGGCGCGATCAGCGAAGCGAAGGGAAAACCGAAGACCGCCCCGG
>CAYUGC010000339.1:0-3111 GCA_964444085.1 uncultured Bifidobacteriaceae bacterium | reverse complement strand
GGCCGACGACGATGCGGTTGATGTCGCCGCGCAGCACCGCGCCATACCACACGCTGCTGTGCGCGCCGAGCGTCACGTCGCCAATGACGACGGCGGTGCTGGCAAGGTAAGCACCCTTGCCGAGCTTCGGTTGCTGGCGGAGAAATTTGTCGAGTTGCGGGTCAAGTTCAGCCATGCGGAAATTTTAGACTGAATTTTCCGCAACACAATTTGGTTTTCGCCCGCCGCGCGCGAATCAGGTTGGGCCGTCGTGGTGCGGTTTGCGGCTGCGGGCCTGGTCGAGGAGAATCCAGTAGGTGACCCGTGAATTTTCGCCGGCGTGAAACATGACGCGCTGGCCGGCATAGTCGTAATTGATGATCAGTTCCTTGTTCCAGCCGGGGCTGGGATCGGCCTTGAGCCATTGCGGGCTCACATAGAACTCCCCGTTGTCCATGTGCAGGCGCCTTTGCACGCGGTCGGTGACATCGGCCACGTTGCCGCCGGAACCGTAAGTGGCGGAAATGATGGTCAGTTCGCCGACCTGCGGGCCGCTGCCGGAAAGGTCAACCGCCGGCGGTGGCGGCGGCGTGGCGCAGCCGGCCAGCCAAAGGCAGGCGGACATAATCAAAAGTGGAAAAATAGTTTTCATGGTTTGCCTTTCGCCGGCATTACGCCAAAACGGCGGACGCGCCAATTTGGAATAACGATTTTCAGGTTCGACTCCATCATGGCCGGAAAGGTTCAAAAATCAATCCGGCAAAACTTTGACCTGCATCAAGGCCGGGAAAAGCCGGTGTGCTAGAGTGTCGGCATGGCTGAACAACCTTTGATCGCGGCGGGCGCGCAGAAAATCCTGTCGTTGCCGGCGGAAACGCAGTTCGCGCCGAACGGCATCGTGAGCCGCACACTGCTGCGCACGGCGAATTCGCGCGTGGTGCTGTTCGGTTTCGCCGAGGGGCAGGAGCTGACCGAGCATACGTCCACGCAACACGCGGTCGTGCAGATCCTATCGGGCGAATGTGATTTTTCTCTGGGCAGTGAAACACACCAATTGAAAACCGGCGATTTGCTTTATATGCCGCCGAATCTGCCGCACGCGGCGAAGGCGACGACGCAGTTTTCCATGCTGCTCACGCTAAGCAAACCGGAGTTGCCGGATAATAATTTCACCATTAACCTCAAAAAACATGACCACTGAATACCCCATCGGCGCGGACAAAGTATTGGACGTGCGCGAACTCGACTGTTCCCTCAAACATCCGCTCCTCGTCAAAACGTTCACCGAACTGGCGGCGGGCGAACATTTCATCATCCGCAACGGCCACGAACCGGCGCGGCTGCGCGACCAGTTTGCCGAGCAATGGCCAGGGACGTTCACCTGGGAAAAATTGTCCGCCGATCCCGGCGAGTTCCGCATCAAGGTCACGAAATTTAAACCGCTCGGCGCGCCCGCCGTGCCGGTGGCGACGAGTTGCAAAGGGAACTGAATTTGCTCAAAGAATTCAGCGCAGGCATCACACCTGCGCTGTTTTTTTACCACGGCGCTCACGAAGTGGTTGCAGGCTGGGATGCCTACTGAAACCGGTGGCTCTGTGGTCAACGCAATTTACCACATCCCGGTGCCGGTGCAAATTGGCTGACCAGCAGTTCAGCCCTACCGCTAAATCACCGGCGCTTTCCGCCGGCCGTCGAGCCAGTGGCGCACGCTCAGCAACGGATACGCCCACAACATCCGCGGCCCGGCGTAGCGCATGATGACGCGCACCTGTTCGCGGCGTTCCCGCTGGTAACAATGCACCGGGCATTTCACGCACACGGGTTTTTCCGGGCCGAAACGGCAGCGTTCCAACCGCACCTCGGCATAGTCCAAAAAATTCCGGCATTCCGCGCACAAGCCCGCCACGGGCTGATGGTGATGGCGGCAAAAAATCTCCACCATCGCCGCCAGTGTCCGCCATTCGCGGGCGAGTCGGGGCTGGGCGATGTCATTCATCGTCTTCACGAAATCATTCTGGCAGAAAGTGCCGCCGCGCGCCTTGACCCAAATCAAAGCGTTTGCAGAATTTACTTTTGCGGCCGGGTGGTTTGAAATGCCGGCATGACCGAATCGCCCGCCGAACTCAAACGCACCGTCCTCATCGGCACGCTGCGCGGTTGCCGGCTCTTCGCGGGTTTGCCGCCGGGCGATTTGGAAAAAATAGCGGACGCCACTTCCGTTAAACCGCTCGCAAAAGGTGAATATCTTTTCCGCGAAGGTGATGCGGCGCGCGGATTTTACATCGTCCAGCGCGGCGCGGTGAATGTCCATCGCGTGACCCTTGCCGGCAAGGAACAGATCATTCACATTTTCCGCGCCGGCGATTCCTTCGCGGAAGCGTCGCTGGCGTCGCCGAGCGGTTATCCCGCCGACGCGCGGGCGCTGGAGGCCACGCAGGTTTTGCTGGTGCAGAAGGACGGCATCCTCGCGCTGGTGCGGCGGCAACCGGAACTGGCGTTGCGGATGCTCGGATCGATGAGCGTGCATCTCCGCGCACTGGTCGGGCAACTCGAAGATTTGACGTTGAAAGATGTCGAAACGCGGCTGGCAAACTGGCTCGTCAAACGCTGCCCGAATCCGGCTGGCGAAGCGCCGGTGAAAATCGAGCTATCCCTGACCAAGCGCGTGCTGGCGGCGGAACTCGGCACAGTGGGCGAAACGTTTTCGCGCACGCTGGCGAAATTTCGCGCGCAAAAACTGATCGCCGTGAAAGGCAAGGTCGTCACCGTGCTGTCGCCGGCAAAACTGAGCGCGCTGCTCCGGCACAATCTGGGCGAATGATTTTGAAATTGGTCGAACGCATTCATTTGGTTACAGTCAAATCATCGCATGAAGAAGGCATCCTCCACCCGCCCCGTGCCGCCGCGCCGCAAATTGCCGCGTTCGTTCAAGGATTTGACGCCGTCGAAGCATTTCAATCCGCGCACGTTTTTTCAGGAGATGATCCTGAAAGGCTGGTTCACCAAGCGCACCGGCGCGCATCGCCCGCCGATTTTTCCGCGTCTGCGCTACGGTCAGGTGGCGGTGACGTGGATCGGCCACGCGTCGTTCCTCATCCAGTTCAACGACCTGAACGTGCTGGTGGACCCGAA
>CAYUGC010000338.1:0-3122 GCA_964444085.1 uncultured Bifidobacteriaceae bacterium | reverse complement strand
CCAGCACGCTTTACCTCGTCGCCACGCCGATTGGCAACCTCGAGGACATCACGCTTCGCGCGCTCCGCGTCCTGCGCGAGTGCGACGTGGTCGCCGCCGAGGACACCCGCCGGTCAGGACAACTGCTGAAACATTTCGGCATCAGCAAGCCGCTCCTGAGCTATTTCCAATTCAACGAAGCCCGGCGCAGCGAGGAGATCATCGAGCGTCTCCGGCGCGGTGAAAAAATTGCGCTCGTCACCGACGCCGGCAGTCCCGGCATCAGCGACCCCGGCGAACGCGTGGTCAAGGCCGCCATCGCCGCCGGTTTTCGCGTGGAAGCCGTGGTCGGCGCGTGTGCGCTGGTCGGCGCGCTCACGGCGAGCGGCTTGCCGGCGGATGAATTTCATTTCGTCGGCTTTCTCCCGCACAAGTCCGGCCAGCGGCGCAACAAACTGGAGGCGGTGAAGGCAATTCCCGGCACTTTGGTTTTCTACGAGTCGCCGTATCGCATCGAGAAACTGCTCGGCGAACTGAACGAGGTCTATCCCGACCGCGACGTGGTGCTGGCGCGGGAGCTGACGAAGAAGTTCGAGGAATTTCTGCGCGGCAAGCCGGCGGAACTGCTGGCCATCGCGTCGAAGCGCAGCCTGAAAGGCGAGTTCGTGGTGCTGGTGGGCGGTGCGACCGGCCGGGCGGGCAGTCCTCTGCCCGCCGCGAACGTGGCGGATGAGCCAACCCCGGCGCGCACGGAGTGACGCGCCCCACCCGGGCGTCTTTGTGTAAAATAGTTTTTGAGTTTAGCCGCGCTTCCCGCCAGAGTTTGCGCCATGAGATTCACCGCTTCTGTTTTCGGCGTGCTGCTGGCCGTGACCGTTTCCGCCGCCGAATCAGTTTCGATTTATCACACGAACCTGGCTTCGATATATCCGCAGTGGATTGACCTGAACAAGAACGGCAAGTTGGACGACTACGAGAATCCGATGCAGCCCGTCGTGAAGCGTGTGGCTGACCTGATGAAGCGCATGACGCTGGAGGAAAAGATCGGCCAGCTCTGGCAGGTGGATTTGCAGAACGACGCGGACCAGAAACACGGCGACCAGTTGCGTCAGGGCGAAATCGGCTCCTTTCTCGGCAGCAGCGCGCTCATCGAATCGCCGGTGATGTGGAACCGGCTGCAACGCCTCGCCGTCGAGCAAAGCCGGCTCGGCATCCCGCTGATCTTCGGCCACGACGTCATCCACGGCTTTCGCACCGCGTTTCCGATTCCGCTGGCGCAGGCGTGCGCGTGGGAACCGGCGCTGTTTGAACAGACGCAGGCCATCGCCGCGCGCGAGGCGGCGGCGGCGGGCATCGCGTGGACGTTTGCGCCGATGGTGGATCTCGCGCGCGATCCGCGCTGGGGCCGCATTGCCGAGGGCTTTGGCGAAGATCCGTTCCTCGGCGCGCTCGACGCGGCGGCGAGCGTGCGCGGTTTTCAAGGCACGAATGTCGCCGGCCCCGACCGCATCGTCGCCTGCCTGAAACATTTCGTCGGCTACGGCGCGGCGGAGGGCGGACGCGATTACAACACCACGGAAATCTCCGAATACACGCTGCGCAACTTTTACCTGCCGCAGTTCCACGCCGGCGTGGAGGCCGGCGCGCTGACGCTGATGAGCTCGTTCAATTGTCTTTCCGGTTTCCCCGCCAGCGGCACGCGCCATACGCTCACGGATATTCTGCGCGGCGAATGGAAATTCCCCGGCTTCGTCGTCAGCGATTGGGAATCCGTCAGCGAACTCGTGCCCCACGGCGTCGCCGCCGATGCCGCCCAAGCCGCGCACCTCGGCCTGACCGCCGGCGTGGACATGGAAATGGCTTCGACGACGTATCACGACACCTTGAAGCAACAGGTGGAGCCGGGGACGATTTCCAAAAAAGTCTTGGACGAAGCCGTGCGCCGCGTGCTGATGGTGAAATTTGAAAAAGGTTTATTCGACCGGCCGTTCACCGATGAGGCGCGCTGCCAGACAGCGTATTTGCAAAGCGACGCCCTCGCACTTTCCCGCGCCGCCGCGGCGAAAGCCTGCGTGCTGCTGAAAAACGAAAACGGCGCGCTGCCGCTCTTGCCGCGGGCGAGCAAAATCGCGCTCATCGGGCCGTTCGCCGAAAACGCGCAGGAACTCGTCGGCCCGTGGCATTCGCGCGCGCACCAGGCGGATTTGATTTCGCTGGCCGAGGCAGTCCGCCAGCATTTGGATGCGGGCGCGCCGCTTTCCGTCGCGCGCGGCTGCCCGATGCTGGATTCGAAGGCGGTGAAACTGCCGCTGGACATTGACACCTTTGCGCCGATCCAGGAAACGCCGCTCGGCAGCAACGAAATTGCCGAGGCCGTCGAACTCGCGAAGGCGGCGGATGTCGTCGTGCTCGCGCTGGGCGAACCGCTCGATTGGAGCGGCGAATCCGCCAGCCGCACCGATCTCGGCCTGCCGGGCCGGCAGCAGGAATTGCTCGACGCCGTCGCTGCGGCTGGCCAGCCCGTCGTCGTCATTTTGTTCAACGGCCGGCCGCTGGCGTTGACGCAAGTCCAGTCCAAGGCGGCGGCGATTCTGGAAGCGTGGTTTCCCGGCACGCAGGGCGCGAACGGCGTCGCGGATGTTTTGTTTGGCGCGGTGGATCCGTCCGGCCGGCTGACCACGACCTTTCCGCGCAACGTCGGGCAGGTGCCGTTTCACTACAACCATTTCAACACCGGCCGCCCCGGCTTTGGCGATTACAAGGGCAACTATGTGGACGCGCCCACGACGCCGCTGTATCCGTTCGGCTTCGGCCTGGCCTACACGACGTTTGAGTTCGGCCCGGTGGCCCTGGCAACGAATGTCATTCCGCGGCCTGGAAAAATTTCCGCGCGCGTGGAAATTAAAAACACCGGCGCGCGCGCCGGCACCGCCGTGGCGGAACTTTACCTGCGCGCGCTGGCGGCCGCCGCCGGGCCGCGCCCGGTGCGCGAACTGAAGGGTTTTAAGAAAATCCTGCTGCAACCGGGCGAAACGAAGGCGGTGAACTTTGAACTGACCGCGAAGGAGCTTGGCTATTACGACGCCAATGGCAACTGGCTCGTCGAGCCGGGCGAATATCAGCTCTGGCTTGCCGCCGATTCC
>CAYUGC010000337.1:0-3125 GCA_964444085.1 uncultured Bifidobacteriaceae bacterium | reverse complement strand
AACAGGTAATCCGCCTTGCGCGCGAGCGCGGCGGTCACGGCATCGTGCGCCACGGATGCGGCGTCGGACCCGTAGGCGCTGGCGATGACCTCGACTTTGAGACGCGCGCCCCAGAGTTTCAATTGTTCGATGGCCGCCGCGCGGAAGGTGTCGCACGCGGCGAGCAGCGTGGTTTGTCCGCGCGACTGGACGAGGTGCGCGAGCTTGGCGCTGGTCGTCGTCTTGCCGGTGCCGTTGACGCCAACGATGGAAACGACAGTCGGGCCGGTGGAAACTTTTTTCAGTTCCGCCTGGTTGCCGGAAAAACTTTTTTCAATCTCGGCGCGGGCGATGGCGAGATAATCCAAGCCGGCCGAACCTTGCGTTTCGTAGGCCTGTTTCACCGCCGCGACAATTTGTGCGGTCATCGCCACGCCCAAATCGGCGGCGATGAGGGCGTGTTCGATTTCCTCCAGCGACTCGGCGGTGAGCTTGGGCGAGCGCGTGACGATGCGCTTGATCTCGTGCGTGAGCTTGGCGTGCGTCTTGGCGAGGCCGGCCTTGAATTTGGAAAAAAGTCCCATTTTGTCAGCCACAGATTTTCATAGATGGACACAGATTCAAAAATCTGTTTCCGCAAAATCCGCGTTTATCTGTGTTTATCTGTGTTTATCCGTGGTTTTAGATTTTCGTTCGGCGACTTTGGCTTTGAGTTTCTCGACGTGTTCGTAGGGCAGCCTGACCGTGCCGATGAGCGGCTGTTTTTTGCTGAAGCCGTGACAGTCGCTGCCGCCGGTGACGAGCAGATGATATTTCTCAGCGATTTCCAAATAGCGCTCGGCCATCACTGTGGAATGCTTGGTATGAAAACATTCAATGCCGTCCAACCCGGCCTCGACGAGCGCGGGGATGATGTCATCAGTGCGGTTCAAACCGGGATGCGCCATCACGGCGAGGCCGCCGGCCTGATGTATCAGCTCGACGCTTTCGAGCGCGGACATCTTGGTCTTGGGCACCCACGCGGGCCGGCCTTTTTTGAGATATTTTTCAAATGCCTCGTCGAGGTTACCGATGAGTTTTTCCTTCACCAGCGCGCGGGCGACGTGCGGGCGTCCGGGCGACTTGCAGTTGGCCAGCGCAAAGACGGATTCGGCTTTCAACGGAATGCCGAGCCGGTTCAGCGCCGCGCACATTTCATTGATGCGGCTCTGCCGGACGGCTTGAAACTTGGCGATGCGGTCGAGCAGCACTTTGTTTTTCGTGTCGAGAAAATAGCCGAGGATGTGGACCTCCGTGTCCTCATGTTCCGCCGTGAGTTCGGCGCCGGGGATGAAATCCATCTGCACCTTCGCGCACGCCGCCGCTGCGCGTTCGCAGCCCTCGACCGAATCGTGGTCGGTCAGCGCGATGCAGGCGAGGCCGGTATTTTGGGCGCGCAGCACCAGTTCCTCCGGCGTGAAAGTGCCGTCGGAAAAAAGCGTGTGCAGATGCAGGTCGGCAAATTTCATTTCACGTTGCGCGCCGGCCGGAGAATTTCGCCGCGCACCTTGTCGAGGATGCCGTTGACGAATTTGCCGCTGTCCTCGGTGGAAAACTTCTTCGCGATGTCCACCGCCTCGTTGATGCTAACGACGGGCGGGATGTCCTCGCGATGGAGCATTTCGTAGATTGCGAGCCGCATGATGTTGCGGTCCACGACGGCGATGCGATTGAAATCCCAGTTGCGGCAGTGCTGCTTGATGCGCTCGTCAATCGCGTCGCGGTGCTGGATCACGCCCTTGATGAGCGGCTCGGCAAAGAGCCGCGTCTCCGCCTCGTCCACGGTCGGCGGCGGCAGCTCGGTCTTTTCGCCCCACTTGGCCATGCCGGATTTTTCATCCTCGATGGCGGCGGCACGCTGGGAGTTCCAGAACGTCGCCAGCTCCAACTCCAAGTCGGCCGGCGGGTTCATGTCATGCTGAAATAAAAATTGCACCGCGCGTTCGCGCGCTTCACGTCGTTTGCCCATGGAAGCCAGTCTAAAGCCTAAAGGCCAAAGTCCAAAGCCAAAACTCCGCCGGCGTGAAACTTCCGCCGGCCCGGCTACGCAAAGACAATCTTCGTCGTCGTTTCCTTTTCATCCCAACCGCGCGTTGGTTCGGCGGTCACGGACGAAATGTCCTTAATGGAAATCTGCCGCCCCAGTGTTTTGGGTGATTTCACTTCGACTTGCACCGGATCGCACGTCTGCTGTGAAACTTTTTGGTGCGGCGCGGGCTTGTAGCGGATGTAAAGCGTCTTCGGTGTTTCCGGCGCGAAATACAGGATGCGCGATTTTTCCGGGATGCACGAATACGCCTTGTTCATGATGGTGCCGCCGAACGTGAAGCGTTTCAAATAACTCGCTTCGCGGTCCGTGTAGGCGCAGGTGAAAACTTTTTCACGATCCGGCAGGCCGCAGAAGAATAATTCCTGCCCGACGAACAGTTTCTCCGGCAACTCCGTGACCTTGTAGGTGCCGTCGCGGAACACGAGCAGGAGCTTGTCGAACTTTGTGCATTCCAGCCGGAATTCCTCGCCGGAAACCTTGTAGCCGACGTAGCCAGTCTCGCGGTCGTAGCTGACCTTGAACGCCTTGAACGCCACGGCCTTCACGTCCACTTCCTCGTGGCGCGCGGATTTTGTGGTCAGGCGCGGATACACGTTGCCATATTTTTCCAGCAGCACTTCGAGGTGGCCGATGACATATTTCGTCAGCCCCTTGAGATTTTTGAGCGTCTCTTCCAACTCCGCCTTCGTCTTCTCCATTTCTTCGCGGTGCTTGTTGATGTCGAAGAGCGAAATCCGGCGAATGCGAACCTGCAACAGTTTTTCCACGTCCGCGTCCACGAGGTCGCGGATCAATTCTTTTTTGAACGGCTTGAAACCCTCGTAAACTGCCGCAATAACGGCCTCGTTCGTCTTGCACGCCTCGATCTTCTTGTAGATGCGCTCCTCGATAAAGATGCGTTCCAGCGTGCGATAATGCAGTTCGTCGAGCAGGTTTTTCTCGCGCAATTCCAGTTCGCGCTTGAGGATGGCGACAAGCTGATCGGTGTTCTCGCGCAGAATCTCCGACACCGTCAATTCCACCGGCCGGTTGTCCTTGATGACCACGATGCGGCTGG
>CAYUGC010000336.1:0-3153 GCA_964444085.1 uncultured Bifidobacteriaceae bacterium | reverse complement strand
ATTGTCTTCGCGCTCATTTTTGAAGCCTTACGCTTTAGTGTTAACACGCCCTAGAGCATTTCCATAAATCCTGCAGCGCGGCGGAATCAGATTTGAAAGCAGCGGTCTTTTTGTTTTTTGGCTTCGTTTCGGCTCAGTTGCAGGGTTTTCAAACCTGCGCCTTCGCCAAAGCCTCGCCAATAACCAAAAATCCTCGCCCCGCCTCGCTCATCATTTCTGTCAATGCTCTAACTTTCAATTACCGCGAGTTCGATGGGATCCACCGCGACCCCCTTTTTGCGCAACCATTTTACGGCGGCTGCAATCGCCGGGCGTTCGCCAATAAGTTCAAGGGCGATGATGCCAATTTGCTCCGTGACGCTGGCGTTGCGGACATTGAAGACCAGCTTGAATTTTTTGCTCATCTCCCAGATGAGTGGACGACGGGTGAGATCAGCGGAGAAGGTGAGCCAGTAGCGTCGGGATTCTTTGGCGGTGGCGTGGCGGCTCATGGTTTTTCATGGTGGTTGTGACCGAGCACAAAGATGGCGAGATCGGCGTTCCGGTTGGCGTCGTCCGTGACTTCCTTGCCGGTCTCGGTGTTTAGCGCGATGCGGCGCTGGATGTGAAACTTCTTTTCCGCGCAAAACGATTCGAAGTCCGCGATGGACAGAAACCGAATGTCCGCCGTGTCATGCCATTGGTTCTTGAACCAGCCATAGGCGCGCGGCGCGCGGCCTTCCTCGGCGAGAATGCGGCGCAGCTTGTGGAATGCCAGGTTGGGAAAGCTGACAATGCCCGTCGCACCCACGCGGAGCATCTCGGCGATGACGCCTTCAACATCTTTCACCGCCGGCAACGTCTGTGACAGCACCACGCAATCAAACTGCCGGTCAGCGAACGCGCGCAAGCCTTCGTTCAAATCGGCATGGATGACATTGAGATTGTGCTGCAACGCACCGAGAATCTTCCGCTCGTCCAACTCGAGGCCGACCAGCCGCCGGTGGTTCTGATGCTGGAGCCGCGCCAGCAGCCGGCCGGTGCCGCAGCCGAGATCCAGCACGCTGGCACCCGGCGGAATCAATTCGACGATGCGGTCGTAGTCGAGCCGGTGTTCGTGGAAAATGCTGGTCCGCCCGGGCTGCTCGTCTTTTTCGACGCCGGGAGGATGCGGCACCGGCGCAAGATTCTGGATGAACGCGCGCACCATTTCGCCATAACGGTCAAAATCATCCGGCAGCAGGAACGCGTCGTGGCCGCAATTGCTTTCGATGTCGCAGTAGCTCACGCTGGCGTTGTTGCGGATGAGCGCGTTCACGATGTCGCGCGACTGGCGCGGCTGGAAGAGCCAGTCGCTCGAAAAACTCAGCACCAGCCAACGGCATTGCGCGCGGCTGAAACTCGCCGCGAGCTGCTCCGGCGTGCCGCCGAGGTCAAACAAATCCATCGCCAGCGACAGCGTGATGTAGCTGTTCGCGTCAAAGCGTTCCACGAACTTCGTTCCCTGATGGCCGAGATACGAGCCGACGGAAAAAGTTTTTTCAAATTCAATCGCCACGTCACGCGGATGCAGCCGGTCGGCTTCGAACTTCTGGCTCATGGCCTCCGGCGAAAGATAGGTGATGTGGCCGATCATCCGCGCCAGCGCGAGGCCGACGCCGGGGCCGTGTGGCTTGTCGTAATACTGGCCGCCGTGATAATGCGGGTCGCGGCGGATGGCGTTCCGGCCCACGACATCAAATGCCAGCGCCTGGCTGGTCAGCCGCGGCGAACTGGCCAGCACCACCGCGCCGCGCAAACGGCCGGGATGCCGCGTGGCCCAGGTCAATGTCTGATGCCCGCCGACGGAACCGCCGACGACGGCGACGAGCTGGCCGACGCCCAGATGATCGAGCAGCCGGCGCTCGACCTCCACCATGTCGCCGATGGTCGTCGTCGGAAAATCCGGGCCGTAGGGCTTGCCGGTTTCGGGATTGATGCTGCCGGGGCCGGTCGTGCCGCGGCAGCCGCCCAGAAGATTCGGGCAGAGGACAAAAAAACGGTTCGTGTCCACCGGCTTGCCCGGCCCGACCAAAATATCCCACCAGCCCGGATCGTCTTCGGCATGGTGGCGGGCGACGTGCGAATCGCCGCTGATGGCGTGGCAAATCAGGATGGCGTTGTCGCCGGCGGCATTCAATTTTCCGTAAGTTTCAAAAGCCACCGTGACGCTGGGCAGCGTGCCGCCGGATTCCAAAAGCAGCGACCCGTTGAGTGTGACCGTTTGCACATGACGCAACGGCTGCGCGGTGCGAACCGCGTCGCTGCTTTCAAAAATGTTTTTGGCCATTGAACCTTTGTTTGGCAAATCAAAACACCGCGACACCGGCGGGTTTTATTTTTCCCGCCAGCGCGCGAAGCCGGAATTTATTTTTGCGAAACCTGTAAGGCCTGCTCGATGTCCGCCTTGATGTCTTCCACGTCTTCCAAGCCGATGGAGAGGCGGATGTAGTCCGGCAACACGCCGGTTTCCGCCAGCTCGGCCGGCGTCAATTGCGAGTGCGTGGTGGAGGCCGGATGAATCACCAGCGACTTGGCGTCGCCGATGTTGGCAAGGTGCGACAGCAGCTTCACCGAGTTAATGAATTTCTTGCCCGCTTCGAGTCCGCCTTTGACGCCAAAGCCGACGAGTCCGCCGAAGCCACGCTTCAGATATTTCGCCGCATTCGGATGGCTCGGATCGTCCGGCAAACCGGAATAAGTCACCCAGCTCACGAGCGGATGCGTCTTGAGCCACTTGGCAATTTCGAGCGCGTTGGCGGAATGTTGTTTCTGCCGCAGCGGCAAGGTTTCCAAGCCCTGCAAAAAGAGGAACGAATTGAACGGACTCAGCGCCGCGCCGATGTCGCGCAGCAGCGTCACGCGCACCTTCAGGATGAACGCGACGTTGCCCATGCCGGGCACGTTGCCCAAAGCGTCCCAGTATTTCAATCCGTGGTAGCTCGGATCGGGTTCCGTGAATTCCGGGAACTTGCCGTTGTTCCACTTGAACTTGCCGGAATCCACAATGACGCCGCCAATGGATGTGCCGTGGCCGCCGACATATTTTGTGGCTGAGGTGACGATAATGTCAGCGCCATGATCAAACGGCCGCACCAAGCCCACTCCGACCGTGTTGTCCACCACGAGCGGGAT
>CAYUGC010000335.1:0-3287 GCA_964444085.1 uncultured Bifidobacteriaceae bacterium | reverse complement strand
CCAGCGCCAGCGGCACCATCGCCGCCGCATACCACGGGATGAGCGCCATCGTGCCAGCAAGATCGCTGGGCTTGTAAAGAATTTTTACGGCCAGAGGCCCAGCCAGCCAGAGGCCGATCATCCCCAGGACACCCATCACCGCAGTGCCAACCACCACGATGCCGAAGAGATTGCTTTTCTCCGATTTTGCGTTGGCATGGACGATTTTGGGGAACATTACCGCCGCCAGCGGCAGCACCAGCCAGAGCAGTCCGCGCGACATCGTGCCGGCCGCCACATAGGGTTTCATCGCGTCGGGGCTGAAATACGCCTTCGCAAACATCGTATCCGAGGTGAACATGAACTGACATGCGCCGAACCCCAACAACAGGGGGATCACCTGCCGCAGCAAGTTCTTGATGTCAATTTTTTCGGGGCGCAGCGACCATAAATCACGCGTCCGCCAGATGGCGATGCCCGCGCCAATGCCGATGCCAATCAGCGCGCCAGCCATCATGCCCGCCGCACCCCAGCCCAGCACAACCACACAAAACGCGGCCAATCCCAACCGGGCCACGCCGCCGCAAATGGACGACCAGCCCAGCCAGAAAAAATCCTGCCGGCCTTGCAGCACGCCACCGAACATCGGCGTCCACAATGAAAACAGCACCAGCGGCAGCGTAACCAGCAGGCCGGCCACCGAGGGCAGCCGCCAGCCGGCGACGATTTGTTTTTGGAAGATGAGCACCGCCAGCGTTCCCGCCACCCAAACGAGCAGGGTCCACAGCCAAGCTTGCCGGATCAGGCTTGAAAGTTGCCGCTCGCGGCCGGTCGCCAGCGCCAGCGCCGATTGCTGGGCCAGCACCATTTGCAATGGCATGGTCGGCAGGCACGACACCACCATGAGCAACACGCCAAACGCCGTGTATTCGGAGTCGGGAATGAGCTTGTTCAGCGGATGCACGCCCAGCGTCATCATGCCGCCCGTGATGTTGGCGATCATCAGCCAGCCGCTCTGACGGAAGAACGCCGCGTGCGGCTTGTGGTCAACCGTCTGGATATTTTCGGATTCAGCCATGAAGCGTGGACAATAAAAAATCCCCGGCGTTCAGGAAAGCGATTTAAGGAAACAGAACAGCAAATTTTTGCCGCGCTCCAGTTCCGCCAGCGAAATCCATTCGTCCGCCGTGTGCGCCTGCGCGATGTCGCCCGGGCCGAACACCATGCTCGGCGTGCCGCCCGCCGCCAGCACCGCCGCGTCGCAGAAATAATCCACGCCGACGGGCCGCGCCTGTTTGGCGCAGCGCAAAAATGCCTGGACGAGCGGCAACTTGAAATCGGTTTCCAGCGGCAACGCGGGCGCGAGCTTGGTGCTGGTAACTTTCGCGGACAATTTTTTCGCCCGCAGCAGCGCGGCGATTTCGCGGCGGACGGAAGTTTCGGATTCGCCCGGCAACGTGCGGCGATCAATCGCGATGGTGCAGCTCTCCGGCACGATGTTCGGCTGCGTGCCGCCGGAAATCTGACCGACGTTCACCGTGCCCGCGCCGAGCAGCCAGTGTTTTTTCTTTTTCAGCCGCACCGCATAATCCGTTTCCAGCGCGCAGACGACGCGCGCCATTTCATGCACGGCGTTTTGGCCGAGGTGCGGCGTCGCGCCGTGCGCCGCGCGTCCGCGCGTCTCCAGTTGCAGCCACAGGCAGCCTTTGTGCGCGGTGACAACCTGGAGTTTCGTCGGCTCGCCGACGATGGCCAGGTCCGCCTTGAAACCACTCGCCGCGAGCGCGCGGGAACCGGCCTGCGCGTGTTCTTCATCAATCAGACCGGCGAAAACAATTTCCGTATCCAGCGGCCGCGATTTGGTTTTCGCCAGTTCGCACAGCGCGCCGAGCATGGCGGCGACGGAGCCTTTGGTGTCGCACGCGCCGCGCCCGTGCAGCCGGCCGTGGTGGCGCTGCGGAATGAACTGCGTGCCATCCGCGCCTACGGTGTCGAGGTGCGGCGCGAGCAAAATGGTCTGCTTGATTTTTCCGCGCGGCCGCAGGCGGGCGATGAGGTTGGAACGGCCCGGCAGGACTTTCTGGAATTCCACGTCCAGCCCGGAGCACGCGGCGGTGACGGCCAGAAATTCAGCAACGTTTTTTTCCCCGGCGTGCGGATGGCGGGGCGGCAGGAAGGCGGGGTTGACGCTCGGCAGAGCGATGAGTTCGGCCAGCAGTTGTTCCGTGCGCGTCACGGCGGGAGGATGTCAGAACGTCCGTGCGGACGGAAGGCAAACCTCACGCCGTCGCGCCGTGCCGCACCCGGTCTTTTTTCTCCTCCAGCTCGGCCTGAAGTTTTTTGCGCTCGTTGACCAGTTGGTCGCGCAGGGATTCCTCCTTTTCAAAATCGGCGGCGGCCCGGGCGATCTCGCCATTCAGAGCAATTTCGCGTCCGGCAATTTTGGCGGCGTATTGGGAATCCAGTTCCGCCAGTTGTTTTTTCTGCGCAGCGGTGAGCTTGCTGGCCGGCGCGGTTTTGTTCAGCCGTTCCATCGCGAGTTCGTAGGCGGATTTCATCGTGCTGCTTTTATCCACCATCGCGGGGCCGGCTTCAACATTTTTCGCCGATGGTTTCGGGCCGGGCGGGGAAACTCCGCCGGCTTCCGGCGCTGATAATGACCAGAGCGTTAATTAATGCACCTAATCAGAATCGCTGATATTTCAAATCAGTTTTCAGCTATCGACGTAAGATTCTATATTACAGCTAGATATATGTTGCATTAGAAATTGACACGTTCACCTTAAGTGGCTTAACGTGTTACTGCAACGGTGTCGCACTGAAACGTCTTCAGTTCGTCAAATCACCTTGCCGTAGTAATCTTTAGTTTCCAAGGCTCCTTATGAGTAGCAATGCAGCAGTAGGCGTGTCGACGGGCGGCGCCAAAAAAGTGTCGCGGATCAACGAGGTCGTCATCCGCATCGCGGGCAATTCGCAGGACGGCATCCAGGCCATCGGCGGTTTCCTCGCGCGCCTGGCCGGACGCAGCGAGCAGGAAGTCATGACGTTCATGACGATTCCGTCCACGATTTCCGGCGGGCCGTCCATTTTCCAGGTGCGCATCGGCAGCGGCGAGGTGCTGACCTCCGGCGACGACGCGGACGTGCTGCTGTGCTTCTACCAGCACAGCTACGAGGGCCACATCAATTCGCTCAAGAAAAAGGGCATCGTGCTTTACGACAGCGACCATGTGGTGCCCAAGCCCGAATGGGAAGCGGATTATCACCACGTCGGCATCCCGATTTCTTCGCTCACGGTCGAGGCCATCG
>CAYUGC010000334.1:0-3294 GCA_964444085.1 uncultured Bifidobacteriaceae bacterium | reverse complement strand
GTCCGGTTCCGGGACAAATCGGGGGATTTGTGGACACTAGCCGGCGGGCTGGGCGCGAAAGGCGGGGAAAATGAGCAGGAAAATTTTGCGGAAAAGGTTCCTGCGCTTGGCTTGCAACGTGCTTAAAGAGCGGGTGACGAATAAAGATGTGAACCGCGTATGAGTATGCCACTAAAATTTCAGTTCCAATTTGCCGGGGTTGACTTTCACCGGCCCAGTTCGCCGCATCGCAAATGGCTGCGCATCGGGCTGATGACGGTGGCGGCGTTGCTCGCCTGTGTGACCTACTGGTTTTACCTGCATCACCTGACACACGGCGCGCATCCCGTGGTGCGCGTGGCTCCGCCTGTGCCGCCCGCCATTACCACGCCGGCCAAAGCCGTGCCCGCTGCTCCTTCCGCTCCCGCCGCTGTTGCGGCTACCGTCGCTGCCAACTCGTCCGTCGCCGGCGCAGTGGTGAAGTCGGCCAAGCCCCGCATCGTCGTGGTGGGCAATGTCCTCGTCGAGGCCGTGGAAAATGTCGCGACCGCCGCCAAGGCCAAAATGACCCCGACCGCCGCGCCCGTGACCGCCGTGCCGGTGATTGAAACGGTGCCGGTGACCGTGACCAAGGTGGTTCCCCTCAAGCCCGTCGCTCCGCGCCCGATGCGCGTCCGCACGGAGCAGGAGCGCCTGGAGCTGGCCGGTGCCACCGCGATGGCGAGCGTGATTGAACTGGCCGACCGGTATCCCGATTCCTACGGGTTCGAAGCCGGCGACTTTTTGTCCAACGCCAAGCTCGGCGCGGCGGTGCCGGTCTATACAATTGAAGAGTCCGGCCGCGCGGGTTACCAACCCGGCCAGGCCATCAAGCCGCTGCTCAAGCCGGCGCCGCGCTGGGTTTTCCCCGTGATGATGGGCGACCGCATCTGCTGCATGGTCGAGGTGCAAAAAACCGGGCGCGATTACGTCCCCGGCAAAGGCAGCAAGTCGCTGGCGATGGCTTGGAACAAGATTACGGGAAAATGGCCGGCGGAAGCGGGCTTTCATCCGCTGCTGGTGGTGAATCCTGCCGTGCCCGGCTATTACTTCACCGTGCCGGAACTGCCGGCGCAAAACATCACCGACGTGAGCGAAATGTTCTACCTGCATCCGGACACCTCGCCGGCGGAAGTGATCCTCGCGAGCTGGCGCTGAACGGCGGCGGGCTGGTAGCCCCATCCAGAATTGAACTGGAAATCGAATTCTGCCCCCTTGTGAGGTGTTCTGCTAGTTGCCCTTGCCGCTCTCAATTGAGATTGATACGGTTCACTCATGTCGCACACATTCGAGGAAGCAATTGAGGCGGTTCAATCGCTCGCAGGTGTTTTTGATGCGAACAAGGGAACACTTCTTTTTTCTTAAACAATATGGACGAAAACACACCAATAAAACCCTGCATAATGCCACCCATACTTGCCAAACTGAGTTGGCAATCATGGGTTGCAGCCACTGTAATAATTGCATTTACCCGTGGGCTTTCGATTAATGTCCCCGCTGAAACATTCGCCCTTTTGCTAGTGTGCGTTGGTTTTTTATTGGGCATTGTGATGCTAGCAACCATACCCAAATACGGAGCGAAGGACATTTTGAAATCTGCCCTCTTGGGCGTTGCTCTCAATGGCATTATGCTTTCAATTGCCATTCCAAACTTTATTAACGCCCGAAACGCAGCCATTCAAAAAGGTTTCTTGGGTTTGAAGGATTACAAGATAGCGGATGGTTTGTGGAAGGAATATAAAGTTGCAGGTTTGCAATTTGTTTCGCCTGTCGGATTGGATAAACGGAATGTTTCGACAGCCGTTCCTTCAGAAAAGGTGGAAGCCTATGTGGGACAGTTGTTGCCATATGCATTCACTGTTTCATTGAATCGCAGAGAAATGTCAACGGACAACGATTATACCTTGGAAAGTTACGCCGCTGAAGTGGTCGATATGATGCAGGAGAGGTATCCTCAGGGTTTTAAATATGGCAGTCGTGATGTGCTGGTGGACGGGATTCCCGCAAAAGAATTGTCAGTGGACTTTCAGAGCAAAGCTGCGGCACTCAAAGACACGGTAATCATTTTTTTCAAGAAGCCCTTTGCGTGGGAAGTCCAAGTTATAGCTCCAAAAGATTTTCCTGCCTTGGATACGGAAACGGCGAAAATTATGAATTCGATTAAATTGTTTCCACCCGACTGATGATGTGCTTTGAAACAAGCCCTTTCCAGTCTCAATGCGTGGGCGTGGCATTTTGGTTTTAACCTAAATCCAGTAACCGCAACAATTGATTGCCACGTCCGACAAATTTTCCCGTGTTGTCCGTTGTACTGTCGCTCCGGTTGTTGTAACAGCCTTTATTTAAAAGGTGGTAGCCCCATCCAGAATTGAACTGGAATAACACGTTTAGGAAACGCGGGCTCTATCCATTTGAGCTATGGGGCCGACCTGACGATGAAACCCTAGCAAGACGCCAAATCTTTTCAAGCCGCGCGGCGGCAATTTAGTGCCGCGCCAGCAGATAGCTTTTGAACTTCCCGTAGTCCGCTCCCATCCGGTCGTAATCTTCCGGCAATTTGAGCGATGCGAGCATGTTGGCCGGCACGTCCGGCTCCCAGCCCACGACTTTTTGCACCTCGACAGGGAACTTCGCCGGATTTGCGGTCTCAACGATGACCGCCGGCGTGTTGCCGAGCGGCTCCTGCGCGGTCCAGTCCAGGAAACCCTGCCACGCCACGGCCCCGTGCGGTTCGAGCAGCAACTGGAACTGGTTCCAGAAATCGCGGATGCCGGCGACCGTGCGCTCGTCGGAAACTGACGAAGAAAAAAGATCGCGGCGCAGGGCGGCTAGGTCGGGCAGCCGGCTGATCTTGCCCGTCTCATCCATCTGGCCGCCATAAACGGAAACCAGGCGCGCGAGGTTGCTCGGATGGCCGACGTTCATCGCGTTGGACAGCGAATTGCGCGACGGGCAAATCTTCTGGTAGTTGCCGGTCGCGAGAAATTTCGGGAACGCGTCGTTGTCGTTGACGGCGGCGACGATTTTGCGCACGGGCAGACCCATTTCGCGCGCCACAATCGCGCCCATCATGTCGCCGAAATTGCCGCTGGGAATGGAAAGCACAATCGGCTCGCCCGCCTGTGCCACGCGCGAGGCGGCGTAGAAATAATAAACGCTCTGCGGCAGCAGGCGGCCGATGTTGATGGAGTTCGCGGATGAGAGCGGGATGTGCTTCAGGTCGGGATCGGCGAACGCCTGCTTCACCATCGCCTGGCAGTCGTCGAACTTGCCGTC
>CAYUGC010000333.1:0-3316 GCA_964444085.1 uncultured Bifidobacteriaceae bacterium | reverse complement strand
TTTCCGGCGAATACTGGAGCATCACTTCCGTGCCTTTGAGCCGGTGCAAACGGTCTTTGATCATCTGCGCGCCCTTCACGGCAATGGCCTTGATTTCGTCCTTCGACTTGCCGAACACCACGCGGCGCTGCGCCGGCGAGGTCGAATTATACATGTGGATGATGACCTTCTTCGCGCCGATCAAAGACTCGATGGTGCGTTCGATCAAATCCTCGCGCGCCTGCACGAGCACCTGCAACCACACGTCGTCCGGCGCACGCTTCTCTTCGATGAGCCGGCGGTTGAACGTGAATTCGGTGTTCGACGCCGACGGGAAGCCGACTTCGATTTCCTTGAAGCCGATCTTCACGAGCGTCTGGAACAACTCCAGTTTCTGGGAGACGTTCATCGGCACGGCGAGTGCCTGATTGCCATCGCGCAAGTCCACGCTCGCCCAGCGCGGCGCGGTGGTGAGGACGCGGTTCGGCCACTGGCGTTCCGGTAAATGGATGGGCGGGAACGCACGGTATTTTTTCGACGGATCTTTTTGCATGGTCTGGCTTTCTTATTATTGCCGTCCGGCGGTCAGGTTAAAACAAAAAACCCACCGCCGTATCGGCAGTGGGTTTCGTTAAATTCTTGGAACGAATCAAAACCCGACTGCCGCGCCGGTCAGCAGCGCGTTCGTAAGCAGCAGGTTCAGATTGATGTTCACGCGGCCAACCTAGCGCAATTATTATGTCTTGTCACCGGCAAAATTGTTGAATGGCCGCGTGATAATCAACGCTGCGCCATCAACGCTGCTCCCTGTCGGGATGCAAGCCGGCTGCTCGTCGTGTTCGCGCCGCGCGGTACTGGCAGGGCATTTTTATTTTCTCACCCATGTCGGCGGACTCTGGCGCGATGAGGCGAGTTCGCTCAATCTCGCGCAAGGCGAACGGAAAATCTCACGCGCGATTCGTTTCCGGGTTATTACCGCGGCTATCGCGCGGTTGGAGCGAGACCTTTATCAGATTACCTGTAACAACCAACTCGGCTGGCTGGGGCGCGGCGGCTCGACGCATATCGAGGATTTCAAGCGGGCGACGCCACAAAACCTCGGCGACAACGAGTCGATCACCTTGCAAAAATTGACCGGCTGGAAAAATTAGCCACGCAAGTGCGGGTTTGGTGATTTCTAACGGGCGAATGAAAAATCCCGGTTCGGCAGCGCATTTGTATTGAGTAATCATCATCAAAAACGTTGAATGGCCGGGAATGACTGCCATCCTGCACCGAGCGCTGAAGTCTCGTTATTCACCGGAGTTCTTGCTGGCCACCCTGCTGACCAGCCTGATTATGGCGCTGCATTTTTATTTCTACGAGCACGCGGGCGGCCTCTGGCGCGACGAGGTGAATTCCGTAAACATTGGCCTGGGTGCCTGGGCGGCCATCACAAATGATTCATTTCCGGTGTTTTTCCCGCTCTGCATCCGCTTGTGGGACTGGCTGGGCTGGGCCGACTGGCGGTTGCTGGGTATGCTGTCAGGCTTGTCGCTCACGGCCGTCTTTTGGCTGGCCACCCGCTGGCTGGGTTGTTCCCAACCGCTCTGGTCACTGGTGCTGGTTGGACTCAACGCTTGGGTCATCATCTACGGCTCAACCTTGCGCGCCTATGGTTTGGGCGGCACATTGATTGTGCTCTGCTTTGCCGCAACGTGGCGCTATCTGGAACAACCGGGGAGGAAATCATCCTGGCTGGTGCTGACTGCCTGCACCGTCTTGAGCGTTCAAACTTTGTATCATAACTGTGCCCTCGTGGCGGCGATCTGCGCCGGAGGCATGGTGGTGGCGGTCGGGCGGAGAAACTACCGCGCAGCTGCCGGCGTGTTTTTGAGCGGACTGGCGGCGGCGGTCACGCTGTTGCCATACTGGTGCACCATCAGCAGCATTGCCACCTCGACCGTGCTGCACCGTGATTTCTTCGATGCCGCGTCCGCTTTGACCTGCTTGGATTCGCTGCTGGCTTTTCCGATACCGCAATACGCCTGGCTCTGGCTGGGCATGGCCGCGTGGATCATCGGACTGGGCGTCCGCCACATCATCACGCGGCGCGGCGACGACCGGGCTTTGTTCGCTGCGGTAACCTTCGTCAGCGGCGTTTTCATGTATGTCTGGTTCTTGCGGGCGGCAAATTATTACGTGCAGCCTTGGTATTTTATGCCGTTGCTCGCCCTGACGGGAATCATTCTGGAGATTTCCCTGCCGCGGCTGGCCGGAAGGTGCCGCTCAATCTTTTGGGGCGGCGCACTGGCAACCAGCCTGATCTCCGGCATCTTTGCCGTGAAGATACTGGATTATCGCATGACCAATGTGGATACCCTCGCGAACAAAATCGCCACGCAGGCTGACCCCAAAGATTTTGTCATCGTCAAAAACTGGACGTATGGCATGACCTTCGGCCATTACTTTGACGGGGCTTGTTCTTGGTCCACGGTTCCGCCAATGGCCGACCTGAAAACCGCCCGGTTTGACCTTTACGCAGCGCAGGCCAAAAACACCAACGCCATGAAATCTTTGCTGGAAAATCTGGAAGTCACGCTGCAATCCGGCCATAAAGTCTGGATTGTCGGCAACTTTACCGGGTGGAATCAGGCGTATGACCCCGAACATCCCGTCGCCATTGGATGGGATGAGTTGGTGGGTGGCCAGTTTAACCAACAGGCCAACGACTTTTTGCGTCAACATTGCGAAGCCATTCAACGCCTTGAACCCGGCACCAATCAAAACGTGAATTTCAACGAACGCGCCGCGCTGTTTCTGGCCCAAGGCTGGAAAACAGCCAGCGAAAAATCTAGCCGATGAACGCCGCGTGCACGGCTTTCACCGCCTGCTCGCCCTTCGCCAGATCAATGACGACGGAGATCTTGATTTCGCTGGTCGAAATCATGTCAATGTTGATGCCTTCGTTGGCGAGTGTCTCGAACAGTTTTCCCGCCACGCCGGTGTGCGACTTCATGCCGACGCCAACGATGGACAGCTTGCCGACCTTCTCGGCGGTGATGACGTCGCGGTAGCCGACTTCAGCCTTCAAACCTTCAATGACCTTTTGCGCCTTGAGCAAATCCGGCTTGTCGGCGGTGAAGGAAATGTCGGTGGCGGGCGAACTGGTGCCGTGGCTGATGTTCTGGATGATCATGTCCACGTTCACGGTCGCGTCGCCGAGCGCCTTGAAAATCTTCGCGGCCACGCCGGGTTTGTCCGGCACGCCGACGAGCGTGACCTTGGCCTGGTTTTTGTCGAGCGCGACGCCGCGCACGACGACGCCTTCCATGCTTTTCGTTTCTTCTTTCACAAT
>CAYUGC010000332.1:0-3330 GCA_964444085.1 uncultured Bifidobacteriaceae bacterium | reverse complement strand
AAATTGTCAAATTGTCCCGCCTTTCGCGGGTGGAAAAGGGGCGACGGCAACACGCCGCCGCCCCGGAAACGGACGAATTACTTGACTTCGACCTTCGCGCCAGCTTCTTCAAGCTTCTTCTTGGCAGCGTCGGCGTCGGCCTTGTTCGCACCTTCGAGCAACGTCTTCGGAGCGCCTTCGACCAAAGCCTTCGCTTCGGCGAGACCCATGCCGGCCTTGACTTCGCGCACCGCCTTGATCGCGGCGATCTTCTTGTCGGCCGGAACCGAGGCGAGGATCACGTCGAACGTGGTCTGCGCTTCAGCGGCCGGAGCCGCTGCACCGCCAGCCGCGCCCGGAGCCGCCACTGCGACGGAGGCCGCAGCGGAAACGCCCCACTTGGTTTCCAGTTGTTTCACGAGGTCGGCGGCTTCGATGACCGTCAACTTGCTCAATTCTTCCACGAGATTTCCGAGGTCTGCCATATTTTTACTTTGCTTTCTTTGTTGTCGTCTCGTCGTCTGCCGGCGCCCCGGCAATTTTCAGTTCACGGCTTGCGAACCGACGATTTACGTTTTGGTTGTTTGTTTGAATCCGACCTGAAACTTCAAATTTGAAATTCCAGGTCGAAAATTGTTTAAGCCGGTTGTTCGACTTTTTCCGCCTTGGCCTTGATGACCGCCGCGATCTGCGTTCCCGGCGTGTTAAACAGGCCGAGCAGTTTCGCCCGCAGCACTTCGAGGCTCGGCAAATCGGCATACGCCATGAGCGTGGCCGGTTCGACGCGCTTGTTGTCCAAAAAGCCGAACTTAAGTTTCAGCTTGTCGAACTCCGCCGCGAAATTTTTCAGCGCCTTGGCGGCGATGAAAATGTCCTTGTTGCCGGTCACGACGGCGACTTGTCCGGCAAGGCTGCCGTTCAAATCACCGATGCCCGCTTCCTTGGCGGCGACGTTGAACACGGTGTTCTTCACAACGTGGATCTCGGCCCCAGCCAGACGAAGACGTTTGCGCAACTCGGAGAGGTGCGCCACCTTCAAACCTTGATAGCCGCACACGATGAAGAACGGCGAGGCGTTCAACCGGACGACATATTCACTTGTCAAAAATTTCTTTTCAGCACGCATGATAATTCCTTTTAGTTGGCGGCAAATTCACGGACATCCACACGGACGGGCGGACTCATCGTCGCCGAGAGCGTGCAAGAATTAATGTAGGTTCCCTTGATGCTGTTCGGGCGCGCCTTGGCGACGGCCTCGATGACGGCACGGGCGTTTTCCTCGAGCTGTTCGGGCTTGAACGAAGCCTTGCCCACGATGACGTGGACGTTGCCAGCCTTGTCCACCTTGAACTCGACGCGACCCGCTTTGACTTCCTTCACCGCTTTCGCAGTGTCGTCGGTCACGGTGCCGGTCTTCGGATTCGGCATCAAGCCGCGCGGTCCAAGAACCTTGCCGAGCTTGCGGACTTCCACCATCGCTTCAGGCGTGGCCACGGCGACATCAAAATCAGACCAGCCAGCATTGCACTTGGCAATCATGTCTTCGAAACCGACGTTTTCCGCACCGGCGGCTTTGGCGGCGTCAGCCGCGGCGCCTTTGGCGAAAACAAGCACGCGCACGAGCTTGCCACTGCCGTGCGGCAGCGGAACCGTGCCGCGAACCATCTGGTCGGATTGCTTCGGGTCCACCCCGAGGCGGAACGCGAGGTCAATGGTTTCGTTGAACTTGGCTTTGGGGAATTTGGCGAGGACGCCAACGGCTTCCTTGAGTGCGTAGGCTTTTTTGCCGTCCACGACTTCAAGCGCCTTCTTGTATCTTTTGCTGGGCATTTATGTTTGTGCGGTGCAAACGGGCTTTCAGCCCTCCCGCGATTGTTTGTTTTGATTAACCGACAACTTCAATTCCCATGCTGCGCGCGGTGCCAGCGATCAGCTTCACTGCGGCATCTTCGGAATTCACGTTGATGTCTTTGGACTTCATTTTCACGATATCCAAAATCTGTTTGCGCGTGACCTTACCGACCTTGTCCTTGTTCGGCGTCTTGCTGCCGGCGGTGATGCCGGCGGCTTTCTTGAGCAGCACGGACGCGGGCGGCGACTTGGTGATAAACGTGAACGACTTGTCCTGGTAAACCGTGATGACCACGGGAATAATCAGGCCGGCGTCGTTCTTGGTCGCGGCGTTAAATTCTTTGCAGAAGCCCATGATGTTCACGCCGTGCTGACCGAGCGCGGGGCCGACGGGCGGCGCGGGATTGGCCTGACCGGCCGCAATCTGCAATTTGATCTGTCCTGTAATTTTCTTTGCCATGTTATTTTTTCGTTAAATCGTTAAATTGTAAAATCGTTGAATCGGTTTTCACCGTGCGCGCCGAACCGATTCAACGATTCAACGCTTCAACAAATCACGTTTTTTCCACCTGCCAGTATTCGAGCTCCACCGGCGTATTGCGCCCAAAAATATTGACTTCAACTTTCAGCTTGCCGCGTTCGGGATCAATTTCCTGGATCACGCCGCTGAAATTCAGGAACGGACCGTTGTTGATCTTGATCGTCTCGCCGACCGCAAAATTCACCTTCGGCTTCTCCGTCTCTTCCGACGCGGAAATCTGCGCCTTGATGGCGTCCACTTCATCGGTCGGCGTCGGCTGCGGCGGATCGCTCAAAAACCCGATGACGCCCTGCGTCTCGCGAATGAAATACCACGGCGCCTCAATGACACGCTTGTCGTCGTCGAGCAGCACCATGTCCACAAAAACGTAGCCCGGCCACAACTTGCGGTTGGTGACCGTCTTTTTCTGGTTGCGAACCTCAACAACCTTTTCCATCGGCACCATGACCTCCTTGACGTATTCCTGCATCTCGTCGGTCTTGACGCGCTTTTCAATGCTTTCCTTGACCTTGTTTTCCTGGCCAGAAAGCGTCTGGATGATGAACCACTGGTTGCGCATGAAATTATTTATTTGTTGCCGCCGGACTGAATCACCCGCCATACAGCATAGCCCGCACCCATGACCGCCAGCAGCGCCAGCGGACTGAACGCAGTCTTATAAAGTGCCAAATCCACCACCACGATGTAGCCGCCCAGCAGCGCCACCATAATAATGATGAGCGCGGTGGAACCTTTCAGCTCCTCCCAGCTCGGCCACGCGCATTTTTTGAGTTCTTCGCGCGTCTCCGCGACATAGACAGCCAGGCGCTGGATTTGTCCCTGCCACCAGAGGTAGCCGAACACCGCGCCGATGACCACCGCCCAGATTGCAATGTGTGTCCAGTTGTTCACAAAATAATATTTATGGCGGAGAGGGAGGGATTCGAACCCCCGTTAGGCTTTCGCCTAAAGCGGTTTTC
>CAYUGC010000331.1:0-3349 GCA_964444085.1 uncultured Bifidobacteriaceae bacterium | reverse complement strand
CCGCGAATTCGCCGCGCCGCCGCTCCACGCAGACCGCGCTGCACCGGCTGGTGACGGGCCTGTGCCAGATGCTCGCGCCGATCCTGGCGTTTACGGCGGACGAAGCGTGGGAATTCATTCCCGGCAAACCGACCGGCTCGGTGCATGAGGCGAAGTGGGTGATCAGCAATTTTAAATTGCCGGATGGAGAAATTACAACGTGGGATCTTTTGTTGAGTCTCCGCAGTTTCATTTTACCCGAACTCGAAAAAGCGCGTCAGGCAAAGAGCATCGGAAAAGCTTTGGATGCGAAAGTGACTTTGACCGGTGGAAACGCCGTCATAGTGAACTCAAACACAGAAGCGGCAAGTGCGCTGCGCGAACTTGTCAACGTGTCGCAGCTTGAACTAGCCGGCAAAGCAGGGGAAACCGATTCTGTTTCCGTTGCCAAAGCCGGCGGCCAGAAATGCGAGCGCTGCTGGCATTGGGAAACGGACATCGGCCAGAATGCCGAGCATCCGACCATTTGCGGCCGCTGCGTCGAGGCGGTGCTGCAATTCAAGGCGTAGCGCCATCCAAAAGCGCCAGAGGGCTGGCGCAGTCCAAGACGCTGCGCGTTCGCCGGGTGTTTCGTTCCGCGCGCTAGCGTCTTGGACTGCGGCGGCCCTCCGCCGCTTTTCCCCGCTGGCTTGAACAGACCATCAATGATGATTGGCTGTTTCCGGTTTTTGGCGGAGTGGACGGGATTGGTTCGCAAATCACGCGTTTCGCCAAAATTCGGCGGGACGCCGAATTTCACCCGCGAGACGCGGGTGCTACAATGGCTGCTGCTGCGTGAGGCAGTGCAGGGAACCGAAGCCCCAGACCAGATCCACGGCGTGGATGCCGACGACGGGGCGGTCGCGGAAGAGTTCGCCGAGGATGCCGAGGGCCACGCGGTCGTTCGGGTCATTGAAGGTGGGGACGATGACGGCGGCGTTGCAGATGTAAAAATTGGCGTAGCTCGCCGGCAGCCGCACGCCGTCAAAATACAGTGGCGAGGGCATGGGTAGTTCCACGACTTCGGGCTTGCTGCCGTCTTCGAGGCGCAAATCGCGGATGCGATCCCAGTTTTTTTCCAGCGGGCGGTGGTTGATGTCCTTGCCGTTGCGTTCGCGGACGAGGACGAGGGTGTTGCGGTTTACAAACCGGCAGATGTCGTCAATGTGGCCGTGGGTGTCGTCGCCGACCGGGCCTTCGCGGAGCCAGAAGATGTTGGTGACGCCGAGATAATTTTTCAGCGCGCCTTCGATGTCTTTTTTACCGAGGCCGGGATTGCGAACCTGAACTTTGGGGTCGAGATAGCATTGCTCGGTGGAAAGGAGCGTGCCGCGGCCGTTCAACTCCATGCCGCCGCCTTCGATGACAAAGGGTTTGCCGCCGTGTTCGGCGTGGAAAAGCTTTTTGCCGAGGAGCTTCGCGGCGGTTTCGGGAACCTTGGTGTCCTTGCGCCAGTTGTCGTATTTGGCCCAGCCGTTGAAATGGAAGTGGACGATGGCGGTTTTCGCCTTCCGGTTTCCGCCTTCCGCTTTTTTAACGAAGATCGGGCCGGTGTCGCGCGTCCAGCCGCGATTCGTGGGGTGCGTGACGAAACGAATCTTCCGCAAATCCACGCCGACGTGCTTGAAGACGCGGCGCGCAAACGCCTCGTCCTGCGGGTGCCGGATGATGAGGTTGACTTTCTCGCCGGCGGAAATTTTCCGCACCATCTCGCCGTAAACCCAGGGGATGACCTCGAACTTGCCGGGCCAGTCGCTGGCGTTGTGCGGCCAGCCGAGCCAGGTGGCCGCGTGCGGCTCCCATTCGGCGGGCATGGTGTAGCCGAGGGCGGCGGGGGTGGCGGCGGAATTTATTTTGGACAGCATAAATTTCGCGCGGAGCATAACCGCTTCCGCCGTTTTGGGAAATCCTGAAACGAAACCGCCGGCTGGGAAACCCGACGATTAGTCGGGACAAAGATTTTTGATAAAAATCTAATTATTTGCTGGACGAATTTTGTAATTGGCCGATGTTGAGTTGTAAACACTGATTGGTCGCAAGGTCTCGTTGGTTATGAAAACGAACTTCAATCAGACGGTCGGTTCCGGCTCGCCGGGAAAAAGTGCCGCAGTCGTGTGGCTTTTGCTCTTCCCGCTGCTGTGTCTGGCCGCCCCGCAAACACCGGTTTCGGAACCGGTGGTGATCAATTTGAGCGCTGGCGTTTCGGATATTCAAATTCAAGCCGCGCTCGACGCTTTGCCGGTGGCCGGTGGCGAGGTGGTGTTGCCGCCGGGCCGATTTGAGATTGCCAAACCCATTGTTTTGCAACGCGATTTCCAGTCGCTGCGCGGCTCCGGAGGGGCGACCATCCTGCACTTGGCGGATAACGCCAACTGCCCCGTGATTATCATGGGGAATCCGGTCAACGCTCCGACCAAAATCATCCGGCACCTGAAGGTGGCCGGATTTTTTATTGATGGGAACCGCAGCCATCAACAACGCGAGTTGTGGCGCGAACAGGGCGAAGGCTCGGAAATCCGCAACAATGGCATCACCGTGCAATCGGTGGGCGACTCCGTGGTGGAACATGTCACCTGCGCCCGCAACCGTTCGGGCGGACTGGTCACGACGATGGGCGTGCAGCGCCTGACCGTGCGTGATTTAGAGGCGTTCGACAATGAGTTTGACGGGCTGGCCTGTTATTTGACGACGGACAGCCTGTTTGTAGATTTGAATCTGCACGACAATCCGGGCGCGGGCATCTCGCTCGACCTCGCCTTCAACCACAACATCATCAGCAACGCCACCCTCGTCGGGAACGACCTCGGCATTTTCATGCGCGCCAGTCGTGATAACCAATTTCTGAACGTCGCCATCCGCAACAGCCGTCATCATGGCGTGTTTATGGCCCATTCCGAGACGCAGACCGCCACCGGCTGGGGCCCGGCACCGCAAACCGAGTGCGTCTATAATTCCTTCACGAACCTGATCGCGATGAACTGTGGCGGTGCGGCCTTCCGCGTGAACAATACGACTTGCACGCACAACGTCATCATCCGCGCCAAATTTGAAGGCAACGTCAAGGGCAACCTCTCACTTGCGCAGCCGAACCTGGTGGCGGTGCAATGACTTTCCGGCTCGGCTCCGCTGATTCCGTCAATTTGAGATTGGATTTCGTCTCCGCTCGCGTATCGTTGGCGGAAATAATTTTTCAAATTTATGGCCAAGAAAAAATCAATCAAACCGACCCCGCTCACCGGCGGGCCCGTTTCCCGTTTCATCCAGCATCACTATCGCCACTTCAACGCCGCGTCGCTCGTGGACGCCGCGAAAGGCTACGTCGCGCATCTCG
>CAYUGC010000330.1:0-3369 GCA_964444085.1 uncultured Bifidobacteriaceae bacterium | reverse complement strand
GGCCGGTGAGCGACGCCTGCACCGCGATCTGCGCGGTTTCGGCGTCGCGGATTTCACCGATGAGAATCACGTCCGGGTCGTGGCGCAAGATCGAGCGCAGTCCGCGCGCGAACGTCAGGCCGGATTTTTCATTGACCTGGATTTGATTGACGCCCTTGAGCTGGTATTCCACCGGGTCTTCCACCGTGATGATTTTGCGGACGGCGTCGTTGATCTCGTTGAGCGCGGTGTAAAGCGTGGAGGTTTTGCCGGAGCCAGTCGGGCCGGTGACCAAAATAATTCCATGCGGCAAACTCAAAACGTGCTGGAAATGTTCCAGTTCGCGCGTGTTCATGCCAATCTCGCCGAGGCCGCGCAGCGTGGAATTCTGCCGCAGCAGACGCATGACCACCGCCTCGCCGTGCAGCATCGGGATGATGGAAACGCGGATGTCCACTTCGGCCTGATCAATGCGCACCTTGATGCGGCCGTCCTGCGGCAATCTCTTTTCCGCGATGTTGAGATGGCTCAATATCTTGATGCGCGAAACGATGGCCGGTTGAAATTGTTTTAATTGCGGCGGCACCGCCGTGTCCTGCAGCTCGCCGTCAATGCGGTAGCGGATTTTGAATTCGTCCTCGAACGGTTCCAGGTGGATGTCGGATGCGCGCAGCTCGATCGCGTCTTTCAAGACCTGGTTGACGAAGCGAATGATGGACGCCTCGTCCTCTTCGCCGGAATCCAGGTCGGTGTTCTCGGCATTTTCATCCACCACTTGGATCATCTTTTCCTCGTCCAGCGTGCCGATGGTGTCGGCGCCGACGCCTAGGCGCTTTTTGATTTCGCGCTGGATGGCCTCGGTGGTGGCGAGCACCGGCTTGAGATTCAGGCCGGTCAGCGTTTTCAGCGCGTCAAAACCCTGCGTGGCAAATAGCCGGCTCGTCGCCACTTCTACATGGCCGTTCACGCGCCGGAGCGGCAGCAGTTCCTCCTTCAGCAAAATGCGCGCCGGAAAAAGGGAGAGCAGCTGGCGATCCGGATCCACGTCTTCAAGTGTCGTGAAGCCGAGGCCGTATTCGTTCGCGAGCCAGCGGAGGATTTCCTCCTCGCTCTGGAGCTTCAGCTTCGCGAGCGTTTCGGCGTCGAACGCGGAAAGTTGCCGGGACGCGAGCATGCGTCCCAGCAACTCCCTCGTTGAATCTTGAACCGTGGTGGCGGCCATGAATCGTCAGCTTTCTCTTCGTGATCTTCAGTTCACCATGCCGAGCAGGTAAGCCTCCGCTTCCTGCTTGGTCGTGAGGACTTTCTTCAAGTCAGCCTGCGCGGCTTCGAGCTTGGCCTGCTTGGCCTTCTGCGAGGCCTTGTATTTCGCGAGCAAATCCTTGATCTGCGCGGCCGGCGCGTTGTCATCCAGCGCCTTTTGCAGGGCTTCCTGCTCCGGGCCGGTCTGGCCAAACATTCCGCCGGGGCCGCCGCCACCAGGGCCGCCTTGGCCGCCGCGATTACGGCCGCCGAACATCCGGCCCATGCCGCCCATGCCGACTTCCTGGCGGGCCGTCATGACTTTTTCCACCAGCGGTTTCACCGCGTCCCATTCGGTATCGTTGGTGAAGCCGAGTTGTTCCTGCACGCGATCCAGCATCCGCTGCTGCATCTGCGCCGGGTCAAAATTGCCGCCGCCGAAACCGCCGCCCTGGCGATTGCGTCGCTGGCCGCCGCCATTGTTGTTGCCGTTGTCCTGCGCCAGCAGGCTGCTGGCGCTGATGGCCAGCGTGGCCGCCACCGCGCAGAGGGTGATGATGCGATTTAGTTTCATGAATTTCTTTGGTTGTTTGTTTTTGTTTGAACCACGGCAACACCTCGGCGCTGTCGCGGGATGAGGGTCCTAACGCAAGGAGCGTGCCACCCGCATAAATGAGTGTTTGCTGGCAAACCGCCTCCGCGCACCGCGCAAACCCTGCGCAGCGGAATATGACCGCGCACGAATTGCGCGCACCGGGAATATCCGCTTGAGGCTGGATTCTCCGCCGGCATTGCTTAAAATGCGCGCATGACTTTGACCGAAGAACAACGCCAGCGCGTCGCCGCCTGGATCGTGCAGGGCGCGAAACTCTCGGAAATCCAAAACCGCCTCGCCGCCGAATTCGGCGTCAAGCTGACTTACATGGAAGCGCGCTTTCTCGTGGACGACTTGAAACTCGTCCCCAAAGACCCGGAACCGCCGAAAGTCCCCGAACCGCCCGCCGCCAAGCCGCTCGAAACCAAGCCCGCCTCCGCCCCCGCCGCCGCCGCCGTGGCCGGGGAAATTCCCGCGCCCGCCGCCGGCGGCCAGGTCGTCGTGACCGTGGATCAGATCACCCGCCCCGGCGCCATCGTCAGCGGCAAGGTGAATTTCAGCGACGGCCAGATTGCCGACTGGTATCTCGACCAGACCGGCCGCCTCGGCGTCGTGCCCAAGCAGCAAGGCTACAAACCGTCCGCCGCCGACGTGAAGGAATTCCAACTCGCCTTGCAGCAAGAAGTCGCCAAGCTCGGCTATTAGCGCCGGTCTGAAAAAGAGGTTTTGGCGCTCGTCCTCGTCATTCGTCATCCGTCATCCGTCATTGGCGGGTCCTCGCGAGCCGGTTATGGCCCTCTCGTTTGTTCTTTTGCGCCTTCTGCGCCTTTTTGCGGCCAAAAACCCGCTTCTAAAAAAATAAAATTCAAAAACCCGCCGCAAACTGGCACATTAAGCCGCAATGCGTGAAACCCTGCGGGCCTGGGCCGAATCCCTTGAAACGTTTGTCCTCGAAGTCATTTTCGAGGAACGGCACGATTTCAAGGCGCGCCTCGTGCGCAGCCTCCTCTTCGGCGGCTCGAAAATCTTCACGGTCGCCGTCAAGCTCCGCCGCTGGCTCTACAACCTCCGCATCCTCCGCGACAAGACCCTCGGCGTGCAGGTCATCGCCATCGGCAACCTCACCGTCGGCGGCACCGGCAAGACGCCCGTCGTGGAAAAATTCGCGCGCGAACTCCGCGACGCCGGCCGCAACGTCGCGATCCTCTCGCGCGGCTACCGTTCCCGGCCGCAGCCCCTCCACACAAAAATCCTCAACAAGCTCCTCCTCCGCGATGACCAGACGCCGCCCCGCGTCGTGTCCAACGGCAAATCCCTCCTGCTCGATTCCGACACCGCCGGCGACGAACCGTATATGCTCGCGTCCAACCTGAAGGATGTCGTCGTCCTCGTGGATAAAAACCGCGTGAAAAGCGGCCGTTACGCCATTGAAAAATTCGGCTGCGACACCCTGCTGCTCGACGATGGCTTTCAATACTGGGATTTGCAGGGCCGCCGCCACGACGTGGTTTTGATTGACCGCCAGCAGCCGTTCGGCAACGAGCATCTGCTCC
>CAYUGC010000329.1:0-3377 GCA_964444085.1 uncultured Bifidobacteriaceae bacterium | reverse complement strand
CCACAACTTGCTCACTTTCCCCACAAAAGTCAATTAGTGTTAACACGCCCTAGTCTAATCCACGGATGACCCCAAAGGCGTTGATTTGGTCATACCAATCCCACGAATGTCCAAAACCCTGAGGAAATGGTCGTTCCAGTCCTACGAATGACCGTAACCTTGAAGAAATGGTCTTCCGTGGGGGACGGATGAGTATTTCCTCAACTTTTGGACACTTGGCGGCGGCGGGAAGGGCCAATCGGGCGGTTGGGGGCGTTTTCCAATCCTGAAAGGGTTGAATCAAACCCGCGGCGATGCTTGATGCAACCCCTACAGGGTTGATGAATGGTGGGGGGACGTGAACCCCGGGTAGCGCGGGGCGCGCAACCCGGGGCTGGATGATTTGAATCCCTTCAGGATTCATTTCTCCCCATTTCACCCGGTTCGTGGCCGGCGGCACGGCGTGGCTTCACTTCACCGGCAGGGCGATGCGGATGGTGGTGCCACGGCCGACGCGGGAGCGGATGCGGATTTCGCCGTGGTGCGTCTCGATGATGCGCCCGACAATCGCCATGCCGAGGCCGGAGCCTTTGGCCTTCGTCGTCGCCAGCACAGTTTTGAAGGCGTGCTTTTGCTGTTCCGCAGTCATGCCGCCGCCGGTGTCCTTGAATTCCACCGCGACGTGCCGGGACTTGTCGGTGCCGGTCAGCTCGCGGGAACGGATGGTCAGCGTGCCGCCTTCGCCCATCGCCTCGGCGGCGTTGAGGATCAGGTTGAGAAACGCCTGTTCCAATTGCGGCGCGTCGCCCAGCACCAGCGGCAAATCATCCGCCAATTCGCGCACGAGCTTGATGCCCTGGTTCGCCAGCTTGTGCCGCACCAGCAAACTCAACTCGTCCACGAGGTCGTTCAGGTTCACCGGTGCAAACTTCGGTTCCGTCGTCCGCGCGAAATCCAGGATCTGCTCCACAATCTTGTTCAGGTGCTCAATCTTGGACTCGATGATCTGCGCGTCCTTGTTGCGCGGATCCTTCGGCTCAAACTTCAAATTGAGCGAGTGGTAGAGCAGCTTCATCACCGTAAGCGGATTGCGGATTTCGTGGGCCACCTCCGCCGCGAGCAGGCCGAGCGCGGAGAGTTTTTCGTTCTGGCGCAACTGTTCCTCCACGTCCACGACACGCTCATAAAGCCGCGCCTTCTCGATGGCGATGGCCGAAAGTTCCGCCAGCGCGGAAAGAATTTTTATCTCCTCGTTGGAAAAACTGTAAGGCCGCGCGGTATAGACGCTCAACGCGCCGATGCACTGCCCGGCGAAAATCAGCGGCACGCTCAACAGCGAGACCAGTTCTTCGCGCCGCGCCAGCTCGACATTCTGGTAGCGGGTGTCCGTCTGGACGTTGGCGACCTGCAACGGTTTTTTCCGGCGCACAACGACGCCGATGAGGCTTTCGCCGGCGCTCAGGCGCGGCTTGTTGATGTAGGCATCGCCGGCGCCGAAGCTCGCGCGCAGATCCAGCCACTCGCGCGTCTCGTCGATCAGCATGAGCGAACACATCCGGGCGCGCATCAGTTCGCAGGCTTCCCGGGTGATGGCGCGCAAGGCCTCGTCCAAATTCAAAGTCGAATTGATCGTGCGACTGACACTGGAGAGCGACTCGAACAACATCACTTTCAACCGCAACTGCTCGTAAAGCCAGGTGTTGTGGATGACGCGCGCGGCCTGGATGGCGAGTTCCTGCAACAGCTCCTGGTCGTCCGCCGAAAACGCATTCACGCGTTCGGAATCCACGTTGATGACGCCGCGCACTTCGCCCTGCACTTCGAGCGGCACGGCGAGTTCCGAGCGGACATCGCGGCGGATGCTGACGTAGCGCTTGTCCTGCGTCACATCGCCGACGCGCGCAGGCTGGCCGGCCTGCGCGACCCAGCCGGTGATGCCTTCGCCGACGCGGAGCTTCAGCTTGCGCGCGGACGAAGAAAGATTTTGGGCGGCGTGGATTTCGAGAAAATTGGTCGTGGGATTGATGAGCACCAGCGAGCCGGACGACGCGCGCATGATGCGCACGGCCTCGCTGACGATGAGCTGGAGCGCCTCCTGCGAATCGAGCGTGGAATGGATGATGTTGCCGACCTGATACAGCAGGCGCAGCCGCTCGTGGCTCGACTTCAGTTGTTCCAGTTGCTCGCTCACGGATTCAGTCTTTAGTTTTAAGTTTTCAGCTTCCCGACCCGACCACTCGCCGCGCCGCCTTTTTAACTTAAAACGGAAAATTCAAAACAATAAACTCAGCGCGTGCGCAGGATCAGAACCGTTCCCAGCGCGGCAAAAACCAGGTTTGGCAGCCATGCGGCCAGCCAGGGGGTCAGGTGGCCGGACATGCCAATGGTCATGCCCACCGACTGCAAAATGAAATAGGTGAAACAGATGGCGATGCTGCCGGCCACGCCGAAAAACAGATTTCTGCGCCCCGATTGCGCGCCGAACGGGATGGCGATGAGCACCACGACGAGGCACGTCCACGGCGCGGCGAGCCGCCCGTAATATTTGGTGAGCAGCGCGGCGAGGTCGCTCGCCGGCAGGTCGCGGTTGAGCCGGAGGTATTCGCGCAAATCGCGGATGGGGATGTCCGCCTCGCGCGAGCCGCGCAACGTCTGCGAATCGCTCATCTTGATGTTGCTCCAGATTTCCCTCGGCGTCTCGGTGAATTCGGTCGCGGCAAAACAGTTCGTGGTGAACAGCGGAACAAGGTGGCCGCCGGCACCGGACTGCGTGCAGAGCGTGGCGTTGTAAAAGAGCCAGACGCCGTTGCTCCAGCCGGCCGAGCTGGCGCGGAGCACGCGCAACGAGCCGTCGGGCAGCGTCCAAGTGACGTTTGGATTCACCAGCACGGTGGAACCGGTGTCATATTCGCCGACATACCAGATGCGGGTGGCGCGGGCGGTGCGGAAATTGATGTTGGTGTAGCGGGTTTTGATTTTCAGCTTGGTTTCTGCCAGGACGTGGCGCGTCTTGATTTGTTCCGACCAGTCAGCGCAGCGGGGCACGGCGACCTCGTTCATCAGAAAATAAAATCCGCCGGCAGCGAGGCCGACGACAAAATACGGCGCGCACAGCCGCCACAAGCCCACGCCGGCGGCGCGGAGCGCGGTGAGCTCGTGGTGCCGCGCGTGGTGGGTGAGCGCGTAAAGCAGCGCGAGCAGCAGCGCGATGGGCAGCACCATGACGAAAAAACCCGGCGTCATCGCCAGCGCGTATTCCACGGCGTCGAGCAGATTGAAATGGCGCTCCTGCATCGTGGCCAGCTCGGTGAAGAAAAAATAGGCGATCCAGAAAATGAGAAAACCGCCGAGGCAGTAGGCCAGCGGCGTGAGCAATTCGCGGAACAGGTATCGGTCGT
>CAYUGC010000328.1:0-3378 GCA_964444085.1 uncultured Bifidobacteriaceae bacterium | reverse complement strand
GAATGCCCTCAACACTCGTTGGCTGGCAAAGAAATGAAACCTTCGCCCGTTTGATGCTGGACTCGGCGCAGTTGACAACGGTTCGGGACAAGCTGGCCCACAAGCTGTTTTCCTCGGTGGGCGGGAAGGTGCATGGACTTTGCTGCCCGGCATTATTGGCGGCCCAAGCCCACGTCAGTCCGGCGATTCCCACCAGAAAGGTAATCGTTAATTATATGCAAGGTGGCGGGCATTATGACTGGGGCCAGGCCATAAATGCACAGTCTTGGGAACGCACCATGCGCCAAGCCGTCCGTTATCTTGAACAGTTAAAATGGCAGCCGTTGTTGGTGGCGCACAACCAAAAGGAGTTGGCCTTGGCGGAGGCAATTTGGCCGGACCTGCCGCGCATCTGTCCCAAGGATGTGCGGGACTATTTCGAGGTCACCCGCGACGCCGCATTCGGCGTGGTCAACCGCATGCACGCAAGTGTGGGGCTGGCCGGTTTAGGCATTCCATCGGTGGCCATAGGAACCGATTCAAGAAACTTCATGGTCGAACAGACCGGACTTCCAGTCTTCTATGTCAAAGAAGCCACCATAGATCGCATGGTGGCGGCCATTGATGATCTGTGCATCCACCGCGAAATCATGTCCCGGAATTTGCTCGATTTGCAGTTCGCCACACTTCAAGAATATTCAAACCATCTGCAACGGTTTTTCAATCAGAAGACCGGCCACGTGCACAGATAACCATCTTGCAGCCATTGTTCCCCCTGCCGCCGGTTTTCCAGTTTGCCCTGCGCACCCGTTTCAGAGATAGTATCTGTCCGCTTTGGCGGAAAAATCCATGAAACCCCAAGTCGAAATCTATGACACGACCCTGCGCGACGGCAGCCAGGGCGAAGGCATCAATTTCTCGGTCGCGGACAAGCTCCGCATCGCCGAGAAGCTCGATTCTTTCGGGGTGCATTACATTGAAGGCGGCTGGCCGGGCAGCAATCCCAAGGACATCGAATTTTTCGCGCTGGCGAAGAAGAAGAAATTCAAGAACGCGCGGCTCGCCGCATTCGGCTCCACGCGCAAGAAAGCCACGCCAGTGGAACACGATGACCAAGTGCGCCTGCTCATCGAGGCGGGGACGCCGGTGGTGACGATTTACGGCAAGACCTCCATGCTGCATGTGACGGAAGTCCTACGCTGCACGCCGGAGGAAAATCTCGCGATGATCGCCGACACGGTCAAATTTCTCAAAGACCACGGCAAGTTTGTCATCTACGACGCCGAACACGCGTTCGATGGCTACAAGCTCAACGCCGAATACGCGCTCGACACCTGGCGCGCGGCGGAAAAAGCCGGCGCGGATTTCGTGGTGCTGTGCGACACCAACGGCGGTTGTCTGCCGAGCGAAATCGCGACCATCACCAAGACCGCCGTGGCCAAGCTGAATTGCAAGGTCGGCATCCACACGCACGACGACAGCGGCGTCGGCACCGCCAACGCCTTGGCCGCGCTCGACGCTGGTGCGTGCCACGTTCAAGGCACGGTCAACGGCTACGGCGAGCGCACCGGCAATTGCAATCTCATCAGCGTCATCCCGCTGGTGCATTTCAAGATGAAGAAGAGCTGCGTGCCGGCGAAGTCGCTGGCGAAGCTCAAGGAACTTTCCATGTTCGTGGACGAGGTCGCCAACATCCGCCACAACCCGCGCCTGCCGTGGGTCGGCTCGGCGGCCTTCGCGCACAAGGGCGGCACGCACGTCAACGCCGTGCAGAAGCTCGCGTCCAGCTACGAACACATCAATCCCGAATTCGTCGGCAACGCGCGCAACATTCTCATCAGCGACCTCGCGGGCCGCAGCAACATCGTGATGAAGGCGCATTCGCTTGGCTTCAAGCTGACGAACGACACACCGGAGTTGAAGCCCATCCTGAATCGCATCAAGGAACTGGAAAATGCCGGCTACGAATACGAGGCCGCCGAAGGTTCCATGGCGCTGCTCATCAGCAAAACGCTCAAGCATCGAGAACTGCCGTTCACAGTGGACACCTATCACGTCTCCATGCGCCGGGACACGAAGAAATCTGTCTGTCAGGCCACGGTTGAAGTCCGTGTCGGCATACGGCGCGCGCAGGCGGAAGCCAAAGGCGACGGCCCGGTGAATGCGCTCGACGCCGCGCTGCGTCTCGCGCTCGCGAAGTTTTTCCCGCAGCTCAAGCGCATCACGCTCACCGATTACAAGGTGCGCATCCTTGATGGCATTGCCGGCACGGCGGCGAAAACCCGCGTGCTCATCGAATCCACCGACGGCAAACGCGAGTGGGGTACCGTCGGCGTGAGCGAAAACATCATCGAAGCCTCGCTCGAAGCGCTGGTGGACTCGATGGAATACGCGCTGCTGAAGAAGTAACCGATTCAACATCCAACATTGAACATCCAACACCCAACATCCAGTGAGATCCACGCGGACAACATTGGTTGTTCGATGTTGGATGTTGGTTGTTGGATGTTTTCCTTTTGACTATGTCCGAAATTTCCAAAGCCTACGAACCGCAGTCCGTTGAGGACAAATGGTATGACTTCTGGCAGAAGCAGGGTTGTTTCACCGCCGATCCGAAGTCCGCCAAGCCCGCGTTTTCCATCGTCATCCCGCCGCCGAACGTCACTGGCATGTTGCACATGGGGCACGTCCTCAACAACACCATCCAGGACATCCTCAGCCGCAAGGCGCGCATGGACGGCAAGGAAGTTCTCTGGCTGCCCGGCACCGACCACGCCGGCATCGCCACGCAGGTACAGGTGGAAAAGGCGCTGAAGAAAGAGGAGCGCAAAACCAAATACGACCTCGGCCGCGAGGAATTTCTCAAGCGCGTCTGGGCGTGGAAGGAAAAGCACGGCGGCATCATCATCAACCAGCTCAAGAAGCTCGGTTGCTCGTGCGATTGGACGCGCGAACGCTTCACAATGGACCCGGAGTATTCCCGCTGCGTGCAGAAGGTCTTCGTCGAGCTTTACAAGAAAGGTCTCATCTATCGCGGCAAACGCATGGTGAACTGGTGCCCGGTTTCGCAGACGGCGTTGTCCGACGAAGAAGTGGAAATGAAACAGCAGAAAGGTTTCATGTATCACTTCAAGGTGCAGGTGGCCGAGGAACCAAACACCTGGCTCACCATCGCCACGACACGCCCGGAGACGATTCCCGGCGACACCGCCGTGGCGGTGAATCCGAAAGACCCGCGTTACGCGCATCTCATTGGCAAGCACATCCTGCGTCCCCTGCCCATCCAGTTGCCGCGCGAGCAGAAGCTTATCCCGATCATCGGCGACGAGCATGTGGATTTTGAATTCGGCACCGGCGTGCTCAAGGTGACGCCCGCGCACGACAAGGCGGACTTTGAGA
>CAYUGC010000327.1:0-3431 GCA_964444085.1 uncultured Bifidobacteriaceae bacterium | reverse complement strand
ATGACTGGGTGTTTGCCCGCGTCCTACTGCGCGAGGCGGATGCGCTGGATGCCAAACCCCGTGAGGTACATTGAAGTCACCGGGTGAATTCTCCGTCCCGCTTTGGTGCTGCAAACGCCGGGAGAAAACACACCGCCTTGGAATCACGAAACACACGCAAAGACGGGAAAACAAAGAGCTTTTGGCCTCCCTGCGATTTCCCTGATAAAAGTGGTGCCCACGACAGGACTTGAACCTGTATGATGTTACTCACTAGAACCTGAATCTAGCGCGTCTGCCAATTCCGCCACGTGGGCAACCGTGGTCCGCCACCTTACCAGAATACGTGTTGAACGCAAGCATCTGATTCTCGACTGGTGGAATATCCCCATCACATCGCAAAGGATCAGGGCAAACACCAACCCCATTTGGCGATTCAAGTCGGCGCGGGTCCCGTTTAACTTGCACGTCACTTCAGCGCAATAATTGTCTGAATAATCGCCAAATTGGTTTGGTTTATTTTTTCAAGGAGGCAGAAAGTCGTAGTGAATCCAAAAATTAATTCCCTCAACCAAGGAGTCTAATTATGCCAACCAATTCCCGCCCAACCATCTGGGAGCACGCCCAGGCCAAGGGCGTCTCGCGCCGAGACTTTCTCGCGGCGTGCGCCTGGATGACCGCCATGCTCGGCCTGCCGGCCAGCGCCGTCGCGCAAGTGACCAAGGCGCTCGAAACCCAGCCGCGCATCCCGGTGCTATGGTTCCATTTTCAGGAATGCACCTGCTGCTCGGAATCGTTCATCCGCTCGTCGCATCCCGGCATCGCCGACATCGTGCTCGACAAAATCTCGCTCGATTACACCGAGACGCTGATGGCCGCTTCCGGCAAGCAGGCCGAGGATGCGTTGCGCGACACGATGACCAAATACAAAGGCAAATATCTCATGGTTGTGGAAGGTTCCGTGCCGACGGCGGACGGCGGAATTTACTGCTGCATCGGCGGCCGCACCGCGCTGGACATCGTGCAGGAAGCGGCGGCGGGCGCGAAGGCGATGATCTGCTGGGGTAGTTGCGCGAGCAACGGCTGCGTGCAGGCCGCCAAGCCGAATCCGACGCAAGCGACGCCGATTCACAAACTCATTTCCGGCGTGCCGATCATCAATGTGCCGGGCTGCCCGCCCATCGCCGAGGTGATGACGGGCACCATTGTTCATCTGCTCGCATTCGACCGGATTCCGCAACTCGACGGACTGGGCCGGCCGAAAGCCTTCTATTCACGGCGCGTTCATGACACTTGTTATCGCCGGCCGAATTACGACGCCGGCCTGTTCGTCAATTCCTTCGACGACGAAAACGCCAAGCGCGGCTACTGCCTTTACAAGATGGGCTGCCGCGGCCCGGTGACTTACAACGCCTGCGGCGTGATGCGCTGGAACGGCGGCGTGAGTTTTCCGATCCAGTCCGGCCACGGATGCATCGGCTGCAGCGAGGCGAACTACTGGGACAACGGCCCGTTTTACCGGCATCTGCCGAATTTCCCCGGCTTCGGCATCGAGACCACGGCGGACAAAGTCGGCGTCGCCGTCGGCGCGGCGACGGTCGTCGGCATCGCGGCGCACGCGATTTCCACGAACATCCGCAAACGGCATTTGATCAAGGAAGAAATCGCCTCCAGCGAGGACGTGAAGGACTGCCGCGCAGAACAAGGCGGATGCGAAACCAAATAAAGGAAATCATTTATGGCTGCCAAACGAATTGTCATTGATCCGGTCACCCGCATTGAAGGCCACCTCCGCGTCGAAGTGGAAGTGAAGGACGGCTTCGTAACCGATGCGTTCAGCTCCGGCACGATGGTGCGCGGACTCGAAATCATTTTGCGCGGACGCGACCCGCGCGACGCCTGGGCGTTCGCCGAACGCACTTGTGGCGTCTGCACAACGGTTCACGCGCTGGCGTCCGTGCGCTCGGTCGAGGACGCGCTCGGCATCGTCATACCGCCCAACGCCGAACTGATCCGCAACCTCATGTTCTGTGCGCAATACATGCAGGATCACGTCGTGCATTTTTACCATCTGCACGCGCTGGATTGGGTGGACGTGGTCAGCGCGCTCAAGGCCGATCCGAAGGCGACCTCCGAGCTGGCGCAAAGCATTTCCAACTGGCCGAAAAGCTCCGCTGGTTATTTCTCGGACGTGCAGAACCGCATCAAGAAATTTGTTGAGAGCGGCCAGCTCGGAATTTTTGCGAACGGCTACTGGGGTCATCCGGCGATGAAATTGCCAGCGGAAGCCAATTTGATGGGGGTAGCGCACTATATCGAAGCACTCGACTGGCAGAAGGAAGTCGTCAAGGTCCACACGATTTTCGGCGGCAAGAATCCACACCCGAACTATCTCGTCGGCGGCGCGCCGTGCTCGTTGAACCTGGACGAAGCCAACGCCATCAACGCCGAACGCCTCGCCTACGTAGGCAAGCTGCTGGCCGATGCGAAGACGTTTGTCGAACAGGTTTACATCCCCGATCTGCTCGCCGTCGCGTCGTTCTACAAGGATTGGGCAGGCATCGGCGGCGGCCTGAAAAATTATCTCTGCTACGGCGATCTGCCGACAAACGGCTTCGCCGACATCGGCAAGTTCAAGTTCGCGCGCGGCGCGATTCTCGACCGCGACCTGTCAAAAGTTCATCCGGTGGACGGCCACGACGCGCAGCAGATCAAGGAATCCATCGCGCATTCATGGTATCAATATTCCGACGGCGACGCGGCGGCGAAACATCCGTGGGACGGCGAAACCAAATTAAATTACACCGGCCCGCAGCCGCCTTACGACCAGCTCAACGTGGACGGAAAATATTCCTGGCTCAAGACGCCGCGCTGGAACGGCCACGCGATGGAAGTCGGCCCGCTGGCGCGAATGCTGGTCGGCTACGCCTCCGGCCGCGCGGATGTGCAGGACGCGGTGAACATGGTTTTGAAAAAACTCGACGTGCCGGTGGCCGCGCTCTTCTCCACGCTCGGCCGCACCGCCGCGCGCGGCATTGAAACTTATCTGGTCGCGCAGTGGGCGCAGGAATTTTACGGCGACCTGCTGGCGAACATCAAAAACGGCGACTCCCGCACGTTCAACAACGAAAAATGGGAACCCGCGTCGTGGCCGGCAGAAGCCAAAGGCGTCGGCCTCAGTGAAGCGCCGCGCGGCGCGCTGGCGCACTGGATCGTCATAAAAGACCAGAAAATTGAGAATTACCAACTCGTCGTGCCCTCGACGTGGAATGCCTCGCCGCGCGACGGACAAGGGCAACTCTCGGCCTATGAATCTTCACTCATCGGCACGCCGGTGGCCGATCCCGAAAAACCGCTGGAAATCATCCGCACGATACATTCATTCGACCCGTGCCTTGCCTGCGCCGTGCATCTTTACGATCCGCAGGGCCGCACGCTCAACCGCGTCACCG
>CAYUGC010000326.1:0-3433 GCA_964444085.1 uncultured Bifidobacteriaceae bacterium | reverse complement strand
GGTTCCATGCCCAACCCGTTTCTCGGCGGTATTTCCACGGCGGCGGGCGGCAACGTGACGCTGATCGCGGGCAACAACATTGACAGCACGCCGAAAGTTCCGACGAAGCAGGCTCCGGGCGCCTCCGGCACCTACGGTTCCGGCAACGTGACGGTCATCGCCGGCAACCAGATCACCGGGAATTACACCTTGGCGGACGGCGTGGGCACCATGATTGCCGGCGTGCCAGTGTCCAGCGCACAGGCGGCCAGCTTGCAGAATCCCACGGCCAATCCCGCCGCGTATGCCAGCACGCTGAACGAATTGGTGACGGCGGTCCAGTCCTCGCCAAACGTGAACGGCAACATTGGTGCCGCGCCGGTGGGGGGCAATCCATCCGTCTCGCCAGTGACCTTCAGCGTCATCAACGGCTCGTGGAATGTCTGTGCGGCCAACGATATTTCCATCAAGGAAGTCAATAACCCGAATGGCGCTTTCAACGTGGCGCAGTCCTTTCTGTTCAATTATGCGCCGGATGCTTCGGCCGGTTTCTGGGCGGGCAACGCCATCGAATTGACCGGTGCCAACTTGGGGCGGTTGACGTCGGTAAACCGGACGCCGATTTATGCGCCGATTCTTTCGCTCAATGCCGGGGCGGGCGGCATCAAGATTGACAAGTCCATCATTCTTGCGCCTTCGAGTGAAGGCGCGTTGAGCATTGTTACGCGCAACGGCGGCAATTTGAGCGGTGCCGTGGTGGCCGGTTCGACGGTGTTGAACGGCATTATCATGTCGGACAGTGTTTCGACCGATTACACCACCTACGCCGCCGAGCACGACAACATTCATTTGCACGATGCCAATTCCCAACCGGTGCTGTTGGATGTTTCCGGCAATATCAACAGCTTCAGCCTGACGGTGCCGACGTTCGCCGACATTACCGTTCATGGCGACACTTACAATTTTGGTTTCAAGGGGCGCAACTTGTCGCCCGACCAGACCACCTCCATCAACGTGCTGGGGGCCATCACCTATCGCGGCAACCTGACGAGCGAAACCTTGTCCGATCCAATTTCAAATACGCTTTTCAATTCCGTCGTCGCGGGCGATTCGTCGGCTTCCGGCTATCTCCGCTATGATGCCGCCACTGGCACGCTGACTTACGTTGGCGTGATGAACGCCAGCGCGGAAGCCGCGCTGCTCAATCCGGTGGACGCCAAAGGCAATCCGGTCGCCTTTACCCCCGCGCAGCTCGTTGCCTGGCAGGCGAGCATCTCGGCGCTGTATTCCGCCAGCCAGACCGCTTCGTTGGGTGACCAGGGGCTTGCGTTGGCCGGTCCCGGCAATTTTGACATCACGGCCAATAGTATTGACCTCGGGGTTTCCGGCGGCATTCGCGTGATCGCGCCGGATGCCGGGCTGGCCGCGATTTCTCCTTATGGCGCGAACCTGAATGTCACCACCGTCGGCGATCTTTCCATGACGTCCACCAAGATTTCCAATGAAAGTTATTTGGGTGATGTCACCTTGAACGTCGGCGGAACTTTGGATGTCGGCGGCCAGTTCACGACCTTGGGCGACCCCAACGCGGCCAAGGGAATTTTCACCACGAGCGGCGGCAATGTATTTGTCAATGCTGTCAACAACGTGAATGTGAATAGCTCGCGCATCGCCGCCTTCGACGGTGGAAACATCACAGTTCTTTCGCAGACTGGCGACATCAACGCCGGCGTCGGTGGGGCCGGCTACGTCAGCTTGACGGCGCTGGAACTGAATCCGCACACCGGCCAGCTCGTCAGCATTCCCGCGAGCATTCCGGGCAGCGGCATCTTGGCAACCACCGTCGTCGGTTCCCACGCTTCGCTTGGGAATATTTTAGTGGAGACACCGAATGGAAACATTTCCGCGAGTCAGGGCGGCGTCCTGCAAATTTCATTCAATGGCACTGATGCCTCGCGGGCGACGGCAGAATTGCTCGCGGGATATGAGTTGCAAGATGCCAGCGGTCAGCTCGTTTTGGCGCAAGATCTCAACCGTGGAAACCCCGTCCGCATCTCTGACAATCGAAACATAGACGCAAGCGGCTCCGGAATCATTGCCCAAAACGTCATCGGCAAGGCCACCGGAAAAGTGAACGGTTTGTTTGTCGGCTTTAACAGCGTGAATCTGGATGCCAATTCTTTCGGCAATGGCATTGCTTTTGGACCAAAAGTTTCAATTTCAGAACCCAGCGACTCCGGCGGGATACCCATTCAAGTCATCACCGACAACCCCTCTACCATAAACGGTGTTTCCGTTGCTCCAACGGTGACCGATGCCCCCAGCGCCCCCAAAGTAGTGGCTGAAACCACTGACGCCGCCAGCACCATGGCCAAATCGTCCGGCGATAATGATGAAATCGACGATCCAACCAAAAAGAAAAAGGGTGTTTCGCTCGCGCAGAAAGTGAGCCGGGTGACGGTGATTTTGCCGGGGACGAAGAAGCTTTCCGAAAAGGCCGGGGTCGGCAATCCGCTGTGATGGCCGGTTTGAATTATTCTTAACTTAAAACTGAAAACCAAAAATTTATAACCTATGATCCACCCCATCCTGGCCAATGCGGCCGTCTATGCCATCGAGAACGCGACGACCGAGGGCAAGATCACCGTCCTTGTCTTGCTGCTGCTATCGCTGTTCAGCTGGACGATCATCATCACGAAGTTCCGGCAGTTGACGATTGCCCGGAAGGCCACGAAGAAATTCATGGCCGCCTACACCAGCACGCGCGACCCGCTGGACATCCAGAAGCGCGGCGAGGAGTTTGACGGCGCGCCGGCCTTCGCGCTTTACGGGCGCGGCGCGGAGGAGCTGGCCTACCAGTTGGAGAAGAATCCCGTGACCGTGAAGGGCGAACGTCGCATCAGCCTCAGTTCCTACGAGGCAGTGAAGGTGGTGTTGGAAGAGGCGGCGGCGGCGCAGGCGATGTCTTTGGAGAAGGGGATGATTGTGCTTTCGACGGCGGTGGCGGGCGGGCCGTTCATCGGCCTGCTGGGCACGGTGTGGGGCGTGATGAGCACGTTCGCGGGCATCGCCGCGTCGAACTCGGCGAGTCTCACGGCGATGGCGCCCGGCGTGGCCGCCGCATTGGTGGCCACGGTGACGGGTCTGCTGGTGGCGATTCCGGCGATGTTCGCCTACAACTTCATGGTGACGACCGTGCGGGGCATTACGCAGGAGCTGGACGGCTTCGCCTCGCGCTACGCCAACCAGATCGAGCACGCATATGTGGACAACCGGGACATTGAGGACAAAATCGCGTGGGCGTTGACCCGCGTCGAAATGGGCGAGAACACGCCGGCAATTTGAGTCATGAAGAAGTGTTCCAAAACGGCGCACGAGTCGCTGACGGAGCTGAACATTACGCCCCTGCTGGACCTGGCGTTTGTGTTGCTGGTGATCTTCATCATCACGACCA
>CAYUGC010000325.1:0-3440 GCA_964444085.1 uncultured Bifidobacteriaceae bacterium | reverse complement strand
AGCTCTGGACCGATCCTTACGCGGGCAAGCTGGTGTTCTTCCGCGTTTATTCCGGTCACCTCAAAAAAGGCGACAACATTTACAATCCGCGCACGCGCAAACGCGAACGTGTTTCCCGCCTCATGGTCATCCAAGGCAGCGAACGCAAGGACATCAACGAGGTATTCGCCGGCGACATCGCCGCGCTCGTCGGTCTGCGCAACATCACCACCGGTGACACGCTGTGCAACGAAGATTACGACGTGACGCTCGAACCGCCGACGTTCCCGGAACCGGTTATCTCGATGGCCGTCGAACCGAAGACGAAGCAGGATCGCGACAAGTTGTCCGAAGGTTTGCAGCGTCTCGCGGAAGAAGATCCGACGTTCCGCTGCTTCACCAACGAGGAAACCGGCCAGCTCATCATTGCGGGCATGGGTGAACTCCATTTGGAAATCATCGTTGACCGTCTCAAACGCGAATTCAAAGTCGAGGCCAACACCGGTGCGCCGCAGATCGCGTATCGCGAAACCATCACCAAGAACGCCGAGGGCGAAGGCAAGTTCATCCGCCAGTCCGGCGGCAAGGGCCAATACGGTCACGCCTGCATCAAGGTTTATCCGAACGAAAAAGGCAAGGGCGTCGAAGTCGTGGACGAAATCGTCGGCGGCGCGATCCCGAAGGAATTCATTCCGAAGGTCATTGACGGCATTGAAGAAGCCATCAAGGGCGGCGTGTATTGCGGCTACCAGGTCATTGATATCAAGGTCGAGGTCGTGGACGGCTCGTTCCATGAAGTTGACTCGAACGAACTCGCGTTCCGCATGGCCGGCATTTTCGCGTTGAAAGACGCGTTCAAGAAGGCCGGTCCGATCTTGCTCGAACCGTTGATGAAAGTCGAATGCACGACGCCTGACGAATATCAGGGCGACTTGCTCGGCGACATCAACCGCCGTCGCGGCCAGATTGAAAGCATCGAAGCCAAGAACGGCCAGACCGTCCTCAACGCCCAGGTGCCGCTCGCGGAAATGTTCGGTTACGCCACCGCGATCCGCTCGCTGTCCAAGGGCCGCGCTTCCTACTCGATGGAACCGCTGACCTTCGCGCAGGTGCCGAACAGCGTGCTGACCACGATTCTGGATGCCGCCGCGAAGAAGCCGGCCGCGCGCACCTGATCGAAAATTAAAATTCACGACGGCGCAGGCGGAAGTCTGCGCCGTTTTTATTTGAACCATGTCCACGATCATCAACGCCACCGAAGTCACCGTCCGCTATAACGAACGGGCGATTCTCGACGCCGCCACGCTGGCGATTGACGAGGGTCAGCGCATCGGCCTGGTTGGGCGCAACGGCTGCGGCAAGACGACGTTTCTGAAACTGCTCGCCGGTTTGCAAACGCCGGACAGCGGCGACCTCACGCGCCGCCGCGAACTGGTCACCAGCTATTTGTCGCAGGATTTCACGCTCGACCCGGCGCTCGACGTGCGCGGCAATGTCCGCGCCGGCGCGCAGGCCGTGCTGGATTTGATTGCGGAATTTGAATCGCTCCCCGCCGACTCGAAGCGGCACGAGGAACTGGAGCATCACATCCAGGCGCTCGAAGGCTGGACCTTGGACTCGCGCATCGAAACCGCGTTGTCGCACTTGAACTGTCCGCCGGGCGACCGCGCCATCACGAATCTCTCCGGCGGCGAGAAACGGCGCGTGGCGCTGGCACGGGCGATTGTCGCGCAGCCGGATTTTCTGATGCTCGACGAGCCGACGAACCATCTTGACCCGGAATCCATCGAGTGGCTCGCGGAATTTCTCGAAAATTTTGGCGGCACGTTTCTCGTCGTCACGCACGACCGCTATTTTCTCGACCGCGTGGTTGGCCGCATCGTCGAATTGTGCGATGGAAAATTCTGGTGGCACGACGGCAACTACACCGATTACCTGCTCGACAAGGCGGAGCGCCAGGAAGCCGACGCCGTCGTCGAGCACAAGCGCCAGATGTTTTTGAAAAAGGAACTGGCGTGGGTGCGTCAAGGGCCGCGCGCGCAGCGCAGCAAACAAAAGGATCGTTTCGAGCGTTATTACAACGAGGCGGCGAAGGACGGTCCGGTCATCGAGGAAGACATGGAACTCGTCATTCCGCCGCCGCCGCAACTCGGCAACCGCACCGTCGAGGTAACGAATCTGGCGATGACGCTGGGCGAAAAACATCTTTTCTCCGGCTTCAATTTCACTTTCGAGAATGGCAAGCGCATCGGCATTTGCGGGCGCAACGGCCTCGGCAAAACGACGCTGCTGAAAAACATCATCGGCGCGCTCACGCCGACGGACGGCATGGTGAAGACCGGGCCGCTGACGAAGTTCAATTATGTGGATCAAGGCCGGCTGCAGTTAAACGAGACGCGCACGGTGCTGGACGAATGCGCCGACGGCACGGAGTTCGTGATCTGGGGCGACTCGCGGATTTCCGTGCGCTCGTATCTCAAGCGCTTTTTGTTTGCCGATGACCGCATCGTGACGCAGGTGCGGAAACTTTCCGGCGGCGAGCGCAGCCGTTTGCTGCTGGCGAAGATACTGAAATGCGGCGGCAACTTCCTGATTCTCGACGAGCCGACGAATGATTTGGATCTGCCGACGCTGCGTGTTTTGGAAGAGGCGTTGATCGCGTTTCCGGGCGTGGTGTGCGTCGTCAGCCATGACCGCTATTTTCTGAACCGTGTCTGCACGGACATTCTTGCGTTCGAGGGCGACGGCAAAATTCATCACAGCGTCGGCGACTACGATTATTACCTGGAGAAAAAACAGCGGGCGCAGGAAGCCGCGTTGAAGCGGGATGAATTCAAGGTCGCTGCCACCGCCAAGCCCAAGACGGTCAAGGCGCGCAAGCTCTCCTTCAAGGAACAACGCGAACTCGACGGCATGGAGGCGCAAATCCACGCGGTCGAGGCGGAGGTGGCGCGGATTGAAAATCTGTTCGCCGACGCGGAATTTTTCCGCAAGCACGCGGCACAGGTGAACCAGCTCACGGCAGAACTGGACGCGGCGAAGAAAAAAGTCGCGCAACTTTATGCACGCTGGGAAGAGTTGGAAGCCGTCCGCGTGGCCGCACAGCCCGCGGCGGAGGCGTAAAGGCCCGAGCCAATCGAAATAACTGAAAAAAGATATTGCACGGCGGGGTGCAGTTGTTATTATTCGCGCCCGCTTTCCAATGTCGGATGGCGGAAGTTCGTTTAACCAAAACCAGATAATTGTTCTTTATATGGCTCAACGTATTAGAATCCGTCTCAAGGCCTATGACTATCGCGTCATAGACCAGTCGGCGCGTGAAATCGCCGACACCGTCAAGCGCACCGGCGCGCGTGTGGCCGGCCCGATTCCCCTGCCCACCCGCATCGAAAAATTCACCGTCCAGCGCTCCCCGCACTCGGACAAGAAGTCGCAGGAAACTTTCGAACAACGCACCCACA
>CAYUGC010000324.1:0-3478 GCA_964444085.1 uncultured Bifidobacteriaceae bacterium | reverse complement strand
AATCAAAATCCGAGCAGCTCATGAAATAATGGCAGCGCGGACAGCGCAGCTTGCATTTTTCATTGATCAACTCGTGGCCGCAGCGCAGGCAATAGCGCCAGTGTTCGCCGGAATTTTCGGACGGCAACGGACAGGGTTCGTTTGCCGCTGCTTGGTTTGATTGTTCACGGTTCATTGCACCCGGCCAAATTTTTTCTCCAGCTCGCGGAAATTCATTTCAATCAGCGTCGGGCGGCCATGCGGGCAGGTGTAGGGCATCGCGCAGCGGCGCAAGTCCTCGACCAGATTTTCCAGCTCCGCGCCGGTGAGAAAATCATTTGCTTTCACCGCATGGCGGCAAACGGTCTTGGCCACCGTGTGTTCGCCGAGCCGCGCCAGATTGACCTCGCGGCCGGCGGCGCGCAATTCGTCCACCAAATCAAACACAAACCGGCGCGCGTCCGGTGCCTTCACGAATGGCGGCAGCGCGTCGAGCAGAAACGTCCGTTCGCCGAACTCGCTCAGGCCCACGCCGAGTTTGGTCAGCGCGGCCAGCTGTTCGCGCAGAAACTGCGCATCGCGCGGCGGCAGTTCGACGGTCTCCGGCAGCAGCAGTTTTTGCGCTGGCGCGGCGTTGTTCGACTCGATGCGGGTCATCATTTGTTCGAACAAAATCCGCTCGTGCGCCGCGTGCTGATCCAGCAAAACCAGTCCGCGGTCGGATTCCAGCACGACATAAAGCTTGCCGATGACGCCGACCATCCGTAGCGGCACATCCAGCAAAGGCACCGCGGATTGCGGATTGCGGATTGCGGATTGCGGAGTGGCCACCGGTGTGGAGACCGGCGGCGAAGCTGGCGTTTGGGGTTCGAGCGTCACCGGCAATGGCAACGAAACCCCAATTTTCAAAGGCGTTTGCTGCGGTGCGGTTTTTTCTGGTTCGGTGGCCGGCTTCAGCCGTTCAGGAAACTGCGGCAGCGTGGGCGTGGAAATTTCCGGCGCGAATTTCAATTCCCTTGGCGCGCTTGGCGGCTTGACGGTTAAATTGGTTTTCGCCGGCTCGGAATGATATGCCAGCAGCGCGTTATGCACGGCCTGCGCGGTGAATTTGCGAATCTCGAACTCGCGGTGGAATTTCACCTCGCGCTTGGCCGGATGGATGTTCACGTCCACGGCGGCAGGATCAATTTCAAGAAACAGGCAGCACACCGGGTAGCGGCCCTTCATCAGCGAATTATGGTAGCCCTCGATGAGCGCATAGTTGAGGCCGCGATTTTCCACGGGCCGGCGGTTGACGAACGTGAACTGCCCGTCGCGCGTCGCGCGCGAGACGCCGGGCGAGCCGATCAGGCCCCAAATCCGCATTTGAGATTTGAGATTTGAAATTTCAGATTCAGCGGGTTTCTCCGGTGCGGCGGTTTCAAAAATGTCCGTTTCCTCCGGCGGAATTTCCTGGCCATTGTCGGCCAGTTGCACAGAAAAATTCACGGGCACCAATTTCTCGTCGCCGAGCAGGGCGCGGAGCCGTTCGCGCAACGCCTCGATGCGGCTGGAAATGACTGCGCCGGATTTTTGCGCGGGCAACTGCCAGACCGTGCGCGTGTCCTTGGTGAAGGTGAACGCGACTTCGGGAAATGCCAGTGCCGCGAGCGTGAGATAATGCTGGATGTGCGCCGCCTCGGTCTCCTCGGTGCGGAGAAATTTCCGGCGCGCCGGCAGGTTGTAAAATAGCTGGCGGACCTCGATGCTCGTGCCGGTCGCGCTGCCGGCGGCTTTCACTTCGGCAATCGTGCCGCCGTTGACGAGGATTTGCGTGCCTTCGGGCGAGTCGTTTTCGCGCTCGCGGGTCGTCAGCAAAAAACGGCTCACGCTGGCGATGCTGGGCAGCGCCTCGCCGCGAAAACCCATCGTGGCGATGCTGGCCAGATCTTCCGCGCGGACGATCTTGCTCGTCGCGTGGCGTTCGAGGCAGAGCAGGGCGTCGTCGCGGCTCATGCCTGTGCCGTCATCCGTGATGCGGATGAGGCTGCGGCCGCCTGCGCCGATTTCCACGGTGATTTTCTGCGCCCCGGCGTCGAGCGAGTTTTCCACCAGCTCCTTCACGACGCTCGCGGGCCGCTCGACCACTTCGCCGGCGGCGATCTGGTTGGCGACCTGTTCGGAAAGGAGCTTGATGCGGTTCACGCGGGAAATTTCAAGTTTCAAGCCGCGAATGTCGAATTGAAAATCAGTGCTTCGGAAAATTATTTTTCCAGTGGCAGCGTGAAGCCGAAGATCGCGCCGCGTCCGGCTTCGCGGCGGGTGGAGATTTTGCCGCCGTGGTCCTCGATGATTTTTTTGCAGATGGTCAGGCCGAGGCCGGTGCCGTGGGTTTTGCCGTGCGTGGCGAACGGCTGGAACAATTTATCCGCAATTTCGGGCGCAATCCCTGGGCCGGTGTCTTCCACCTCGATCAGGATTTCGCCGGCACCCTTCTTGAATCGCAGAAAGATTTCGCCGCCGTCGCCCAGAAAATCCGCGGCGTTGTGGATGAGGTTGTGGAACACGCGGCCAAGCTGGCGCGCGTCAAACGGCACCAGCCCGGCGGGCGGTTCGTTTTCCAGCGTGAGCCGCACGGATTTGGCGGCGAGTTCCGGCTGTATTTCGGCGGCGAGTTCGGTGACGAACTGTCGCAGGTCGCCGGGTTTCACATCCGTGCGTTTGCGGCCCTCGGTGAACGCCAGAATGTCGGTGACGAGGTCGTTGATGCGCAGCACTTGTCGCTGGATGCGCGCGGGAAACTGGGCGCGCGTCGCCGGATTGACGTTGGGATTGGAAGACATCTCCGCCGTGAGGCTGATGATGCTCAACGGATTTTTTAAATCGTGGATGATGCCGCGCGCAAAGTTGCCGATGGTGGCGAGGCGCTCGGCTTCGACGATTTCGCGGACGTGGAGGCGGTTGAATTCGCGCAGGCGGTGGCTGATCTGCTGTAGCAGCGCGAACGCCAGCGCAGGCGAATGCTGGATGAACACGAGCATCTCGCCGCGCGGCAGGAAAAAAACCTCGGTGTTTTCGGCGGCGATGGCGGCGGCCGAGCGCGGCTGCAATTCGATGACGGCCATTTCGCCAAAAAATTCGCCGGGGCCGAGCCGCGAAAAAACCCGCCGCGCGCCGGTGCCGCCGGAAATCTCGACCAGCCCCGACTTGACGAAATAAACGCCGTCGCCGGGCGCGCCCTCGCGGAAAATCTCCTGGCCGGCGGCGAAGCAGCGTTCCTGGGCGATGACACGCAAGGCTTGGAATTCGGCGCGGTTGAGATGCTGGAGCAACGGGATGGATTCGAGAATCACGACGAGTGTATTTAATGGAAAACCAGTCCGCCGTAAAGATATCAAGCGGTTGCCAGTGGACGGGTTGACAAACCGTGACGGGAATGTAACATTTCATCATTCGGGTAGCAGCACGTTTCTTCAGCGGGGTTCCCCACCCCCACCTCCTTGGCGTCTGCTGCCCGGAT
>CAYUGC010000323.1:0-3530 GCA_964444085.1 uncultured Bifidobacteriaceae bacterium | reverse complement strand
CGATGGCCACCGGCGCGGTCTTGTCCAGCCAGACGTGGCGGTAGATGCCCGCGCCCTCGTAAAACCAGCCCTCGAATTTCGTCGCGTCCACGCGCACGGCGACGACGTTCTTGCCGCCAAAATGCACGATGTCCGTGATGTCCTCGCGGAACGGATAGTAGCCGCCCTCGTGCCGTTTCACGAGCCAGCCGTTGACCCATACCGTCGCGTCGCGGAACACGCCGTCGAACGTCAGCCAGATGCGCTTGCCGGAATCTTCCGCCGGCAAATCAAACGCGCGGCGATACCAGCCGATGCTGTTCTTGGTGAAGCCGGGGCCGACGGGCTTGAAGCCGTGGCTGCCGTCGGAATTTTGATCAAACGGCAGTTCAATCGCCCAGTCGTGCGGCAGGTCGAGCACGCGCCAGGAGTTGTCGCCAAATTTTTCCGCCGCCGGCCCGCCGCTGGCACCGGCCTTGTCGAGCCGGAGCGCACCCGTCCAGTCGTCGCCAAGATGAAATTTCCAGTTCGCGTCGAGCGAAAGATGTTCGCGCGGCGACACATCAGCAGCGCGGAGGTTCAGGACGGAAGCAACGGCGGCCAGCGCAAGCAGCCGCAAGGCGGTGGAACAGAGGGATTTCATTGCGTCAATTTGGCCAACCGGCGCTTTTAAGGCAATTAAAAATCCTTATTTTTTAGGATAAACCGCCGGCCCAATCCACGGCGGGGCAGTGCCCGGTTTCGATAAACGGATTTGACAACGTCCTACCCGCGTGGCTGATTGACTTAAGCCAAAGCGATTCCCACGATTTATGCCAAAAGAGCGTTTATGTCCCAAGTGCGGCAAGAACATTGTGCGCGTCGAAGAGAGCGACATGGCCACCGCGGATGATCTGGGGATCACCGGCGCGGCCGGCGCGATCTGTTTCTGCTGCCCGGAATGCCATGTGATCCTCGGCGTCGGCCCCAATCTGGACGGGCTGGAAACGGAATTATCCAACATCCCCATCACCCTGGAACACATGCTGCAGTTATCCGCATCCCTGCCGAAACCGCTTAAGAAAAAATGAGGTCCGAACCGCCGCGCTGGTTCACTTCCAGAAAGTCCAGTCCACGTCGGGGAAAAGATTGTCGCGCGCCTCGACTTCGCGGAGCCATTTCTCGTCCACGCACGCCAGCGTCAACTGCTCGTGCAGGGCCAGAAACCGCAGCAGATGATCCTTCACGCGGCGACGGGCGTATTCGGGACTCGTGCCGGCGCGCAAAATGAACGGCCAGTCGCTCGCCTGGGCCAGCAGCAGTTCGCGCGCGGCCTGCTTGAGCGCGCGGGCGGTCAGGCCGTGGGCGTTGGGAAACCGGTTCGCCAGCTCGGTCATGCGTTCCTGCGCAATTTGCAAATGCGGATAAATCCACTCGTTCGTCTCGTTGAGCCAGACGCGCCAATAGCCTTCCTCGCCCCAGCTCGACGCGCCCGGCGTGGCAACCTGGTTCGTCGGGTGGCGCTGCAAATATTCGCCGGGCGTGAGCAGGGAAATTTCCTTCTGCTCGTGGCACAATTTCCGCGCGAGAAAATCCAGAAACTCGGGCCCTTCATACCACCAGTGGCCGAACAGTTCGGCGTCATACGGCGCGACGATGATGGGCGGACGGTCGAGCAGCGGCGCGATTTGCCGCGCCTGCGCGACGCGCTCGTCGAGGAAATGCCGCGCATGTTCGCTCGCCGCCGCGAGCGCGTGGTCGCGCTGATAGACCTGCTTCTCGCTGGTGCCGGTGATGCGGTAATATTTGATGCCGGTGAACCCGCGGTTGTCGGGCGACGGCAAATGCGGTTTCACATAATCGAAATCCAAGTCGAACCCGATGTCGCGGTAGAAATCGCGGTAGCGCGGGTCGCCGGGATACCCCTCGTGTTTGCTCCAGACCTGCCGCGAGGAATCAAAATCGCGCCCGAAGGCCGCGACGCCATTGGGCGTGAAGATGGGCGCAAAGGTGCCGTAGCGCGGACGCGGCTTGGCATGCAAAATCCCGTGCGTGTCGAGGATGAACCAGCGGATGTTGGCCTCCTGCAAATATTTTTCCACGTCGCCGGCATAGGCACATTCCGGCAGCCAGATGCCGCGCGGGGCGCGCCCGAAGCAGCTTTGGTAGTGGTCGCGCGCCGTGAGAATCTGCCCGCGAAGGCTCGGCGGATGGCCGGTCATCAGCGGCAGCAATCCGTGCGTGGCGGCGGTGGTGATGATTTCGAGCAGTCCCTCGTCCTGAAACTGGCGGAACGCGGAAATCAAATTGCCATCGTAGTGCCGCCACGTCTCGCGCGCCTGGCAGAATTTGTGATGATACATCCACGCGAGGTCGCGGAACTGGCGGTCCCAGTGCGTGCGGTGGATTTCCTTTTCCGCGAGGTCAATCAACCCGTCGAGATGCTTGGCGTAACGGCTGCCCAGCAGCGGATCAAGCAGCATCGAGCACAGCGTCGGCGAGAGCGAGAGCGTGAACCGCGCGGGCAACTGATCGCGCCGCCACCCTTGCATGACTTGGATCAGCGGCAGGTAGGTTTCGGTGACGGCCTCGAACAGCCAGCTTTCTTCCAGGAACTTTTCGTGTTCCGGATGCCGCACAAACGGCAGGTGCGCGTGCAGGACGATGGAAAGATAGCCGGGCATATCCCAAATAAAATTACAGGTCGAGCTTGTCGGACAGCCATTCCGCAAGCGCCCGGGCCTTGATGAACACCCCCACGCCGGCGACAAACGGCAGGGATTTCAGGAGGCACGGAAACGTTTCCAGGGGAACATTGTGGTGGTTGCAGATGACCCAATACAAAACCAATTCCACCAGCGCCCAGCCGATGAGCGCGGCGGCAACGAACCGGACGAGCATCAAGGCTCCGCGTTCGGGCGAGTCCATAGAAAATCAAAGGTTGTCCGGCAACGGCGGCTGGAGCGACGGATCCTGCGGCGTCGCGCCGACATCACCAAGATACTGCGTCTCGCGGACGAATTTCAATTCGGCCGCGCGGCCATCCGTGCCATCAGCGGAAACGGCCACGGCGGGCAAATCGTATTTTCCGTCCGGCAGCGAAAAGCGAAAACTGAACGTGCCGTCGGAACGCAATTTGATTTCGTGGCCGCCGAGCGTCACCTTCGCGTCCGGTTCCGTCGCGCCGTAAATGATCAACTCGGCATTGACGTTGAACCAGAAATTTTTTTCCGCCTCCACCTTTAACCCGCCGAACGGACTCGTCGGGCTGGAAGCGAGACCAGGACTGGAAATGCCGAAAGCGGTCACCGGCGAGGTGGTGTCGCCCGCGTGCGCGAGGCGGCGGCGGATGAGTTCGGTGATTTCGAGCGAGCCCATCCAAATGCGGCGCGTCTCGTCAATGCTGATGATTTTGGCGAGCGCCTTTTCCTGCTCCGGCGTCCACTGGCGCGCCGGGCCGGGCGCGATGACGGGCGAATGAATCGAATGCGCAAAGCGCGGCAAATCAGTATGGCCGGCGCGGCGCAGCTCCTCGATGGCCTGCGCGAGCGGAATGTTGTCGCGCACGGCGT
>CAYUGC010000322.1:0-3538 GCA_964444085.1 uncultured Bifidobacteriaceae bacterium | reverse complement strand
GGCGTAATCCAGCCAGACGCGCTGGCCGCGGGTTTCGTGGCCGGTGGGGCTGGGCGTGTTGACGAGGGTTTTAAGAAAATTCAAGGAGGCTTCGCGCATCGCGGCAGACTAGACGGCGGCGCGGAAAACGAAAAGGGAAATTGCAGCGGCTGACGGACGCGAGGTCCGGCGTCCAACGCAGGGAAGTCACCTAGTCGTGACAATTCCTATATTGAAACCCAGTCGCGGCCTGTTAAGGTCGGCTTCGCTCTAAATAGTCCCGGCGTGCCGCCGATTTGTTTTTTCGATGACCCGCGCAATTTTATCAATTCACGCCCGGTGAGCCTTTGCCTTAACGTGGCAGGATGAAAAGATTCAAAGCACTCGTCGCCGTCGGCCTGTTGTCCGGTCTGTTTTGTGTGGGGCTGCCGGCGCGGCCATTCCGTCCGGTCGAGCCGGTTCCGCCGGGCGTTGTGGACATGCACTGCCACATCGCCGGCATCGGCGCAGGTGGGAGCGGCTGCTGGGTTTCGCCACGGATGCTGAACAACTGGCGGTTCGGTATTTATCTGCGCAGCTTCGGCGTGACGAAAAGGGAAGTACTGGCAAAAGGGGATTTCATCATCGGTGATATAATTTCCGCATCGCTTGCGCAAAGCAAGTATGTCCACCAAGCCGTCATTCTCGCGCTCGACGGCGTGGTGGACGGGCAGGGGAACCTCGACACCAATCGCACCGAAGTTTATGTGGCGGATGAATTCGTGGCTGCTGTTTGCGCGCAGCACACGAACCTTTTGTTTGGGTGCTCGGTGAATCCGCATCGCCCGGACGCGCTGGCGCGGCTGGAGTGGGCCAAGGCGCACGGCGCGGTGCTGGTAAAATGGATTCCGCCCGTCATGGCCATCCAGCCCGACGATCCGAAGCTGATTCCGTTTTACAAAAAAATGGTGGAGCTGAACCTGCCGCTGTTGAGCCATACCGGCGAGGAAAAATCCTTTTCCCGCGCGTCGGCGGATTTGGGCGACCCAGAGAAACTGCGCCTGCCGTTGAGCCTCGGCGTGAAAGTCATCGCCGCGCACATCGCCTCCGGCGGCATTTACAATGGCGAGCGCGGCCCTGACCGGTTGGCGCGGCTGATGCGCGAATATCCCAATCTGTTCACGGACATCTCCGCGCTGACGAACGTGAACAAGCCCGGTTGCTTGAAGGAGGCGCTGACGAAGCGGGAGTTCGCGGGCCGACTGGTTTACGGCACGGATTTCCCGCTCATCAACACCGCGCTGGAATCGCCGTGGTATTCGTGGCACCTGTCGTTGCGGGAGAGATGGAAAATCTCCCGGACAAAAAATCCGTGGGATCGCGACGTGCTGACGAAACATTACCTCGGCGTGCCGGCAGAAACCTTTGCGCGTCCGGCGCAGATGTTCGTAAAGGCGAATTGACACTTTCGCCGTATTTTTCTAGCTTCTTCCGGCAAAGACCCCGCCGCTTTGCCCCGGATTTCCGTCCGGGGATTTTTATTGTTCAGCGTGGCGCGGCTGGTTCGGAAAAAACATTTTATGGCAAACACAATTCTTGTCGGCGCCCAGTGGGGCGACGAAGGCAAAGGCAAAATCATTGACGTCCTCACCGAGCAGGCCGAGGTCGTCGTCCGCTACGCCGGTGGCAACAACGCCGGCCACACGGTCATCGTGAACGGCAAGAAGACGGTGCTGCACCTCATCCCGTCCGGCATCCTGCGCAAAGGCAAGTTGTGCGTCATCGGCAACGGCGTCGTACTCGATCCCATCGGCCTCGTTAGCGAAATGGAAGGCCTCAAGAAAAACGGCGTCGCGGTCACGCCGAAGAATTTTGTATTGAGCGAGACGGCGCACGTCGTGTTTCCGTATCACCGCGAGCTGGACGGCGCGCGCGAAGTGCTCAAGGGCAAGAACAAGATCGGCACCACCAAGCGCGGCATCGGCCCGGCTTACGGCGACAAGGCCGCCCGCGTCGGCCTGCGCGTGAATGATTTGATTGATCCCGTGAAGCTCAAGGTGAAGCTTGAAGCGCGCATCAAGGAAAACAACATCGTCCTCAAATCGCTCGGCGCGAAGCCGCTTTCCTTCAAGACGGTTTTCGCGGAGTACAACAAGGCCGGCCAGTATCTCAAGCCGTTCGTCCAAAACACCGTTGTCTTGCTGCATGACAAGATGCGCTACGGCGCGGATATGTTGTTCGAAGGCGCGCAGGGGACGTTCCTCGATATTGACCACGGCACCTATCCGTTCGTCACCTCGTCAAACACCACGGCGGGCGGCGCCTGCACCGGTTCCGGCGTGCCGCCGCATCGCATGGACCGCGTCGTCGGCGTGATGAAGGCTTACACCACGCGCGTCGGCGAAGGGCCGTTGCCGACGGAGAACCAGGAGATTTCCGATCTGCTGCACGGCATGGGCCGCGAGTTCGGTGCGACTACCGGCCGCGCCCGGCGCTGTGGCTGGTTTGATTCCGTCGCCACCCGCCACGCCACGATGGTTAACGGCATCGATGAAATCGCCGTCACCAACCTCGACGGCCTCGACACGGTGGAGAACATCAAGGTCTGTGTCGCGTATCGCCATGGCAAGAAGCAATACGATTACATGCCGAACGACGCGCAGGTGCTGGCGGAATGCACGCCGGTGTATGTGGAATTTCCCGGCTGGCTCACCCCGACCGACAAGTGCAAGAAGTTTGCGCAGCTCCCGAAAAAGGCGCGTGAATATGTGAAGGCCATTGCCGAATTGAGCAATGCGCGTTTGTTCATCGCCTCGGTCGGACCGGGCCGCGAGCAGACGATATTCGTTTGATGCTGGAGGCTTGTTGCTGGATGCTGGATGGATTCGGCGCGCGGTAGCTGGCTTGAAAGATTGAACACTTTATGAGCTATCGGAATCTGGAGATTTGGAAACTGTCGCGCAATTTGGTGGCGGACATTCACAAGATGTCGCTGGCCAGGTTGCCGAAGTTCGAGATGTTCGAGGAAGGTGCTCAAATCCGGCGTTCGATGAAATCCATCCGCTCAAACATTGTTGAAGGCTATGGTCGCCGCCGCTACAAGGCGGAGTTCATTCATTTCCTGACCTACGCGCAGGCGTCGTGCGACGAAACGATTGACCATCTGGAAATGCTTTTTGAAACCGGCTCGCTGGCGGATGAACCGCTATTTAAGGATTTGTCCAAACGGCTGGATGAACTGGGGCGAAAGATAAACCTGTTCACGCAATCCGTAGAGGCTTCGCATCGCACTGGCCCGGCGGAAAATTTAGAGCATCCAGCATCCAGCATCCAGCATCCAGTCACGCGCCCAATACGCAAATGAGCTCCACCAACGCAACGCTTTCTTCCGAAGCCCAGGCCAACTTGCCGCGCCACGTCGCGGTGATCATGGACGGCAACGGGCGCTGGGCGAAGTCGCGGCACCTGCCGCGCATTGAGGGGCACCGGCGCGGCGCTGATTCGGCGCGCGAAATCATCCGCACGGCGGGCGAACTCGGCATCAAGTATCTCACGCTCTACGCCTTTTCCGCCGAGAACT
>CAYUGC010000321.1:0-3558 GCA_964444085.1 uncultured Bifidobacteriaceae bacterium | reverse complement strand
TCAAGAACAACCCGGTGGACCTCATCATCGGCAACACCTACAGCAAATACATCTCGCGCGTGGAAAACATCCCGTTTGTGCGCTTCGGCTTCCCGGTGCTGGACCGCATGGGTCACCGCTACTTCCCGAGTGTCGGCTACATGGGCGCACTGCGGCTCATGGAGAAAATCAACGACGCGCTGCTCGACCACAAGGATCGCGAGTGCGCCGAGGAAAACTTCGAACTCATCCAATAAGTTATGAACATCAGCGCCCGCAACAAAATCTTCGGCAAAATCACCAGGCTCACCAGCGGCGTGGTGAACACCGAAGTCGTCATCGCCTTGCCCGGCGGCGGAGAGCTGGTCTCAGTCATCACCAAGACCTCCGCCAAATCGCTCAAGCTGAAAAAGGGTTCGGCCGTCGTCGCCGTCATCAAGTCCTCGGACATCCTGCTGGCCGTGCCGTGCGGCAACCCAAATTGCAAATGCGGCAAATGAAATGAACCGGTTCACCATCAGCTCCGCCAGCGAAACGGATGTGTCAGTCCTCCTGGCCATGATCCGCGAGCTGGCGGAGTTTGAGCGCCTCGCGCACGAAGTGGAAATCACCGCTACTTCGCTGCGCGAGGCTTTGTTTGGTGAACGTCCGGTCGCCGGGGCGCTGCTGGCACGCGTGGACGGACACGTTGCCGGTTACGCGGTTTACTACCGCACCTTTTCCACATTCGTCGGCCGCGCCGGGGTTTTTCTCGACGACCTTTACGTCCGCCCGGAATTTCGCAAACGCGGCATCGGCCGCGCATTGCTGGAGCGTGTCGCCGCCGTGGACGCCGAAGCCGGCGGCGGACGCTTCGAGTGGATCGCGCTGCGCTGGAACGAAAACGCCTTCCGCTTTTACCGCAGCCTCGGCGCAAAAGTCATGGACGACTGGGCGCTGCTCCGCATGAACGGCAGAGAAGTCTCCAACCTCATCAGCGCGAAAGTGAAGGTAGCCGCGTGAAGGAATTTTCAAACATCCAACATCCAACAACCAACATCGAACATCCAATGCGCTCGCGCTCCAGTCTTTGGATGTTCGATGTTGGATGTTTTCCCTTGCCATGATTGACCTTCTCCCAGACCGCGAAAAGCAGATCGTCCGCAAGGGCGATGACGGCGCTGTGGCCACGGAAATCGCCTGCGGCAAGGCCAGCACCGCCGGGGCCGTCAGCCAGCGCGCCTGCGTTTTTTGCGGTTCGCGCGTGGTGCTGTATCCGGTGGCTGATGCGCTCCATGTCGTGCACGGACCGATTGGCTGCGCGGCTTACACCTGGGATATTCGCGGCTCGCAGTCATCCGGCCCGCAGCTTTACCGCCACAGTTTTTCCACTGACTTGCAGGAGATGGACGTGATTTACGGCGGCGAGAAAAAACTCGAAGCCGCTCTGCTCGAACTCATCGAACATCACCAGCCCAAGGCCGCGTTCATCTACTCGACGTGCATTGTCGGCATCATCGGTGATGACGTGAGCGCCGTCTGCAAACGCGTCGCGGCGAAGACCGGCATTCCCGTGCTCGGCGTGCATTCCGAAGGTTTCAAAGGCACGAAGAAGGACGGTTACAAGGCTGCGTGCGAGGCGCTTTACAAGCTCGTCGGCACCGGCGACACCTCGAATATCAGCCCGCACAGCATCAACATTCTCGGCGAATTCAATCTGGCCGGCGAAGCGTGGATCATCCGTGACTACTACCAACGCCTGGGCATCGAGGTGGTTTCCACCATCACGGGCGACGGCCGCGTGGATGACATCCGTCGCAGCCATGGCGCGAAGCTGAACCTCGTCCAATGTTCCGGCTCGATGACGTATCTGGCGAAGATGATGGAGCGCGACCACGGCATTCCGTTCAAGCGCGTTTCCTATTTCGGCATCGAGGACATGAGCGCGGCGCTTTACGAGGCGGCGAAATTTTTCAAGGACGATCCCACCATCATGGCCCGCGCCCAGCAACTTGTGCGCGACGAAGTGTCGAAGATTTACCCCGAGATGCAGCGCTTCAAGCAGAAGCTCATCGGCAAAAAGGCGGCGATCTACGTTGGCGGCTCGTTCAAGGCGTTTTCGCTCGTGCGGATTTTGCGGATGCTCGGCATGGAAACTGCCGTGGTTGGCTCGCAGACCGGCGACAAGGATGACTACAAACAGCTCCAGGAAATCTGCGATCCCGGCACAATCATCGTGGACGACGCCAATCCGCTCGAACTCGCGAAATTCTGCCTGGAAAAGGACGTTGATCTCTTTATCGGCGGCGTGAAGGAGCGGCCCATCGCCTACAAGCTTGGCATCGGCTTCTGCGACCACAACCACGAGCGCAAGGAGCCGCTCGCCGGCTACGTCGGCATGGTGAATTTTGCGAAGGAAGTCTATGCGAGCGTCGCCAGCCCGGTGTGGCAGTTCGCGCCGCGCCGCGCCAATCGTGCTGCCCTGCTCGCCCGACTGGCGAACGATCCCGATTTCAAGCCGGCACCAAAAGGCTGCGGCAACTGCCTCCCGGAATGCACTCCCGGCGATGGCCGGTTCGTCCGCGCCGCCTTGGTGCCGGCCTGACTTTCAAAGATCCAGATCAAGCAACAAAGGAACAAAGCAACAAAGGAGGCCCTTTTTGCTTTGTTCCTTTGTTGCTTTGTTGTTCAAATCCTTTCGTAAATTTTCAGGCGGCACGGGCATCCTACATTTTTGTGGTCGGTTCGTCGTGAAGCTACGCGGATGTAGGAAAACCGGCGCGTCGGTTTTCACTTTCCTGAATTAGTGCTGCCGAAAACAAGGCTTTCCCGTCAATTTTCCAGTATTTTCGGCGTGAAAAACACTTTGGCATCGGCATTGCAATAGGGTCGGTTGCCGTGTTGAAAACTGACACATACGAAAGCCGGAAAGGAGAAGTTGCCGCGTGAGCTGCGCCAACTGCAATGGCATCCCGGCAGAATGTGCCCGCTGCGGTGAAGGCGGCGGCGTGGCCACGGCAGAGCGGAACGCCGAGCACCGTCTCGGCCAGTTCCAGACAACCCCCCAACGAGACGAACCGGTGCCCAGCGCTTCCATCGCCAACGATCATCTCGGCTGCAAGAAATCCACCGGCGCGAAAGTCGGCGCGGATGGCGAGCTGCACTCCAAACATTTCACGTCCACGCGCAACGCTTGCAAGCTCTGCACGCCGCTTGGCGCGTGCCTGGTGTATCGCGGTGTCGAGGGCTGCATCCCGTTCCTGCATGGATCACAGGGCTGCTCGACTTACATCCGCCGCTACCTCATCAGCCATTTCCGCGAGCCGATGGACATCGCGTCGTCGAACTTTCACGAGGACAGCGCGATCTTCGGCGGCAGCAAGAATTTTTCGCAAGGTGCGCTCAACATCACGCGGCAATATCAGCCGCAGCTCATCGGCGCGGCCACGACCTGTCTCACGGAAACCATCGGCGAGGACATGCCGCGCTTATTGCACGAACTGCGGCAAAATCACGGTGATGCCGCTGCGCCCATCGTCCACGTCTCCACGCCGAGCTATCGCGGCACGCATATTGACGGCTTTCACGACGCCGTGAAGG
>CAYUGC010000320.1:0-3565 GCA_964444085.1 uncultured Bifidobacteriaceae bacterium | reverse complement strand
CGCGCAAATGGCTGCACCGCGCCGTGAAAATTGGCGGCCAGGAAGAAATTCAAAAGATGGCGCTGGCGGACGACGACTTGAAGCCGCTCTGGCCGGAGATTGCAGCCTGGTGAAAAGCCAAAAAACAATTTTAGCCGTGAAAAACCTGCGCATTGAACGCAGCAGCACGGTGATTTTGCGCGATGTGAACTGGCGCGTGGAGCGCGGTGAACATTGGGTGATTCTAGGCGCGAACGGCTCCGGGAAAACCTCCTTGTTGAGCGCGCTCACCGGTTATCTCATGCCGACGAGTGGCGAGATTTCCGTGCTCGGCGAAACTTACGGCGAATCCGACTGGCGGGAATTGCGGAAGAAAATTGGCCTGGTCAGTTCGTCCGTGCGGCAGATGATGGCGGACGACGAACCCGCGCTGGCAACCGTCGCGAGCGGCAAATATGCGATGATCGATTTCTGGGGTCGGCTGAGCCGCGCCGATAAGGCCGGGGCGGCAAGGTTGTTGAGGCAGATCGAATGTGAATATCTCGCCGCGCGTCCGTGGCAGGTTTTATCACAGGGCGAACGCCAGCGTATTTTGATTGGCCGCGCGCTGATGGCGAAGCCGCGCGTTTTGATTCTGGACGAGCCGTGTGCCGGCCTCGACCCGGCAGCGCGCGAGCATTTTCTTCAGTTCATCCAGCGGCTTGGCGCACAGAAAAATTCGCCGACGCTGGTCTTGGTCACGCATCATGTCGAGGAAATCATGCCGGTGTTCTCGCACGTCTTGGTTTTGAAAAATGGCGCCGTGCTGGCGGCGGGCAAAAAATCCGAAGCGATGACGGCGCGAATTTTATCCCGGAGTTTCCACGCCAAACTACATTTGCAATTCAAGCGCGGGCGCTACGCGATGGAAATCGCCAAGTCCGCACCGGCGCGCGGGCGGCTGGTCTAAAACAGTTTGTCGTAGGGCCTGGCCAGCAGCGCCATCATATCCTTCACTTCCAGCGGAAGATTCTTCCCGTCATAAACACGGACGCGCCACTGGCCGCCGTCGAGAAACTGCACGACGATGCGCTCGCCAGCGGGCGGCAGTTGCACGCGGTCGTCGGGCAACTGTTGCAGCAGCGGGTCAAGCAGCGCCCAATCGCCGGCGGCCAGCGGACGCGCGGCGCTGCTGCGGGCGTCGGTGTTGGAGATAAAATAAGTGCGCAAATTGCCGTTGGTCGCGACTTCGGCGGCGGCCACCTTGATGCGATACGCAAGCTGGGCGCGCTGCACCGGCGTCATCGCGGCCACGGCGGCGGCATCCGCCTCGCCCTGCACGCGGCTGACAATGAGCTTTAGTCCCGCGCCGCCGAGCGCCGGGCTGGTAACGGGGCGTTCGCGCCACGGCTGGATCCAGTTGGCGTAAGTGGTGGCCGAATCGGCGGCAAAGGTGGAAAGCGTGGCGGCAAAAACGACGGCGGCAAGGAAGCCGCGAACGACCGGCAACAGATGAAATTTTCCGAGGAGTCTCATGTTTGGGACATTGCTACCGGTTGCGCCGGTTGTCGAGAAAAAGTTGGTGGGGCGACCGGAGGCTCACGCCGTTTTTTTCTCCGCCCAGCCGAAAAGCTTCTTGGCCTTGATCAGCTCGAAAATCTGCGGCGGCACAAAATTGGCGGTGGCCTCGTCGCCAGCGTGAATTTTAGCCAGCAGTTCGCCGGAATAAACCTTGAGCATCTCGGCGTTGTAGCCGGCGATGTTCTCGATGAATTTGTTTTCGACGAGATGAGCATACAGGTGGCGCAGGTGCGGTGCGACCTCCATGTTTTCCACCGTGGTCAGCTTGCCGGTCTTCTTGTCGAGCGACGGATAAACGTAGAGCTTCGTGCCGTTTTTGAAAAGCTGGCCGAGCGATTCCATCAGGCCGCCGGGCAGGTCGGTGTAAAATTTCTCATCGAACACGTCGCGCAGGCGCACGAGGCCGATGGGCAGGCCAATCGGCTTTTGCGTGTGGCGCGACAGATACGTCACGAGCCGGTGATAGCGGAGAAAATTGGAAATCAGCACCGGCTTGCCCAGCGCGCCGAGCGTGTCCACGCGGTCGAGAAAATCGCGGTGGTCAATCGCATCGCCCACCTGCAACTGGCGCAGCGTCATCTCGAACATCACCACGGGCGGCTCGCCTTGCAGCGCGGGTTCCTGGACGAACATTTCCTGCGCGCGCTCCAGCATGTCGAGCATCGGGTTGGTGAGCGGACGGAAGCTGCCGCGCTCCAGCAGCACCGGCTTTTTGTAGAGCAGTTCGCTGGGGATGACGCTCTCGCCCTCGGCGGTGAACATCGCCGCCTCGGTCAACCATTGCTGCACGAGCTGCAACGCCATGAGCCGGTTGTCCACGCCGGCGAAGGCCGGGCCGGAAAATTTGATCATGTCCACCTCGATGCGCTGCCACGACAGCGAGTCGAGCAGCGAACCGATGAGCCGCTCCGGTTCGACGTGCTGGTAAAACGCGCCGTGGATGAGGTTCACGCCGAGCGTGCCGATGGCCTCCTGCTGCCGCGCCGTTTCCCAATCGAGCATCCGCGCGTGGATGATGATGGTGGACGGCGCGCTGCGCGGGAGGTTTTGAAACTTGATGCCGAGCCAGCCGTTGCCACCTTCCTCGCCGGCCTTGGAAATGTGTTTCGTCGTCACCGTGTTGGCAAAGGCGAAAAACGTGCGGCGGTCGCCGATGCTTTTGTCGAGGCGCTGGAGCAGCAGATCAAACTCGCGATCCAGCATCGCCTGCAGCCGTTTGCGGCTGACGTAGCGGTCGCTCGCGCCGTAAATCGCGTCGCTCACGGCCATGTCGTAGGCGGAAATGGTCTTGGCGACGGTGCCGGACGCCTTGCCGACGTGGAAAAACCAGCGCGCGACCTCCTGCCCCGCGCCGATCTCGGCGAAGGTGCCGTAACGCTTGGCGTCGAGGTTGATCTGGAGGGCCTTCTGGCCGGTGCCGGGTTTTTCCATGCGCAATTCCTTGGGGCTGACAATACACAAAACCCGGCGCGAGTCCAATAAGATGCTGGGCACCCACGCGTGGGCGGCAACGTGCCGGGTTCGCTAAAACTTGTTCCGGCTTGCACGAACCGCCTTTCTCTGATCAAATTCAGCGGCGCGCGCGATGCAAAAACCACCCCAAAATTACCCCAAACATTACTGCGGAGTCTTCGGCATTTTCGGCCATGCGAATGCCGCCGAACTGACCTACTTTGGCCTCTATGCCCTGCAACATCGCGGTCAGGAAAGCGCCGGCATCGTCAGTTGCCATGAGGGCAAATTTTACAAGCACCACGGCATGGGCCTCGTCCCGCAGATTTTCAACGACCCGAAAGTGTTGCACGACCTCGTCGGCGACCGCGCCATCGGCCACACCCGCTATTCCACCACCGGTTCCTCCGCGCTCCGCAACGCCCAGCCGCTCACGGTGGACTGCGCCCGCGGCCAGATTGCCGTGGCGCACAACGGTAATTTGACCAACGCGGCCCAGCTCCGCGACGAACTGGAATCGCGCGGCCTCGTTTTCCAGACCACCGTGGACAGCGAAATCATCATCATGATGCTC
>CAYUGC010000319.1:0-3566 GCA_964444085.1 uncultured Bifidobacteriaceae bacterium | reverse complement strand
CCGCCTTGTCCGCCCTGGGTCGCCGCACCGCGCCGCCTGCCATCTCGTGTCTGATGAAAACCGCGCTGGCGCAGCCCAAGCTCATTTCGCTCGCCGCCGGTTTCACCGACAACGCCACGCTGCCCGTCGAATTTTCGCGCGGGCTGCTCAACGAAATTCTCCGCTCGCCGAAAACCGGCCGGCCGGCGCTGCAATACGGCACCACCGCCGGCGAGGAACCGCTGCGCCGGCTCACGGCGGCGCATCTGCAAAAACTCGACGGCGGTCACGACCGAGCGCATGCACCGGAACGCACCATCATCACCGGCGGTTCGCAACAGTTTCTCTACATGACGCTCGAAGCATTGTGCGACGAAGGCGACGTTGTGCTTGTGGAAGATCCGACGTATTTTGTTTTCCTGAGCATTCTCCAAAGTCGCGGCATCCGCGCGCAGGGCGTAAAATTAGAGCGTAATGGCATTGACGTGTCGCATCTGAAAACCGTTTTGGAGCGACTGGCAAAGTCCGGCAAAATCCGCCGGTTGAAAGCGCTGTATCTCGTCACCTATTTTCAAAATCCCACCGGCGCGACGACGACGCTGGCCAAGAAACGTGCGGTATTGAAGCTGCTCAAAAAATTCGAGCGCGCCGCCGGCCATCCGATTTATCTCATCGAGGACGCCGCGTATCGCGAACTGGCGTTTGGTGGGGACGCCGCGTTGCGGCGTCCTCGGTCGGCGCAGCGCGCCGACCCTACCGCACCACCGACGGCGCTGACGCTGCCCGGCGCGAAGGCGCGCTTGATTTACGCCGGCACTTACAGCAAGCCATTCGCGACCGGCGTGCGCGTGGGCTTCGGCATTTTGCCGGAGCCGGTTTACACGGCGGTTTTGCGCATCAAGGGCAACCACGATTTCGGCACGGCGAGTTTGTTGCAGCATTTGCTGGCGCGCGCACTGGCGTCCGGCATTTACGACCGGCAGGTGACGAAGGCGCGGAAAAATTACGCGCGCAAGGCGGCGGTGATGAGGCGGGCGATGGCGGAACATTTTCCGGCGACCGTGGAGATTTGGGAAGCCGGCGGCGGCTTGTATTTCTGGGCGCGTTTGCCGAAAGGAATTTCCGCCGGTGTGGGATCAAAAATCTTCCAAGCCGCACTGAAAAACGACGTGCTCTACGTTCCCGGCGAACTTTGCTACGCCGAGGATTCGTCACGCCGCAAGCCAACGAATGAAATGCGCATCAGCTTTGGCAATGCGAGTGCGGAAGACATCCGCGCCGGCATCGCGCGGCTGGGTGCGGTGCTGCGGAAATTTATTTAGCTTTTTCGCCGTAGTTGATGGCCATCGCGCCGCCGAGCAGGTTGATGACGCGGACGTTTTCCAATTTCAGCGCGCGCATCTTTTCCGCCACGGCGAGCTGCGCGGGATAATGTTTCAGCGATTCGAGGATGTAGGCGTAGGCCGAGGCGTCGCCGCAAAACAGCCAGCCCATCAGCGGCACAGACATCTTCAGGTGCGTGAAATAAAGGCTGCGCCAGAGCGCGTTTGCCGGCTTGCCAAAATCCAGCACGATGAGCCGGGCGCCGGGCTTGGCCACGCGGAACATCTCGTCCAGCCCGCGTTCCCAACTCGTCAGGTTGCGCAGCCCGTAGCCGACGGTGACGGTGTCGAAGGAATTTTCTGGAAAGGGAAGCTGCTGCGCGTCGCCTTGGATGAATTTCAGATTTGAGATATGAGATTTCAGATGGCGTTGCGCGGCCACCTCCAGCATTTGCGCGCTGAAATCGAGGCCGGTGGTCTCTGCGCCGCGTTGTGCGAGGGCGAAGGCGATGTCGCCGGTGCCGCAGCAGAGATCGAGCGCGCGGTTGCCGGGCGCGACACTGGCCAGTTTTACCACGCGGCGCTTCCAACTCCGGTGCAGGCCGAAGCTCTGAAGGTCGTTCAGGAAATCGTAGCGGCGGGCGATGCGGGCGAAGAGGTCGTTGACCTTCGCGGCGCGCTGGTCGCCGGGCGCGTAATAGGCGTTGCTCACGCGGACAGTCTAGCGGCGAACCGGACGGGTGGCAAAGCAGAGAAATGTCTTTGCGCCGGGCGAGGGCTTTGCTAGGGTCGTTTGCAATGAATACGGTCGGCACACCGAAAAAAATTCTGGTGGTGGATGACAACGAAATTGTCATCAAGACCATTTCTTTGAAATTGCAGGGTGCCGGCTATCAGGTGCTGACGGCCATGGACGGCTCGGCCGCCGTGGCCACCGCGCGGAAGGAATCACCGGATTTGATCCTGCTGGACTTGAGTTTTCCGCCGGATGTGGATGGCGTGGCATGGGACGGTTTTCGCATCATGGAATGGTTTCACCGGCTGGATGCCGTGAAGCGGATTCCCATCATCGTCATCACCGGCAGCGACGATCCGGGAGCCAAGCAGCGCGCCACGAACACCGGCGCGGTGGCATTTTTTCAGAAGCCGCTGGAGCACGATTATCTATTGCGGGTCATCCGGGCGACTTTGGGCGAGACGGTTAAATAGGCAAATTCAGGCTTGCCAGCAGCGGTGGCTGGTTTATTATCAACCCACTTTCGGACGCGAGCGTAGCTCAGTTGGTAGAGCATCACCTTGCCAAGGTGAACGTCGAGGGTTCAAATCCCTTCGCTCGCTCCATTTCTTTTTCAACGGCTTAAGTTCCAAAATGGAAAAGTTACAACGCCCAGTTGTAAGCATCCGACAAATGGTGCCGCTTGCCTGAATTCCCTTTCGCGCAGGGCCAATATTTCATCCGATTAAACTTTTCCAGCCAGTCATTTGGTTCCAGTTCCCCAGATCAAATTCCATCATTCCGCCCCATTGCCTTTGGAAAGAGGATGATGTTGCGGCGGCTGGTGTGGACGTGAGTGCAGTTGACGGTTGCAGACAGTTGATTGGGGTTTGAATCAGTCAGGTAGATACGCCCACGCCGGCCATTTCGTTTCCACAGTTTCGCCAAAAGGTTTTCAAGCCAGTCTCGTCAACGGTTGAATCGCCTGCAAAATCCAAATCACCCCGGCACCAACAATCTGACGAGCGGCGGCCCCATCAACCCGGTGAATGGCAGCGTCTTTTATCGCCTGGCTTATCCGTGAGAAAATGTGGGGAATACCAGCGTGGCGTGGTTGTCCGACATGGATTCGAACCATGACTAAAGCCTCCAAAGGGCTCTGTGCTACCATTACACCATCGGACAGACGCGGAGAAAAACTGACGCCTTAACTTACCAAGTCATATTTCCCCGCACAAGTTAAGAAACCGTTCAGACAATTTCCACCGGACATTTCGGCAGCGCGTCCAGAAACGCCTGGCCGTATTGCTTCGTCAAAATCCGGTTGTCCAAAACCACCACGATGCCGGTGTCCGTCTTGGTGCGAATCAACCTGCCGACACCTTGGCGGAATTTCAAAATCGCTTCCGGCAAAGAAAATTCACCGAAGGAATTTCCGCCGCGCGCCTCAATCGCTTCCAGCCGCGCTTCGATAAGCGGATGATCCGGCACTGCAAACGGCAGCCGCGTGATGATGACGTTGGAGAGCGCCTCGCCCGGCACGTCCACGC
>CAYUGC010000318.1:0-3617 GCA_964444085.1 uncultured Bifidobacteriaceae bacterium | reverse complement strand
TTCCTCTGGCCCGGCTACGGCGACAACAGCCGCGTGCTGAAGTGGATTTGCGAACGCGTTGAAGGCACCGGCAAAGCCCAGACCACGCCCATCGGCAACATCCCCACGCCCGACGCGCTGGATATGTCCGGTTTGGACATGCCCGCTGGCAACCTCGAAGAACTCCTCAAGGTTGACCTTGCCGGCTGGAAGAACGAAATCGCCGACGTGGCCGCCAATTACGCCAAGCTGGGTGCCAAACTGCCCAAAGCCTTGAACGACCAGCTCGACAGCCTGAAGCAGCGCATCGGCTGAAAATAATTCATCAAACGCGAAACGGCCACCGGCAACGGTGGCCGTTTTTGCTTGTCCTTTGTCGCAAATTCCTCCATTCAAACGCAGAACAACTCCACCTATCTTAGCTTATGAAAAAATATTTTATCCTCCTCACCGCCGCCGTTCTCGGCCTCGGACTGCTGCCGGCGCGCGCCCAATTCGATTCGAAAGCGGACGATGTCATGTCCAGGGTGTTCGGCGACAAGCTGAATTTCTCCGCCGACATGGAGACGCTGGTCAAGATGATGCCCAAGCAGGACAACATGACCATGACCGGCAAAATCTTTTTCGCCAACGGGAATTCGCGTTCGGAGATGGACATGACCTCCATGAAAGGCAAGCAGATGACGCCGCAGGTGATCGCGCAGATGAAAACCATGGGCATGGACAAGACCATCACCATTTCGCGCGCCGACGAGAAGGTCATCTACATGATTTATCCCGGCTTGCAGGCGTATGCCAGAATGGAATTGCCCGACACGAAGAATACCGCGACCAATGATTTCAAGATCGAGACCACCAAACTTGGCGAAGAAACCGTGGACGGCCACCACTGCGACAAAACCCAATACACCGTCAACAACACCCGCACCGGCCAGCGCCTGCTGATGACTTCGTGGAACGCCACCGACCTGAAAAATATCCCCATCAAGATTAAACAGTCCGCCTGGAGCAGCACCGATTCCTACGCCGGCACCAGCACCACCATGCACTTTTTCAACATCAGCCTGGCCAAACCCGACGCCAGCCTGTTCGAGCCGCCGTCTGATTGCAAAAAATACGACAGCATCCAGACCATGATGCAGTCTGTGATGATGAAAAAAATGGGTGACCTGGCGCAACCACCCGTGGCGCGCCCGCCCACGCGGTAAAATGTCCGCCGCCGCGCCGTCGCCGCAGTGGCTCCGCACTGGCCGGGAAATTTTCCCGGCCATGCTCGCCGCCATCCGCGCCGCGCATCAATCCGTCCGGCTCGAAACCTACATCTACGCCGACGGCCAGATCGGCCGGCAGTTTCGCGAAGCCCTGACCGCCGCCGCCGCGCGCGGCGTGAAGGTTTCTGTGCTGGTGGACGCTTTCGGCTCCTGGCCTTTGCCCGCCACCTTTTTCACGCCGTTCCTCGCCGCCGGCGGCAACGTCCGTTATTTCAATCCGCTCCGCCTCTGGCGGTTTGGCGTGCGCGACCACCGCAAGCTGCTCGTGTGCGATGACACCGTGGTTTTTCTCGGCGGCTTCAACATTGCCGATGAATATGACGGCGACGGCGTGACGCGCGGCTGGTGCGATGTCGGCCTGCGCATCGAAAACCCCGCGCTGGCGGTTGAACTCACAAAATCCTTCGATGAATTGTCGGCGCTGGCGGATTTCCACCGCAAACCGCTGATGCGCCTGCGCGCCTTCAAACGCCGGCGGAAAACCGAACCCCGGCTCGGCGGCGAACTGCTGCTCAGTCATCCGGGCCGCGGTGCCAGTCCGTTTCAAGTTTCCCTCCACCACGACCTCGCCCGGGCGCGCGACACGCGGATCATCACCGCCTATTTTTTGCCGACGCGCCGGGTGCGGCGCTACTTGATCCGCGCGGCGCGCAACGGCGGACGGGTGCAACTGATCCTCGCCGGCAAATCCGACGTGCTGATTTCCCAACTGGCCGCGCGCAGCCTGTATCATCGTCTGCTGAAGGCGGGCGTGGAGATTTACGAATATCAGCCGCAGATCCTGCACGCGAAATTGATCGTGAGTGATGGCGTGACTTATGCCGGCTCCACCAACCTCGACATCCGCAGCCTGAACCTGAACTACGAACTGATGCTGCGGTTCGAGGACGAAACCGTCGCCGCCGGGGCGCATGAAATCTTTGAGGAGATGCTGCAACATTCCCGCCGGATTGAACCCGGCTGGTTCAAGTCCCAATCCTGGTGGCAGCGCTGGCAATACCGCTGGGCGCACTTCATGGTGGCACGGGTTGATCCGCTCGTCGCCCTGCGCCAGTTCGGGGCGGTGAAGTAAGACGGATTTGAAATTCAGTCGTCCGTGTCGTCCTCGCTGTCGTCGCTGCGGGCGATGTAGCGCGGATCGTTCTCCAGGTTCTGCGAGAGATAAACGTGCCGTATTTCCTGGCCGAAACCGTTGCGCCGGAAAAATCCCAGCGCGCTGTGGTTCTTCGCCGCCGTGTCCACCATCATGATGCGCGCATCGCGCTCGATGAACAGCCCGCGCAAATGATGCACCAGCCGCGTGGCGATGCCCGCGCGCTTGAACCGGCGGTCCACGCCCAGCCAGAGCAGATAGCCGTAGCGCCACGCGCTGCGCGGCTTTTCCATCACGCGCCCCAGCGCGAAGCCGGCGATCTTACCGTCCGCCTCGGCCACGAGACACGTTTCCGCCTCGGTGCCGAACAACTGCGCCAGCTCGTGGTCGTCCCACGAACGGTAGAGCGTCGGCCATTCCTCGGCGGTGAACAGCTTCTGGCCGAGTTCAAACACCACCGGCACGTCCTTCAATTCCATCTCGCGGATTTCCACGAACGGCACCTTGGAACGCTTGCGACGGGCTGACGGGGACGTTTGCATTTAACCGAGCAGGCTCTTCGCCTTCGCCAGCGCCTCGTCGAGCTTGCTGGCGTCTTTGCCGCCGCCACGCGCGTTGTCGGGTTTGCCGCCGCCCTTGCCGCCGACGATGGGCGCAATCTGCTGGATGATTTTGCCCGCCTGAATCTTCGCGGTGAAATCCGCCGAGACCGACGCGATCAAAGTCACCGCGCCATTCGCCGCGCCGCCGAGCACAACGACGCCTTTGAACTGTGATTTCAATGAATCTGCGATGGTCTGGAGCGTGTCACCATCGGCGGAACCGAGGTTCGCGATGATGGCCGGAACGCCAAGCACCGTCTCGGCCCGCGCCAGCAATTCCTTCGCGCTGCTCGCAGCCTCGCGTTGCTGCGCGGACTTGAGCGACTTCTCAAGTTCCTTCTGATGCGCGAGCAAAGCTTCGACTTTCTTTTCCAGCTCGCCGACGGGTGAATTGATTTTGCCGGCGATGCTGCGGATGAGTTGCAACTGCTCGTTCGCCAAGCCGTAAGCGGTCAAACCCGCAACCGCTTCGATGCGGCGAACCCCCGCAGCCACGGCGGCTTCGCTGACGATGCGGAACAAGCCAATCTCGCCGGTGGCGCGCGTGTGCGTGCCGCCGCAAAGTTCCATGGAATAACCGTCGAGCTTCCCTGCCCCGCCGCCGATTTGGACGACGCGCACGGTGTCGCCGTATTTATCGCCGAAGAATTGCATCACGTCCTTGCGGTTCTT
>CAYUGC010000317.1:0-3628 GCA_964444085.1 uncultured Bifidobacteriaceae bacterium | reverse complement strand
CAAGGCCTTCGGCATCGAATCGCCCAAGAGCGCGGGCGTGACCGGCATGGACGTGAAGGATTTGATGGAGGCGGGCAAATTCAAGGAGATCGCCGAATACTGCCTGCGCGACGTCCGCGCCACCGTGGACCTTTATAAAATCTGGAAGGAGCGGCTCGCGGGGATTAAGTGAAAAATTGACAGTCAAATCCAATAGCTTAACGTCGCCAGACTAACCATGGATTTGTTGAAAAAGTTGTTGCTAGTCGCCGCCATATCAACGGTGGCCAATATTGCGCCCGCGCAAACATGGACACAGACCAGTGCGCCAATTCGGTCATGGTCATGGGTGGCTTCGTCAGCGGATGGATCGAAATTGGTTGCGGTAACCACACACACAAGCGTCCCCAAGGGCATTTATGTTTCCACAAATTCAGGCGCCACATGGGGGCTCGTTCTATCGGTGAGTGCGAGTTGTGTTGCGGCATCGGCCGATGGCAGTTGTTTGGTGGCGCTGTCCGATACCAGTCCCAGTCAATCGGTTTATACTTCAACCAGTTTTGGGTCAACCTGGCAACAGTCCTCTCCGGTGCATGTTTCCGGCAACTGGATCTCGGTTGCCTCGTCTGCCGACGGCAAAAGCTTGATCGGGCTGAATGACTCTTTTGGCGGTGCCACTTATCTCTCTAAAGACGCCGGCACCTCGTGGGCTCCTGCCGGTGCGGTGCCGCTCGGTGGTTTCTGCGTGGCGTCATCGGCCGATGGCTTGAAACTGGTGGCGGCGTTAAGCGACAATCGTATTTATTCGTCCACTAATTCAGGAACCACTTGGAGAACCAATATTGCTTTGAGCGGAAGCTGGATGTCGGTGGCATCTTCAGCGGACGGCACCCGATTGATAGCGGCTACTTTTGGCGGCAAGGTCTATACTTCGAGCAATTCCGGGACAACTTGGAAAACAAATTCTGTTCCTGGCGCAAATTGGAATGCGGTTGCGTCCTCCGCAGATGGCAGCAAATTGTTGGCTGCCATCCAGGGCGGCCAAATATATTCTTCCACCAATTCTGGCACCACTTGGAAAACCAATGATGCCCCCAGCACCAGTTGGACAAGCTTGGCATGCTCCGCTGATGGCAACTTGAGGGTCGCAGCAGATTATGGCAACGGCATAACCGGCGGCGGAATTTGGATCTGCCAAACTATGCCGTCCCCGCATCTGAATTTTACCCACTCCTTCACCAATCTGGCACTTGCTTGGATGATTCCGTCCACCAATTTCGTTCTGCAACAAAGTTCCAATCTGGCTTCTTGGACAACCGTGACAAATCCTCCTGCACTTGATCTTACAAACTTGCAGAATGAACTGTCCCTCATGCCATCCAACAACGCTGGCTTCTACCGCCTCAAAATGCCGTGAATGGAAAGTAGGCGGTTATAAATGGCTAGTCGTTCGTTTGGATTAAGCTTCTGCCGTGCATAACGGGACTAATTAATTGAGGTGGTATTTCAACCCAGCCTTGAAAGGCTAGGCTATTTTCAGGCCGCACCGCCGGCGGGAAAAGCTTCCTTGCGGACAACGAAAGATACCTAGGAAATTTCGTCCACTTCCAATCTTTCGAGGTTTCCGAGGTCGGAAAACAAGTATCCACGGTGTCACACGTCGTCCGCAACCTTGCCGGCATCGTCCGACCATGGGAAACCTCGTCCGAAAGGTGTCCCATGACGTTTTCTAGGTTGGAAACGTCGTCCGCAAGTCATCTTACAGGATACAAATGAAGGGTTTAGGCCGGAATCCGCCAGAAATCTGCCGGCCCAGCCTGATTCCGCGCCAACCACCGCTGACCCTGCCGCCGGATGCGGGCAGATTTCGCGCGGGCCAAGGGTATTTCGCCGGCTGAAACGCGGGGCATGGCCGAACTATTGCATTAATTCAGGAGCGATGGCCAAGAGGGATTGCCGCCCGTCCTTGCGGATGTCACACTGGCCGGGTCAAAGCCATGACCACCCTCGTCTGTTTCGCCCTGAAGGAAGAAGCCGCGCCGTTTCACAAGGTCGCGGCGCGGCATCCCGGCATCGTCACGCTCATCGTCGGCATCGGCCGCGCGAACGCGGAGAAGTCCGTGCGCCGCTTTCTGGGGAGCGCGGGTGCCCCACCTAGTTTGGTGCTGACGTGCGGTTTCGCCGGCGGCTTGAACCCAGATTTGAAGCTGGGCGATGTCATTTTCGAAAGCGGAAAGCAGAAAGCGGAAAGCGGAAATCTGGAAGAGCGACTTTTGGCCGCCGGCGCGCAACCGGCCAAGTTCACCTGCACCGACCGCATCGCCACCACGGCCATGGAAAAGTGGAAATTGTGCCTGGATACCGGCACGGACGCGGTGGAGATGGAATCGGCGGTCATCCACGCGGTCTGCGCGGAGCGGAACATCCCCTGCGTGACGGTGCGCGTGATCTCGGACACGGCGCACGAGGATCTGCCGCTGGATTTCAACGCGCTGGCCAAGCCGGACCGGAGCATTGATTTCGGCAAGCTGGCGTGGGCCATCGCGAAATCGCCGGGAAAGATTCCGCAGTTGATGCAGTTGCAGAAGAAGACGAAGTTCGCGGCGGAACGGCTGGCGGACGTGCTGGCCAAAGTTTTAACGACAGACTGAATTTACGATATACGATTTACGCGTCACCGACAGATGGCTCGCGGCTCGTAAATCGTATATCGCAAATCGTAAATCCCGCGCTTCACGCGGGCGGCGGCGCGGGATTGGCGGGCGGCGTTTGATTGAGGGCGGTTGTCGCCGGCACGGGCTTTTCCTTGGCGTGTTCGCTGTAGCTGATGAAGCCGGCGCCCAGCACGATGAACGCCACGCCCAGCCAGCGCGTCGGGGACACGTATTCGCCCAGAAACCACATCGCGGCAAAGGTGGAACACACGAAGCTTAAGCCGGTCAGCGGCCAGAGAAAGCTGATGTCGCTCTTGGACATCAGGAACAGCAGGCCGACAAAAAACAGCGCCTCAAAGAAAATCCCCAGCCAGATGGTCTGGCTCGTCAGGCCGGACCGGACCACGCGCAACACCTCGGAGAGCGTCACGCTGTGCATGTCGCCGATCTGGGTGATGCCTTTCTTGAGCAGCACGACGCCGGCGGATTCGCAGACCAGGCCGACGAGCAAAATGGAAAGCAGTTTTACCATATCATTTATCTTGGTAACGAATCAGCCGGATGCCAAGCCTGGAAATCAGCTCCCGCACGCGCGGGCTGACGAGGGCGTCGAGTTCATGCCGGAACTTGTCGGAGGACGGATGCAGATAAAGCTCGGAATCACCGGCGGGCAGTTCGGGCAGCAGTTTCAAAACATATTCCTCGTCCACGCGGGAATCCTGTAACAGGCCGAAGGTGAATTGCGCGTGACGGATTTTTTTGGCGGCCAAAACTTTCTCCGCATGGTCGGCAAGGACTTCAAAAATCGCCGCGTGGGAAATCTTGTAGAACCAGCTCCCGCTGGAAAGCCGGCGGCTGCGAGCAAAACAGTCGCGCGTCAAGCGCAGGTGGGTGATGCCGAGCGTGTCCGCATCTTCCATCAGGATTTGGAAGATGGCCGGATGCAGATGCAGGTGCAGGTGGCCGTTGACGTGGTCGAGCGGCAGGCCGGTGGC
>CAYUGC010000316.1:0-3658 GCA_964444085.1 uncultured Bifidobacteriaceae bacterium | reverse complement strand
GATTCGCAGCCGAGGTAATTCATCCACGGCAGCGGCGTGTCCGGCTGGCTGATGACGTATTCGCGTTGTTGGTCGTCAAAGTGTCCGTATTTCATAATGATCGTTGAGGGGTTGTTAAATTGAGCGGACCGGGCCTACGCTTTCTTTGCAGCGGACGGGCCGGTGGAATCCGGGTGATGGAACGGCGCGAGCAGCGTCACGATGAGCGAGGGCGCCGCCGCAATGAGCACGATGATGAAGAACCACTGGTAGCCAACCCGGGTTTCGAGAAATCCACTGACTGCGCCGGTGATCATCATGCATGCACCCATGAGCGCCGTGGCGATGGTGTAATGCGCAGTCTTGTAAGGGCCGGGCGCGATCTGTTGCATCATGTAAATCATGTGGCCAACGCAGCCGATGCCCCAGCCGAGTTTTTCGAAGGTGACGATGGTGGCGATGACGGAGTAGCTGGTGGGCAGGGTCTGGCTCAGGATCAGGAACGTGACGTTGGGAACGTTGAGGCAGAGGCAAAGAAAGAGCAGCGATTTCTTCAGGCTGAAACGCGAGACTAACCATCCGCCGATGAGCGAACCGACAATGAAGGCGCCGGTGCCGAAGGTTCCATTAATGTCGCCCAGCATCTGGTTCGAGAGGCCCAGGCCGCCGTTGGCCCGTTCGCCGATCATGAAGAGCGGCCCCATTTTATCAATCAGACCGAAGCCCGTGCGATAGAAGAACGCAAACGCGATCATCAGCCACACGTCCTTCTTTTGGAAGAAGGTCACAAAAGCGCGCCCGAAAGTAGCCATGGCTTGGCCAAAGCTTTTTGGGGCGTCGGGAGCGGCAGCACCGGGCGGCAGAAAGCGAGTGTGATAGATCGAGGCCGCCAGCATCACCCCAGAAATAACAAGCAGGATGACCATCCAGGAACTCGCCCAATTCCGTGGATGCGGAGTCTTTAAAAAATCGGAGGGGTAAGCATCTTCAAGCAGCAAGCGGTTCAAATGTGCCATCTCATCTCCCTGGAGTTTCCGCCCAAGGAGTTCAGTCGTTTGGGGGCGCAAGGAGACGTTCTCAAAACGTTCCTTTTCAAAAATGGAAAGCGGCTGCAATTGTTTCTTTTCAACGTCGGGCACCAGGATTTTATTAAGCTGCGCAACCAAAACGGATTTGAGCTCCTCCCCATCCGCTTTCTGGCCCGCAGTCTTTAAAGCGGCGCGAGCCTTCTCGTCAAATTGGCCCATCAAGAAAATGGAAACCCCATCCTTTTGCTCTTCCAACGTCCGAACCAAGGCCGGTGGATTGACAATTTCTCGCGTTGTCAGCGTTGAATACCCCTCGTGCAACACGCCGCTGAAATGAATCAGGGGGCCTGCGGCCAGCAAGAATCCCGCGTTCCAGCACATGCTTTGGAACCCTGTATATTTCGCCATGTCCTTCGGAGCCAGGGTCGTCACGTAAACCCCGTCAGAGCCGATGTCTTGGGTGGCCCCGAGTAGCGCCGAAAATGCCAACAGGGCTAGGACGGGCACCAGCCAGGTCTTGTCGGGCAGCAACAGGGACAGCGCCACCGCCAGGATGCTGCCGGTAAGCAGAAATTGCATCAGCACAACGAAGAATTTCTTTGTCTTGTAGAGCTCCAGAAGCGGCGCCCAAAGGAACTTGAACGTGTAAGGGAACCCCAAAATGCTCGACCAGAGGGCGGCGCTGGCATTGTCCATGCCCATGTTTTTGAACATCACGTTGGCCACGCTGCCGACGGTGACGTAAATCAACCCCATCGCCAGATAACTGGACGGCACCCATAAAAAAGGATTGGGGTAGGAAGGCTTCTGCCCGCTGGCTTCGGTGTTGCTCATGGTAATAAAAGTGTTGTGCTTGCCCGCATCGTGCCAAATGGCACACGCGTGTGCATTAAAATTACTTCACCGCTAAAAAGTGATTGCGCAAAAGATTAACAACTCCGCGTAAAAAAGCTTGTCGGTGAAATTCACGATACGGCCGGCATCACTCGTGGCTTGCGTTATTCCCCCTAAATCGGTTCTGCTTGGGAGATGACCACGCCAAACTTTTTCGTGAATCGTAAAGCCCGCCGCCTCGGCGTCTTTGGATTGTCTCTGGCAATCTCCTTTTTGGCGGCCTCCTCGCGGGCTGCGGATGAATCCACCGCCATCCGCCTGAACACCGTCGGCTATCTCACCAAGGCGGAAAAATCGGCTTCCCTCGCCGCGCCCGGCACGAATTTCACCGTCGTCCGCGTCGCGGACAACAAAACCGTCGGCACCGGCAAAATCACCGGCCCGGTATTGGATGCCGACACCGGTGAATCGCTTTACACCGCCGATTTTTCCAGCGTCAAGAAAGCCGGCGATTACCGGCTCGTGGTACCGGGCGTGGGACAGTCCGCGCCGTTTCACATTTCGACGGACGTTTATCGTGAGCCATTTTACACCACCATGCGCGGATTTTACCTGTGGCGCTGCGGCATCGCCGTGAGCAGCACGTATCACGGTGAGACGTTTGCCCACGCGATCTGTCACACCAATGACGCCTGGCTGGATTTTGTCGGCGGCGGCCACACCCACAAGGAAGGCGGCAAAGGCTGGCACGACGCCGGCGATTACAACAAATACACCGTCAACACCGGCGTCACGCTCGGCGTCCTGTTCCGCGCGTGGGAAGATTTCGGCCCGCAACTGCGCAAGGTTCGCCTCGACCTCCCGGAATCGGGTGGCAAGCTGCCGGATTTTCTGGCGGAACTGAAATGGGAGATGGACTGGCTGCTGACCATGCAGTTGCCGGACGGCTCCGTGTCCCATAAGCTGACCACCAAACAATTCGGCGGGTTCATCCTGCCGGAACAGGAAACCGCCGAACGCTTTTTCACGCCCTGGGGTAGCGAAGCCACCGCCGATTACGTCGCCATGACGGCGCAAGCCGCCCGGATTTTCCGGCCCTACGATCCGGAATTTGCCGACCGTTGCGTGCAAGCCGCCCAAACGAGTTACCAGTTTTTGCAAGCCCACCCGGAATATCATAAGGCGGACCAGAAGGGCTTTGGCACCGGCTTCTATGAAGTCAATGAACCCGACCACCGCGCCGGCGGCGCGCCGCAAAACCGCCTGTGGGCGGCGGCGGAACTCTGGGAAACGACCGGTTCGCCGGATGCTTTGCGCGATCTCGAAACGCGCATCCGCACGGTGAACGGCCGGGTGGACGCCGATTTCGACTGGGACGAAACCAAGGATTTGGGTCTGCTCACCTACCTGTTTTCGCAACGCTCCGGGCGCGATGCCGTCCTCGTTTCCCTGGTCCGCAGTAATTTGCTGGCCACGGCGGATGGCATGGTCCAGACCGCCAAGAGCGACGGTTACGAACGTCCGCTCGGCTCGCAATACTTCTGGGGTTGCAACGGCGCCGTCGCCCGGCAAACCGTGCTGCTCATGGCCGCCAACCGTTTGACCCATGGCAAAGGCGGCTATCGCGCCGCGAGCCTCGATGCCTTGAATTATTTGCTCGGCCGCAATTGCTACGCGCGCTCCTTTGTCACGGGCATTGGTTTGCAACCGCCGATGCATCCGCACGACCGCCGGTCCAGCGCCGACAACGTGGTGGATCCGTGGCCCGGTTATCTCGTCGGCGGCCCGCATCCCAAGGCCACCGACTGGCATGATGA
>CAYUGC010000315.1:0-3670 GCA_964444085.1 uncultured Bifidobacteriaceae bacterium | reverse complement strand
CCTCCATTCCTCGTTTGCGAAGTCTGGAGGTTTTTTTATTTTCAAAAATCTTCCGGCCTCGCACTGGTCTCTCAACCAAAGCCGTTTCGCGGATAAATTATTTTCGCGGAGCAAAATGAAAGATCAGCCCAATGAAAATCCGTTCGCTGGCCATCGCCAGCCTGTTTGCCGTTCAACTCGTCCGCGCCACGACCATCACCGAAAATTTCTCCAGCGATCCGGCGGCGGACGGCTGGCAGGTTTTCGGCGACACCAATTTGTTCCAGTGGAATTCCGCCAGCAACAACCTCGCGGTCACCTGGGATTCGTCGCAAGGCAACAGCTATTTTTATCATCCGCTAGGCGCGACGTTCACCACCAACGATAGTTTTTGCGTGCAATTTGATTTGCAAATCAACGACGCGGCCACCCTGGATTATGGATTGGAGCTGGCCATCGGATTGATGCATTGGTCCGACGCCACAAATACATTGTTTTCCCGGCCGAATACGCCGTCACCAAATCTGTTCGAGTTTGATTATTATCCGGCCTATGACTTCGAAGGCTGGGCGAATCCAGACACCATCTCCGCGTCATTGGTGGACGCGGCGGCCAACTACCGGTGGAATGCGGATATCCAAACGCTGTCACCCAACACCACCATCCATGTGGTGCTCCTGCATCCGGCGGGAAGCACCGGAATCAGCGGCGTCATCTATGCGAACGGGCAGGTGATGAGCACTTTTCCGCTGGTGAACAATTATTATCCAACCAACGATGAGGGGGCTTTCCAGTTCGATACCCTGGCGGTGATCAACTATGCGGACGACGGCTATGGCGACGCCCTCCTGGCTCACGGCACGGTCGGCAATCTGGCTTTCGCCAGCCCGTTGCCGGTTGAAAAAATCCAAGCTACCGGCCCCGGCCTCGTCCAGTTCAATAGTGACACAAACTGGCTTTACACGCTGGAGCAAAGCTCCGATTTCCAAAATTGGTCGGCGGGCGCGCCGCCGATTTTTGGCAACGGCACAAACTTGGTTTTACAAGCAACGAATCTGCCGGCGGATAAAATGTTTTACCGTGTCCGCGCCGATCTGCCATGAACCAGCCGCGCTCCTTCAACCCCGCGCTCTGCCCGCTTTGCGACGGGCCGAATGGCTGCCAATTGTGCGTTCCCGTCGCCGGCAAGGAACCTTGCTGGTGCGTCGGGGTGGAGATGCCGGATGAACTGCTCGCGCGCGTGCCGGAAAATTTCCGGAACCGCGCATGCATCTGCCACGCTTGCGTGGAAAAATTCCACCTCAAAAAAACTTCGCCTGCACCCGCGCCGTGCCCAGTACACCGCACGCCAGGTTTCACATTGATTGAACTACTTGTTGTCATCGCCATCATCGCGATTCTCGCGGCGATGTTGTTACCCGCGCTCGCCCGTGCCAAGGCCGAGGCGCAGCGCGCCGGTTGCGCCAGCAATCTTCGCCAGCTTGGCCTCGCCACGCAGTTTTATCTGGGCGACAGTGCCGACAATTTTTTCTACCGGTCGCAGCCGGCGACGTCGACCGGCCAGCAGTGGTGGTTTGGCTGGCTCCAAGCCACCCAGCCGGGTGTGAGCGAAGGCCAGCGCGCCTTCGATCTATCGTCCGGCGCGTTGTTTCCCTACCTTCATGGCAATGATGTGCGGCTGTGTCCAGTGCCGGCGTGGAATTCACCGGGCTTTCAACTCAAGGGCACCAACGTCATCTTCAGTTACGGTTGCAACGTGTTTTTGTTCGCCGCCCAAAATGCCGCGCAAAGCCAACCACCCATCAAGGCGAACATCCTAATCCACCCCACCAGCACCGCGCTGTTTGCCGACGCCGCACAAATTGTCCCCGGTTTTCAAAGCAACACGCCAGGCACACCCAGATTCCAGGAAAATTATTACTTGGACGACGAAACCAGATACCTCAATGCACCCAACAATTATTTTCCCAACGGCCATTTCCGTCACGCGCAAAAGGCGAATGTGGCTTTTGCCGATGGCCATGTGGATTTGGAAAAACCCGTTGCCGGTTCCATTGACCCGCGGTTGCCCAATCAATGCATCGGCCAATTGCGCCCGGAGATTTTAAAGCTGCCGTGAGAAGATTCATCTGACCAGCCAAGTTGGATTTCAATTTAAAACCCTAAACTTATCGCTGTTTGCAACAGCGATTTCTCCCACGGCAACTCACACTTCATCCCGTCACGGAAAGCTAAACTGGATGAGCGCAAAGTCGGCATCATGGACGGTCAGATTGCCATTGAATGTGCAGGGCACCTTGACTGGCAGCATGGATGGTGGCAGCGACTTGGACAGAATCCGCCCCGGCGACGACGAGTTTAACATGGTCCACGTCTGTCGCGGCAGGGCGCAATCCACAATCAGGCCGGTGATTCGCGTGCGCGTCCCCAAAACTAATTGAGGTTCCATTTGTCGTTCCAAGGCGATATTCGTGGCGAAATATGCCGAAGTCCCCTGATCGAACGATAACACGGATTCATCCTGTGCCAATGCCGTTCCCGCCAGCACAAAACCGGCAACGACCAACACTGCATTTTTGCGGACTCCTTTCATGATGGAAACCTAGTCCCCGCTACCGTAGCTGTCAAATGAGCATCAAAGGCCAATCTGCTTCTGAATCACGCCGCAGATTTTTTCCGACCAGGTTTTCAACGCCGCCGCGTCGCGGCCTTCCACCAGCAGCCGCGCCTTGCGTTCCGTGCCGGAGTAGCGCAGCAGCAGCCGCCCGCCTTGCGCGGAGAGTTCCTTTTCCGCCGCCGCCACGAGCAGGTTCACACCGTCGAGTTCGGCGAACGGCTTTTTCTCGCGCACTTTCACGTTCGTCACGAGCTGCGGGAACCGCGTCCAGCACTTAGCCAACCGAGACAGCGGCGTTTCCTTCGCCCGCATGATGCGCAGGATTTGCAGCGCGGCCACCAGCCCGTCGCCGGTGCTGGCATGGTCGCGGAATATCAGGTGCCCGCTCTGCTCGCCGCCGAAGTTGAACCCGCCGCGCAGCATCTCATCAATCACGTTCTTGTCGCCCACGGCGGTGCGCAGCATGGTGCCGCCGGCCTGTTTGATGGCGGCTTCAAGGCCGGCATTGCTCATCACGGTGCTGACCAGGGTTTTTCCCGCCAGGGAATTTTCCGACAGCATCTCCAGTGCGGCGATGGCCATGATGTCATCGCCGTCAATCAGATTGCCCTGTTCGTCGCACAATAACACGCGGTCGGCGTCGCCGTCGTGCGCGATGCCGAGGTGCGCACCGCATTCGACGACTTTGTGGCACATCGCTTCCGGGTGCATTGAGCCGCAGTTTTCGTTGATGTTTTTGCCGTCGGGCTGGTTATTGAAAACGACGACTTCTGCGCCGAGTTCGCGCAGAACGCTGGGCGAGGATTTGTAGGCCGCGCCGTGGCCGCAGTCCAAGACGATCTTCATGCCTTCGAGCGTCAGGCCTTTCGGGAACGATGCCTTGGCGTATTCAATATAGCGGCCGAGCGCGTCGTCCACGCGCACCGCGCGGCCGATGTGCTCGGCGCTGGGCTGGATTTTTTCCACCTCGCCGGAGAAGACGAGCCGCTCGATTTCGCTTTCGATCTTGTCGTCGAGTTTGTAGCCGTCGGCGCGGAAAAACTTGATGCCGTTGTCGGTGTAGGGATTGTGCGA
>CAYUGC010000314.1:0-3691 GCA_964444085.1 uncultured Bifidobacteriaceae bacterium | reverse complement strand
CGCACCTACGAATACACCATTGCCATCCGCGCCGTGGAATCGCAGGACGGCATGACCGCCGACTGGGTGAAGCTGCCCTACGACCTGCTGGAGAAACTGGCGAGCCGAATCATCAACGAAGTGAAAGGCGTGAACCGTTGTGTTTTTGACATTACGAGCAAGCCGCCGGGCACCATTGAATGGGAGTAAAGCGGCGTAGCGGCTTTCGGCAGAAAGCCGCCATCTGAAAATGGGAAGAAAAGTTGGCGGCGCTCTACCGAGACGCCGCTACAGGCAAGGCGTGAACCGCTGCGTCTTCGACATCACGAGCAAGCCGCCGGGAACGATTGAGTGGGAATGAAATCTGTTGAGATCGCCAACTGTGGCTTGACGAGCGTAAATGTCATCCACTAAAGCTGTATTTCGTAGAAGAAAAAATGTCCGTTCGTTTTATTCATCCAAACTGAACCAAAGCAATCGGACTTGTCCCACACGTCATAAAACTCAACTGGGTCAGGCGCGAACCAATTAGGTGTATCATCCGAGTGGATATTTGTGCGAAAGCTTCGGGCGGTTACAGGAGAAACCAGTGTGAAACCATGTTTTTTCAGATACGCCACTCGCCATTCTGGTGCTGCCTCGACTTCAAAGTAGTAAATATGTTCATCAGTAAAGTGATTCGATTTCCAATATTTTGAGTGAATCACTTTTACTTGCGTAGGTTTGTCTTCGTTGAAAGCTCGATTCCAATCCTTGGGGTCGTCTTCCCAAGTGCCGGCGTGTAAGACGCCATCGGTCTGCAAGGTGATAAAGGCAAGGAAGCTAGGCTGGAGTATGACGGCTAAAATAAGCAACACAGCCATGAAAATTCCGGCGCCGATAAATATTTTTATTCGTTTGCTCATCACTTGTTCGACATCCAGATGTTCGCCGCCCGTCTCCCGCACTTCACCGCCGCTGATTCCGTTCACGCGCCCGGCCTTGCGCCCGCCGCCGCTACCTTCGTGGCGGCGCGTTGAAATTCAGCAGGTAGTGGCCATGCACCCGCCGCTTGATGCGGTCCACGATGACGGCCACGAAGACGTTCGGCCAGATTGAGGGAATCAGCACCTGGTCATGGCGGCCGTTCTCGGTGCGGAACACGTCCGCCACGATCCGGTTGTAAAACACCTGCGGCGACACCTGCACGTCCGGGCCGGCTTCATAGACGTAGGCCCACACATCGGCCACGCCATCGGCCCGCGCGGTCACGTTCGTCAACCGGCCGCGCATCGTCGCCAAGTATTCATCTTTGGTCAGCGGCCGAATCTGAATCGGCGGCACCCCATTGAATCCTGCATCCGGCGGCGGCTCCTGATCATTGCTGTTCACGCGCTCGAAATTGCGTCCGCCGCCGCCAGTTGTCCATCCCATTTTGGAATTGTTTGAATGCTCCGGTCAAAAGCGCCAGAGCAACGGCGCAGTCCAAAAGCGTTTTGCGCGGTGCGTTACGGCGACGCGGCGAAGCTGGCGGAGCGAATTCCGAAAGATTAGGTTGAACCGCGCAGCGAACGGTGTTTGCCTTGCATACATTGTGAAACACTTTTTCACCGGCCCGGTGGTCAAAACCGAATTGCTCGTCGTGATGCTGGAAAAACACGGCATCGCCGCCACGCAGGAATTTGCAGATCCCGCCGCGCCGGACGATGGCGATTTGGACCGGCTCGCCCACGTGCTGGTTCCCGAGGCGGACTACGAGCGCGCCCACCAGTTATTCTTCGTCGGACGCGAGGACGAACTCTGATTTCAAGCTGGGCGGGCGGCGTGGTTTTTGCGCGGATTGCGTGAGCCTCACGCTTCAGCGGGATGCCGACCGCGTGATTTCCCAATGAATTCAGCGTGGCATGACGCGTGCTAAAAGTCCGGCATGAAGCCTGCAAATTCCAGCCGCCCGGCGGGAGCGTTCACGCTGGTGGAACTGCTGACGGTGATTGCCATCATTGGGATTCTGGCCGCGCTGCTGCTGCCGGCGTTGCAACGCGGCAAAGACCGCGCCAAACGGGTCTGGTGCGAAAACAACCTGGCGCAAATGGGAATTGCGTTCCACAGCTTCGCCCACGATCACAACAGCAAATTCCCCGCCCAGATGCCGCTGGCCGATGGCGGCGCGGATGGGTTGGTGGTCGATGGGGTGGCGGTGCATTCCGGCTTCGATTATGTGTTCCTCAATTTTCAGGCGCTGGCCAGCGAGCTGGGCACGCCCAAAATTTTGATCTGCCCGACCGACACCCGTTGGCCGGCGGCCAATTTTGCCAGCCTGAGGAATACGAACCTGAGCTATTTCATAGGCTACAATGCGGATTACAACCAGCCAACCGACGTCCTGGCCGGCGACCGTAACCTGATCGGCCTCCCCGACCTGACCGTTTATAACGGCTCTGGTCAGCCATTGCGCTGGTCGGGCATCATGCATCACTTCAAGGGCAACGTGCTGTTTGCCGACGGTCACGTCGAGGAATGGAGCGGCCACGAGTCCGGCGGGCGGGTGGGCAGCAGCAGTGGTTCTGCCCTGCCGTCCGGCAGTGGCGGCGGCGGCCTACCCGCCGGCCAGCCGGAATTCCTCAGCCCGCTGCCAGCCCCTCAAAATGTTTCCACCTCGGGCCAGCCGGTCCACGCGGGCGTTGCCGTCACCAATCCGGCCGCCAGCACGCCGCCGCCGCCTTCATCGCCAAGAGCCGGCTCCAATGCGCCCGCCGGCCGGCGCGGTTCAAAAGAAAATCTATCGGTTGCAATTTCCTGGCTGGAGACTTCCAATCCGTCCGTTGAAAAAATGCCCGTCCCGACGAATGTCAGCGGCGGCGTCCTCTCCAGCCCCAGCGCGGAGGAGCCGGAAATGTCACCCTTCAACCGGCGGCTCACCACCTGCCTGCGCCGCCTGCTCGGCGGGAGCTACCTGCTGTGGGTCCTGCTACTCCTGCTGTATCTGGCCCGCAAGATTTGGCGCTGGTGGTGCGACCGGCACCGATAATCCGGCTGGCTTAAACCTTCCGATTCCGGTATTTTCCGCCGCCATGTTCGACCTCGTCAAGCCACAGATCGCCACCGCTGCGGACAAGCTCACGCACCTGCGGAGGTTTCTTTGACGTCGCCAAATTGAACCAACGCCTCGCCGAACTGGAATCCCTGATGACCGGCGAAACTTTCTGGAGCAATCAGGAGACCGCCCAGAAAGTCATCAACGAAGTCAACGACATCAAAGGCAAGCTCGACCCGCTCACCCGCTTCGGCAAATCGGTCGAGGATTTGCAGGTCATGCTCGAACTCGCCGCCGCCGAGCCGGAGGCCACCCACGCGCAGCACGAGGCCGAAATGACGCGCGACACGGAAAAACTGCTCGCCGACCTCGACACCTTTGAGCTGAAAACTTTCTTGAGCGGCCCGCACGACAAGTGCAACTGCATCTTCACCATCAACGCCGGCGCCGGCGGCACCGAGGCGCAGGATTGGGCGGAAATGCTTTCGCGCATGTATGGGCGCTGGTTTGATCTGCGCGGCTGGAAATGGGATGTCACCGACGCGCTCCAGGGCGATTCGGCCGGTTTGAAAAGCGTCACCTTCCGCGTCGAGGGCGAGAACGCCTACGGTTTTTGCAAGGCAGAGCGCGGCGTGCACCGGCTGGTGCGCATCTCGCCGTTCGATTCCAACAAGCGCCGCCACACCAGTTTCGCCAGCG
>CAYUGC010000313.1:0-3691 GCA_964444085.1 uncultured Bifidobacteriaceae bacterium | reverse complement strand
TTGACAAACAATTAGTTCGAGCCGAGACGGTGCTCGGCGTTCCGACTTTTGCAGACATCTCTGACTGCCTTGCGCGTAAGCGCATGGCGAATATGCGGGCATCTGGATTGCCGGATTCGGGGAGACAAACTGAGCCGAAACGAAGCCCAAAACCAAAAAGACCGCTGCTTTCAAATCTGATTCCGCCGCGCTACCGGATTTATGGAAATGCTCTAGCCGACCAAGGCAACCCAGGCGAGCAACCCAGCCAGAGCGGCCAGCGTCACAGGAATCCCCAGCCGCGCGAAATCCCAAAAGGAAATATGGATTCCCATTTCCCGCGCCTGCTGAACCACAATGATGTTGGACACGCTGCCGATGATGATCAAACTGCCGCCGAAGCTGTTGGCCAGTGCCAGAATATAAGGCACCGCCGGGCTCGTGAGATTGACCATCTTGAGCAGCAGCATCACGGCGGCGGAATTGCCCACGACATTGGTCAGCACGGCGGTGGTCCAAGTCAAATTGGCCGGGCCATTGAGATTAAATCCGCCTTGCGCCAGCCTCTGAATGGCCTGTTCGCCGTAACCGGTGGATTGAAACGCGCCGGCGACTACAAACAGTCCGATGAAGAGCACCAGAATCGGCCATTCCACCAAGCCCAGCAAATCCTCGGTGCGAAATTTGGTGCTGGCCAGATGAATGCCGGCGGCCGCCAGGACAATCACTTCTTTGGGAATGGAGGTGAAAAACAGCCCGATCACCACCATGAGAATGAGGATGCCTTTAATCGTATGCGGACGGTTGAACGGATAGATTTGCTGTCCGGATCCATTTTGGAGGGTCTGCGACACCTGAAGATTATTCCGCGACATCCGCCAGATGATGCCATAGGCGGCGGTCATGGCGAAAACGACCGGCCCGATGCTCCATAGCAGATAGCGGCCAAAATCCAGATGCGCCACTTGTCCAATCATCATGTTCTGCGGATTGCCAATCAGGGTTGCGCCCGCGCCGATGTTGCTGGAAATGGTCAGTGCGATCAAAAAGGGAACCGGGTTGATTTGCTTCCGCAACAGCGCCAGGCCGGTGATTGGCGCAAAGGCGTAACACACAATGTCGTGATTAAGAAAGGCCGAAAGGCCGCCGGTCACCAGCATCAGGATCAATAGAAATCGTGCGGGGTTGCCCAGCTGGCTGGCGAGCCGCTCCGCCACCCTGTCATAGAATCCTGACAGGCGAAGCTGCGCGGAGAGGACAAAAAATCCGAAGAGCAGGCAAATCGTCGGCCCGTTGATGAAAGAAATTGCCCCAGCGGTGGAAATGCCGCCGAGAATCATCATGCCGATCGCACCCAGCAAGGCGATGCCCACCCGATTGAGTTTTAGTCCGGGAATGCGACCCACGGCGATTCCGACGTAAGTCACGGCGAAAATCGCCAGAATGATTTTGTCAGGCGGCATTTGTTTGCGGCAAAGGTATGGCCAACAATATGGCAGACGCTGTCAAACGTCCACCACCGTCCTTTCGTCGCTGGGATTTTCCCACCGCCGTTGCCCCTGTGTTTCCCGCCCGTCGGGTTCAGTAGCTCATCCGGTCCAGCTTCACCTTGCCCCGGAAAATCCAATAAATGCTGATCGTGTAGGCAATCACCACCGGCACGCCGATGCCCGCGATGACCAGCATGATGCCCAGCGTCTTCGGCGACGACGCGGCATTGTAGATCGTCAGGCTGTTTTCGGGATTGGGCAGGCTGTAAACCAGGTTCGGAAAAATGTTCAGCGCAAACAAGGCCATCAGCGTGACAATCGCGGCGCACGATGAAAGAAAAGCCCGCCCATCGTTGCCGTGATGGAACTCCCGCGGAATGTTGGCGATCGCCAGCATGTTTGCCAGCGCCACCGAAAAGAGCCACGGATTTTCCCGCACCCGCGCGGCCATGTGGGGCACAAACAGCAGCGTCGCCATCGTCAGTGTCACCGCGCAGATGACAAAGAAGATAATGCTCCCCATCGCCCACCGGCGGAGTTTGTCATGGAGTTCGCCTTCGGTTTTCATCACGCCGTAAATCGCGCCGTGCATCATGAACAGCGCCACGGTCGTCACGCCGACGAGCAGCGGATAGGGCGTGAGCAGACCGAGAAAAGTTCCGGCAAATTCGCCGTTGGCGTCCACCGGCACCCCCCACGCGATGTTGCCCAGCGCCGTGCCAATGAGCAGTGACGATACGATGCTGCCGCCGGCAAAGCCGATGTCCCACATCTGCCGCCACCAGCGCATCGGCTGTTTGCTGCGAAATTCAATCGCCACCGCGCGGAAGATCAGCGACGCGAGCAGCAGCATCAGCGCGAGATAAAAACCGGAGAACACCGTCGCATACACGTTCGGAAACGCGGCAAACAGCGCCCCGCCACCGGTGACGAGCCAGACTTCATTGCCGTCCCACACCGGGCCGATGGCGTTGATCATCACGCGCCGATCTTCGTCCTTGTTGGTGAACAGGTGCAGCGCGCCGATGCCGAGATCGAAGCCGTCCAGCACGGCGTAGCCGGTCAACAAAACGCCGACGAGAATGAACCAGATGATGTTTAAATCGAAAGTCATAACTTGATGTGGAAAAGGTGGGGGTTGATGACGAAAGCCGAATTCCGCATGACGAAAGAATGACAAAGCTCAAATGTCAGACTGGCTTCCGCCCGGCGCAAAGTTGATTGAGGATTGGTCATTGGAAATTCATTCGTCATTCGTCATTTCTTTGCGGGCAGCGCGAGTTTGCCGGACGGAATCAAATCCGCGTCATCCGGTCCGTGTTGGATTTTTTCGTTGAGCAGATAAATGAAAACCGCGAACAGTAGAAAATATATCAGCGTGAACATGATCAGCGACGTGAGAACGGCGTTGGCCTTGACCACCGCCGACAAGCCCGCTGGCGTCCGCATCACGCCATAGACGATCCACGGCTGCCGCCCGACTTCGGCGGCGAACCAGCCGAGTTGGTTGGCCAGTTGCGGGCCAAGCACGGAAAAGACCATCAGCCACAGCAGCCAGCGGCGTTCGTGCAGCGTGCCCTTTTTGAAATACAAAAATCCCAGCGCCGCAATGCCGATGAGCGCAAAGCCGATGCCGACCATGCCGTGAAAAAATAAAAACGACGCCTGCACCGGCGGCCGGTCTTCCGGCTTGAATTCATTCAATCCGGTGACGGGTGTATGAAAATCGTTGTGCGCCAGAAAGCTCAATAATCCCGGGGCGGTAAGGCCGACAACTTTTTCATTTTTCTCATCCACATACCCCGCCAGCACCAGCGGCGCGTTGGACGTGGTGTTGTAAAGCCCCTCAAACGCCGCGAGCTTGGCCGGCTGGTTTTTGGCCACGCCTTGCGCGCTGATATGCCCGCTGGCCGCCTGCAAGAATGACGCCACGAGTGCCACGATCAGGCCGAACTTGAGCGATTTGCGCGCGAATTCGGTGTGTTTGCCTTTCAGCAGATACCAGGCGCTGACACTGACGACGAGAAACGCACCGGCCGACCATGCGCCGCAAACGGTGTGGAAAAGGCGTTCGAGCATTGACGGATTGAACACCACCTGCCAGAAATCCGTGACCTCGGCGCGGGCCTTCATCCCTTCGCCGACGATGTGATAGCCGGCGGGCGTTTGCATCCAGGAATTCGCCACGATGATCCACACCGCGCTGAAATGCGCGCCCAGCG
>CAYUGC010000312.1:0-3728 GCA_964444085.1 uncultured Bifidobacteriaceae bacterium | reverse complement strand
CGCTGGCGGGAATGCTGTTCGCCGCGTCAGCCAATGACTTCGCGATGCTGTTCGTCTCCATCGAACTCATCACCATCACGTTTTACGTCCTCGTCAGTTTTCAGCGCGGCAAACTTCAATCGCTCGAAGCCGGCGTGAAATACCTGATCCTCGGGGCGCTCTCGTCGGCGTTCATGATTTTCGGTATCGCGTTGATCTGGGGAACGACCGGTGAACTGAATTTCACCAAGCTCGCCGCCGTCGCACCGCAATTTCTCGACAGCAAAATCTTTTTGCTCGGCGTGCTGCTGGTGTTGGTCGGTCTTGGTTTCAAGATCGCCGCGTTTCCGTTCCAGATCTGGGCTCCGGACGTTTATCAAGGCGCGCCGACCCCGACGACGGCGTTCCTCGCCATCGGTTCCAAGGCGGCCGGATTTGTTCTGCTGTTGCGCTTTTTGTTCAGCGCCGTTCCCAGCGTGACGCATACGCACGCGTTCACCACGCTGCTCATCGTCGTTTCCGGCATCACGATTCTTTACGGCAACCTCTGCGCGCTGCCGCAGCGCAACCTGAAACGCCTGCTCGGCTACTCCAGCATTTCGCACGCGGGCTATCTGCTGCTCGGCGTCGCCGCGCTGAACGCCAACGGCCAGTCGGCCATCCTGTATTACCTCGCCGGCTATCTGTTCACCGTGCTGGCGGCCTTCCTCGTTATCGCGCTGGTGCTGCGCCAGCTTGGTGCCGATGACATTTCCGGCCTCGCCGGTTTGAGCCAGCGCTCACCGCTGCTGGCGGCGACGCTCACAATTTCGATGGTTTCGCTCGCGGGCATTCCGCCGCTCGCGGGTTTCTTTGGGAAATTTTTACTGCTCAAATCCGTCGTGGAAGCGGCGCAGGCGACCGGCAACCACGGTTATTATTGCCTCCTGTTCACGGCGCTGGCCGGCGTGGTGATTTCGCTCTACTACTATTTCAACGTGGTGCGTGCCGTCTATTGGAGCAAAGAACCGAAAGATCTTTCGCCGATCGAACTTTCCGCGCCGGCGATGGTCACGGCGTGGATCTGCATCGGTGGCGTTTTGTGGCTGGGGATTTTTCCGAACACGGTGCTGACCCTCGCCCAATCGGCGGTTGGATTCGCGGCGAAATAATTTCAAGCGGGATTTTAAAATCAAAAAAGGACGGACTTTTTGAGTCCGTCCTTTGGCTTTTGGAAAACCAGCGGTCAGATCGTCCGCATCTGCACGGCATCCACAATCTCCGTGCCGACGGAAATCGCGCCGATGATGACGACGGTGTCGCCTTTGTCCAGCCGGCCTTCCTCGACCAGTTTTTTCAGGCCGCTTTCAATCGTGTTCTGCGGCTGGATGAAATCGAAGTCCATCACGAACGGCGTCACGCCCCAGCTCAACGTCAGCTCATTGGCCGAGCGCGTATTGTCGCACATGGCGTAGATCGGTGAGTAGCGCGGGCGCATCCAGCCGGCGTAGCGCGCCATGTGGCCGTGACGGGTGAAGGAGACAATGGCGGCGGCCTTCAATTCGTTGGCCATGACGACGGCGCTTTTGACCAGTTTTTGCCGCGCGTTGATGAGTTCCGCCGCCTCGTGAAACTGCGCGCTGCCGCTGCGCTCAATGCGCGTGGAAATCTTGTCGAACACCTCGATGCACTTGACCGGGTATTTCCCGACGGTCGTCTCGCCGCTCAACATGATGGCGTCAGCCTCCTCGAACACAGCATTGGCGATGTCCGTGACCTCGGCGCGCGTGGGCATCGGCGAGGTGATCATGCTTTCCAGCATGTGCGTGGCGACGATGACCGGTCGGCCGATGCGCAAACAGGTTTTCACAATGCGCCGCTGGACGATGGGCAGTTCGTAATACGGAATCTCGATGCCTAGATCGCCGCGCGCGACCATGATGCCGTCGGCTTCCTGCACGATGGCCTCCAGATTTTTGATCGCCTCCTGGTCCTCGATCTTGGCGATGACAAACGGCGCGGGCCTGCCTTCCTCGAACATCTCGCGGAGCTGCAACAAATCGCGCGCCTCGCGCACGAACGACAGCGCGATAAAATCCACGCCGAGTTCCAAGCCGAGCTTCACGTCCTTGATGTCCTTCGCGGTAAGGGCGGGCAGGCTGACCTTGACGCCGGGGAGATTAATGTGGCGGCGGCTGCCGAGCTTGCCGGCGGTGAGGACTTCGCATTCCACCTTGTTGCCGTTTTTCGCGAGAACTTTCATTTCAATCGCGCCGTTGTCCATCAGCACCACGTCGCCGACACTGATGTCGTTGATGAAATTCTCGTAGTTCACGTCCACGGAATGCTCCTCCTCGGATTTCTCGCCGCGCACGGTCAGCGTGAATTTCTGCCCTGGTTTCAAATCCAGCGGCACGCTCAAGTCGCCGGTGCGGATGGCCGGACCCTGCGTGTCCATGAGGATGCCGGTGTGGCGCTTGCGCTTCAGGGATTCAGCACGGATGTCCGCGAACACGCGGCGCACCCAGTCGTGCGGCGCGTGGGACATGTTCAGGCGGAAGACGTTCACGCCCGCGTCCATCAGCTTGCCGATCATTTCAGCGGAATCTGTGGCAGGGCCCAGGGTGGAGACGATTTTTGTGTGACGCAGCAATCCTCTTTGCATGGAATCAGGATACTTATCTGAACTTGAAATAAAAGTTTTTACTGCGGTTCCGCCGCGAATCTTGCTTGCCAAACCGCTGCGCGCGCGCCATCATCCCGCCTGACTTTTAACTTTTTAACTTAAAAATTATGGCTGACGCCGCAAATAAATATTCCGAAAACGCCCCTGGCAAATTCTACGTTGACAACCAGTGCATTGACTGTGACCTGTGCCGCGAAACGGCGCCGGACAACTTCAAGCGCAACGAGGACGGCGGCTACACCTTCGTTTACAAGCAACCCGCCTCGCCCGACGAGGAAGCGCGCTGCAAAGAAGCCAAGGAAGGCTGCCCCGTGGAAGCCATCGGCGACAACGGCGCTTAGTCCGCCCGAAATTTCAAAACAAAACCCGCCGGAATATTCCGGCGGGTTTTTTCGTGTCAAAAATAGAACCCAAATCAACTGGCCAAGGCCGCATCCGCCGGCAGGGAAACGCGCACGATGCCGGTGGGCGAGGCGACGACTTCCAGCCGGCCGTGATGTGTCTCGATGATTTTCTGGCTGACCGTCAGGCCGAGGCCGAGGCCGACATTCCGCGTCGTGAAAAACGGCGCGGGCACCTTGCGCGCGGTCTCGGCGCTGAAACCGCCGCCGTTGTCGCGCACCTCGATCGTCAGCGTGCGGTCGCCGTTGCTGCCGCTGGACGTGAGCCGGACTTCGATGCGCGGGCCGCTGGGATTGGACTGCAAGGCGTTCAGCATGATTTCCGACAGCGCGTGTTTCAGCGCGGCGCGGTCGCCGACAATCAAGTGTGGCTGGCCGGCATTTTCAAAATTCAATTGCGCGCCGTTGCCCGGCTGGTGGCGGATCGCCTCCTGAAACGCGTCTTCCACGAGCTTGCCGACGGCAAACGTCTCCTGCTCGAACTGGCCCTCGCGCGCGAGGAACCGCATCTGGTTGTTCAGGCGCATGATGCGCTTGATGCTTTCGCCGAGCGCGCCGTCGAGCGACTTGCGGAAATCCGGATCGGCAAAACTTTCGTTCAGCAACTGGTGGTGCGTTGAGAGCGGCACGATGGCGTTGCCGATCTCGTTCACCAGCCGGTAGGACATGGACTTGATGAGGCG
>CAYUGC010000311.1:0-3795 GCA_964444085.1 uncultured Bifidobacteriaceae bacterium | reverse complement strand
TGCCGGCGATGAAAATGACCGAGCCGTATTCGCCGAGCGCGCGGGCGAACGCCAGTGCAAAGCCGGTGAGCAGCGCCGGCGTGAGCATCGGCAGGATCACGCGCCAGAAAACCTGCCAGCGGCTCGCGCCCAGACTGGACGCGGCCTCTTCGAGTTCCGGGTCGAGGTCTTCGAGGATCGGTTGCACCGTGCGCACGATGAACGGCAGGCCAATGAACGTCAGCGCGATGAAAATGCCGAGCTGCGTGTTGGCGACCTTGAGGCCGAGCGGTGACAGCATCTGTCCGACCCAGCCGTGATCCGAATACAACGCCGCCAGCGTGATGCCGGCGACGGCGGTGGGCAGCGCGAACGGCAAGTCCACGAGCGCGTCCACGATTTTTTTGCCAAAGAATTCGTAGCGCACCAGAACCCACGCGACGATGAGGCCGAAAACCACATTGACCAGCGCGGCGCAAAACGACGCGCCAAAGGTCAGGCGATACGAGGCCATCGCCGTCGGCATGGTGATGGTCTGCCAGAACTGCGGCCACGTCAGGGTGGTGGTTTTCCAAAACACCGCGCCGAGCGGAATCAGCACGATGAGGCCGAGATAAAAAAGCGTGAATCCGAGCGTCAATTTGAAGCCCGGCAGCACACGGATTTTTTTTGGACGAGACAAATTGGTTGCCACGGATGATTAGCCAATGTTAAATAACTATTAATTAGGTCGTATATTGGGGGGCGGATTAAATTCAGTCAAGCGGATACTTGAATTTTGTCAGGCCCGCAGTTCCAAGGCATTTTTGCCAGCAGCAAACCCATCAGCGATCCTTCGCGTTGTTTCTTGCGATTTAGGTTGCGGCCCGGCCGGGCGTAGGAGGGACGAGTTGCGTGAGCCGAAAAGTGCGCCGTGCCGGTAAAATCACGGCGCGCTGACGGGGGGGCGTGCGCTTAGCCGGCTCGCCGGGAGTCTCGCCCCACCAGTCCGGCGGGCGAATTTCAAATGACGAATGACGAGGAGGAGCGCCAAAACTTCTGTTTCAGACATCTCTAATACCGCTCCGCTCTATATCTCGATTTTGGCAAACAGGCTTTCCAGGTTGTTCAACGGTGCCTCGGTTTTCGGGTTCAGTATCTGGCGCAGAAAATTCACGCCGTCTTCCACCGTGCGGACGGATTTCGGCAGGATCGCGCCGGCGGCGTTGGCATGGCCGCCGCCTTGGAATTTCACCGCCAGCTTCAGCGCGTCGCCGTTCCGGCTGCGGAAGCTGGCAAAGATGGAGTTGCTCCGCCGGAAGAGCGTCACGAGCGCCGTGTATTTCGTCGCGCCCCGGTCGAGGAGTTGGTGGACGATCTGGTTGGTGTTGCCGACGATGTTGTCCACGAAGCCGACGGTGGGCGAGATTTCGGAGAGGTTTTTCAGGCTCCACGCGTAGCCGATGGGGTCTTCCACGCGGCGTTTCACCGCCATGACTTCGAGCAGGGGATGGTCCACGAGCTTTTCCAGTTCGCCGTCGGTGAGGGCGTGCAGGTTCCAGAAGGAATAAATCTTCACCAGCCCGGCATAATCGCCGGCGACATCGAAGTCCGGGTCTTTCTCCAAAAACAAATCCGCGACGTTGTTCAGATGCACCAGGCGGTCGAGCGCGGGCGAGCCGAGGCCGTGTTCCTGGCAAAGTTCGTAGGCGAGCAGGCCGGCGGATTTGTTCACGTCATGGCGCAGGGTGGCGTTTTTGGCCGGCGTCTCGGTGACGTGATGGTCCACGATCAGCCAGTCCGGCTTGTCCATGCGGGACTCAAACGTGAAATCCGTCACCCACGCGGCGCGTTCGCGGAGGTCGCGCGTCTTCCAGAAATTGTAATGGTAGGCCTGGAGCGGAATTATCTCGCCGTGGAGTTTCTGCGCCAGCCGTTGCAACAGCAGGCCGGCGACGAATCCGTCGAGGTCGCTCTCGTGGGTGATAATGACTTCCGGCTTGGGCAGCGTCAGCATGGCGGAAAATCTAAAGGAGCGACGCCCGCGTGGCGAGCGGGGAGTTTGGTAGGTGGATTCTTCAATCGTAATCCTGATCTTAAGAGATGGTCTGAAAATGGTGGCGTCGGCCATCTTGGCTGACGTAGAGCCGGGGCTTCCAGCCCGGCGGAACGGCGTCGCAGCGAAGATAACCACCGGTCCATTCGGGCGTTTCACCCAGTCGGAGTTTTTTCCGGGCGGCAAGATGCCGCTCTCTACGGCAAGCAGGGATGCTTGCCGCCACATTTTCAGACAGCCTCTAATCCTGGGTTTCTGTCGATGGCGATCAAGCGCAGGATTATTAAGATCGGGATGCGGCCGTTTGCCGCCCGTTTCGGGGTGGAAAATAACTGAAAATATTTTTCGGGTTGGACAGCCAATGTCCAACCCTCCCCGGCAAACTGTTGGCGTATGAAACTTAAAAATCTGATTCCCCAACGCTATCGCCGCCAACTCATCCGCCGGTTTGGCCGGGCCGAACTCGTGCGTCTGCCGAACGGCCAATACGAACTTCTCGGCGGCAACGACGCCGACCGCGCCGCCGCCTTCGAGTGGACGTCGCTGTTCGCACACGAAATCGTCTTCACGCATTTTCATCGCGAGGAGAAAGTCCGCTGCCGACCGCGCCAGCCGTGGTTTTCCGCCCGGCTTCAGCCCGCGCTGTGAACAACTTCGCATGGCGCAGCCAGGGAGGACGGCTTAATGTCCGGCGAAGTGAAGCCCCGCATCCTGCACGTTGACGGCGACAGTTTTTTTGCGAGCTGCGAAATCGCGCTCGATGAAAAACTGCAGGGCCGCGCCGTGTGGGTCGGCGGCGGGCGGCGCGGCGACGGCATTGTCATTGCCGCCAACCGCGCGGCGAAAAAGTTCGGCGTGACGACCGGCATGGCGTGCTTCGAGGCAAAACGGATTTGCCCGCGCGGGGTGCTGTGCAAGCCGCATTACGACGAATACCGACGCATCTCGACGGAGATGTTCCAGGTGCTGGAGCAGTATTCGCCGACGCTCGTGCCGATCTCGATTGACGAGGGCTTTCTCGATTTCACCACGATGGACAGCGTGGTCTGGCGCGACACGACGCCGGAAAAATATGTGCGCGAAATTTGCGAGCGCATCACGCGCGAGGTGAAGATTCCCGTGTCCGCCGGCCTCGCCAGTTCCTCGCGGCTGGCAAAATTGGCGACGGACGCGGCCAAGCCGGGTTTTCTCGAAGTCAAGCAAGGCGAGGAAAAGGAATTCCTGAAAGACCGCTCGGTGCGCGAGCTTTCCGGCATCGGCAAAAACCGTCAGCGCTCGCTCGCGGCGCTCGGCGCGCTGACGTTCGGCCACGTCGCCCAAATGCCTTCGATGCTGCTCAAGCAGAAGTTCGGCATCTGGGGCACGCAGCTCTGGCTGTTCGCGAACGGCCAGTGGAACGAGCCGCTGCTGCTGGAGGTGAAGGATCGCACGACGATTTCCAGCAACACGACGCTGCCTTACGACGAGCCGGATTACGAGGCGGCGCTGACCTTCGCGCTGAGCGAGACGACGCGGCTGACCGGCCAGTTACGCCGCGAGCAGTTGCAGGCGCGCGAACTGTCGCTGACGATCCGCTTTGAGGATTTTTCCGAAGCCGGCGGCTCGCATCGCTTTCACCATGCGCAGTTCCAGAACTCCATCATCAACGCGGCGCTGGAGGAGATTTTTCGCGGCCTCATGGCCGGGCAGTTCAAGCCGGTGCGGCAGATCCGCATTGCGCTGGGGAATCTTTCGCGGCTGGACACGCAGCCGACGTTGTGGGGCCGCACCGGCGAGGAACG
>CAYUGC010000310.1:0-3832 GCA_964444085.1 uncultured Bifidobacteriaceae bacterium | reverse complement strand
CGAGCGCGTAGGCCATGCCGGCGTGCCACGGCGCGGCGCAGCTCATCTGCGGCGCATGGTCGGGGATGATCACACCGTTATAATTATTTTGCTTCAGGATCCGCAGCACGCGCAGCACGTCCACCTCGCCGTCATCAATGAACGTCTCTTTGTAGAACGGCACCTGGTCGCGGACGTTGCGGAGGTGGACATAGCCGAGCTTTTTCTGGCGGCTGTAGGTGTCGACCGCATCATAGACATTGCCGTCCTGCATCTCGGCGATCGTGCCGACGCAAAACTCCAGCGCGTTGCGCGGACTGGGTTTCAGGTCAATCAGCTTCTGGTAAAGCTGCGGCTGCCAGACGAGGCGCGGCTGGGCGCGGACAAACGGCAGCGGCGGATCGTCGGGATGCGCGGCGAGCGTGACCCCGGCCTCCTCGGCAACGGGCACCAGTTCATCGAGGAATAATTTCAGGCGCGACCAAAGCTGCTCATGCGTGGCGGAAGGCGCATTGCCTGGCGCGGCGTTTTTGTCGAACACCATGTTCCAAGCCATGCCATTAGGCAGCGGCGTGTCGAGCGGGCCGTCCATGCCGACGGCCTCGGCCTCGCCGCGCGCAAACTTGCCCTTCACGCGGCCCGCGACGCCGGCGATGGAAAAGTTGTAGCCAAACACCGGAATGCCGGCCCGGCCGACGTTGCGGATGATGGTTTTGAGATTTTCGATCTGCTGCAATTTTTTCGGGCCGTCGAGCAAAACATCGTGCCAGTGCGCGGGATCAAAATTTTCAATCGCCTCCAGTTCAAGGCCGTGCGCGTTGATTTCTTTTTTGATGGCGGCCAGTTTCTCGAACGTCCAGAGCTGGTCCGGATCGCCGGCCAGGCCCCAGCCGGTATCGTCGCCAACCGGCTGGTCGCCGGGCTGGTTGCTGCGCGAGGAACGGAAATAATCCACGAGATGGATGACGAGATGCGTGCAGCCGCATTGCCTGGCAAAACGGTAATGTTCCGCGTTGAGCTGGTGCCGGTAGAGGCCAAGGCCGAGATTCATTTCAAATACGATTGGGAAAATGCCGCCGCCGCGCAATCCGCAATTTCACCGCCTCGACTTCACGGTGGCGCACGGGCAGAATCGCTACATGGCAGACGAAAATTCCCGGCGGATGGAAAAGCTCGAATCGCACCTCGCGCATCTCGAACACCAGGTCGAGCAGTTGAATGGCGTGATTATCGAGCAGGGCCGACTGCTGGACCGGCTGAAAAAGGAAGTTCAGCGGCAGTCCACCGCGATGCAAACGATGGAGCTGGAGCGCGTCAAGTCGAACAATCAGAAGCCGCCGCATTACCAGTGACATTTCCGCGCCTCAGCCGCCGCCAGTTTCTCGCCGCCGTTTTGCTGGCGACGCCGGGCGCGGTGTTGGCGGATGCGAAATATCTCGAACCAACCTGGCTAAAAGTCCGGAGGCAGCGCGTCGGCATCGGCGCGCCGACGCATCGGCTTGTCCACTTCACCGATTTGCATCACAAAGGCGACCGTGATTATTTGAAAGCGGTCGTGGCTAAAATCAATTCGCTGGCACCGGATTTTGTGTGTTTCACGGGCGACATCATTGAGGAAGAAAAATATCTGGCCGAGGCGCTGGAGATTTTGTCCGGCGTGAAAGCCCCGATGTTCGGCGTGCCGGGCAACCACGATTACTGGAGCAAAGTTTCGTTTGCGCCGATTCACCAATGTTTCAACGCCACCGGCGGCGCATGGCTGCTGGATGAACAGCTCCCCATCGCTGGCGGAAAAATCAACCTCATCGGCATCACTTGCAGCCATGACAATCAGGCGCGGCTGCCGTTGAACCCGGCGATGAAAAATATTTTGCTCATGCACTATCCGGCCTGGGTGAAAAAACTGGCCGGCCAGAAGTTTGACCTCATGCTGGCCGGGCATTCGCACGGCGGACAGGTGCGAATTCCATTTTACGGCCCGCTGCTGGTGCCGTATGGCGTGGACGAGTTTGATATGGGATTTTACCAGACCGCCGCCGGGCCGCTGTATGTGAACGCCGGCATCGGTTACGTTTATACTTACAATTTCCGCTTCAATTGCCGGCCGGAAATCACGGTGGTGGAAATCTGATCAGCGCGCCGCCGGACGTTCCTTCAGCGTGCCGACGATTTCCAGCGAGTAACCGGCCAGCGCCAGAATGAATCCCATGCTGATTTTTCCCAAAGGCCAATCCATCATGGAGAGCAAGTAAACCAGCAAAAACGCGCCGATGGCCAGTGCCGCGATCACCACTTTTTTCTGCGTCTGCGCCTTGAGGGTGGTGGCAAAGAATGGCAACACTGCCGCGCCGATGCCCAGTAACAAAACCCACCAGCCAAGGCCATTTCGTAAATCTCCCGCGTGGACTTGCGCCGTGCCGGTCGGCAGGGAAAAGTTCATGTGGGGCAACCAGCTTCCGGTTGATATCTGCATACCCTCCTGAAGTTTGGCAATGATCTCATTTGCTTCCGCGCCGGGATTGACAACAAACCACGGCAGAATAAACCCGATGAGCAGCAGCGCTGCGCCAAGCAGGACGATTTTGCGCTGCGGCGAAAGCTCTGTTTCTGCCGCCGGGAACGGCCGGCGGGGAACGGACTGGCCGAGCGCATTCAGCAAATCCGCGCTTTCGTCAGCGGTGATTTTTCCCGCTTCGAGCAGTTGCAGCACTTTTTCGCGTTCGGCGGACAAATCATCCGTCGGCCCGGCGGGCGCGGGCTGCGGCGCGGCGGACGCCAGGTTAAAAACCGGATACGCCAGCAGCAGCCCGAACGTGAGCGCGAACATAGCCGGCAACGAAACACCGAATGTCCGCCACGCGCAAATCGGAATGAGCATTGCGCAGATAAGATTGCCAAAGCCGAGCCAGGCGCGCACGCCGTCCATGCCTGGGAGTTTTTCCGCGTCGGTTAATTGACCACCGATCCATTTGTGGTAAAGCCGGACGATGAATGGCACCGCTAATAGAGGTAATAAGGCCGTATGCCCCCAAAAAAGCAGCGGGGTCGAGCCGAATCCATGCGAATACTGGCGATCATTTCTTTCGTTGCCTATCGCCACACAAATTCCTGCCAGAACGGCCGCCAGCACTCCCAATCCCACGGATTGCCAGCGCGACAGCCCGGTGTAACGGCGGTAGGCGAATGATTCGCCGAGAAACGCCAGCACGAAAAGCGTCACGATGATCAGGGCGCGAAAATACATCGGCGCGTATGGTTCAGGGAATTGGTTCATGATGATCTCTCCTTTAATAGTTGGGTGGCTTCCTGGACGTTGATTTCGCCGCGTTCGAGCTGTTCCAAAATCTGCGAGCGCTTGACCGGCGTGCCGGTGTTGCCGAGCAGCTCGTTCACGAGGTCGAGCCGCTTGCAGACGGTCGGGTAGGAAATGCCCAGCTCCTTTTCCACGTCACGGATTTTTCCCTGGCACCGCAGGAAAATGAAAACGAACTCCTGCAAGTCCGGCGGCAGGCGGAAGAACAGCGGAATTTCCAGTTGCGAGTCAATCTGCGTGCTGCAGCCGTGGCAGGAAAGCCGCGTGATGCCCAACTGGTCGCCGCAAAATGGGCAGCGCGTAATGAGCTTTTTCGGGTTGTTTCCGGGCTTGGCCATTGATTTGTTCAATTTTTATATTGAGTTATTCAATTAGTCAATTGATTTTCTTAATTTAATCAAGTTGTCCATTTTTCCCGCCGCTTGACCCATCGGGATAATTATCGGATAATGAACTTGCCGATTGATGGGGGCGCACTGGTTTCGACCATGTGAACACGCCAGAGGCGGCATGCCGAGGACGATGCGTTGGCCTCGTAAA
>CAYUGC010000309.1:0-3833 GCA_964444085.1 uncultured Bifidobacteriaceae bacterium | reverse complement strand
CGGCGCCATCTGGTCGTTGTTGAATTCCGGCCTGGAGCCGACAGATCCCCTCATGGCTTCCATTCAGGATGGCGAAATTCAGAAGGCCAAGGATGAATTGATGCGGGCGGTGAACGCCACCGAGGCTGAAAATGGTAAAAAGGACGACCGGTCATTGCGCCTGCTCGATTACCGCAACTATCACCACTACGACTTGGAAATGGTGCCGGCGGATAAACCCGATGCCCCGGCCATATCCTTGGGCCGCAGCGGACGCAATTTGAGCGGCGGCGAAAGTCAGGCGCCATTTTTCATTTCCATGCTCGCCGCTTTTCGCCGGGTGTATGACCGTGGTGATCGTTCCTCCGTCCGCTCCCAGCGGCTGGGCTTGGTCGTCATGGACGAGGCGTTTTCCAAACTGTCCGGCGATGGCATCGAAGATTGCCTGACGCTGGCGCGCAACTTCCAATTGCAGCTCGTCATGGCTTTTCCACCCGAACGCCTCGGCGTCATGGTGCCGCACTCGCAGACCGTGGTGATTTGCAAAAAAGAGATCGACCGCGACCGCGATGGCTACGTCAACGGCATCACCAACATCCCGCTGATCAGCACCATGGCGGAGGCCTTGGATGCGCTTTCCTGACCGATGAATCCGACCCTCCTGCCTGTCGCCAGTGAGCTATTCGCGCAATGGCAGCGCGCTCGCGGCAATCGGCTGGAGCCGGCCACCCGGCCGTTTTCGCGCGGTTGGGAAGATTTGCTGGAGGCTGCCGGACTGGTTTCGGCCACCGACCGGACCGACGCTGAACGCGATGCTCGTTTGCTTGCCACGCACGGTTGGATTGAAATTAAATCCATGCGGTTCAAGGCGCACTTGCTGGATCGCATTGTGATCCCATTGGCGGCCGAACCGCGCTGGCGCGAGGCTTTCGGCTTCGTGCCGCCGTCAGACGAAGAATCCCGTCTCATCCGCGAATTCGCGTGGGAACCGCCTTTGGCCTTCCTGCGCGACGCTCGCTTGAACATTCCGTTCGCCGAATTGCGCCGGTTAAACGAATTCCTCCAGCACGACGTCGGCGAACGGCCCCTCGTCCCCATCAAAGAGCGCTCGCTGGAAATTTTTGGTGACGAGAAACGCTTGGATGAATTGGCGCGCGGCTCGGCAGTGTTCGGCGAAGGCCGGCTCACGCCTGAAATGTTCCGTTGCTTCATCGTGCCTGAGCCGCTGCCGTGGACGCCGGGGCCAAATCCAGCCGGGCCAATTATCATCATCGAGAACGCGGCAACCTGGCATTCGTATTGCCGATGGAATGCCAAGTGCAAACTCTTCAGCGCCGTCGTGTATGGTTGCGGCAATCGCTTTCTGGACGGCATTCGCTCCTTGAGCGACATCTTCGCGGCGCTCGGCGGCCCGCGCCGCGTGTTCTACTTTGGCGACCTTGACCCGCAAGGCCTGTTCATTCCCAAGGTGGCCTCTGCCCGCGCGCAAGCGCTTGGATTACCCGTCGTCGAGCCGCATCTCTGGAGCTACCGTCAGTTGCTGACGCGCGGCGCTGGTCACGGTCAGTTATGCGACGGCGAGCCGCTCTCATCCGAGCATTGCGACTGGCTCAGCGACTGCGCCGATCCTGTTCGCCAATTATTCGCCGCCGGCCAGCGGCTTGCCCAGGAACACGTCGGCTGGGAATTTCTGAAAAACTCCCACGGCCCGGATTCATCATCACCATGAACGCGACTCGACAAAACCCCAGCATCATGGTGACATTTCGTCAGGCAACCATTAAAACATTGTAAAACCATGTTCAATCCCGTTTCCACCAGCGTTCACGACATCCTCAACTCGACAACGCAGTTTGCCATTCCGCTTTACCAGCGCGACTACAAGTGGGGCGAGGAAGAAGCCACGGAGTTGATTGAAGACCTGCGCAATTACGATGACACTACGAAGGAAGGTTTGTTTCTCGGCAACATCATCGTCGAAAAATCCAAGGACCACAACACACTGGTCGTAGATGGTCAGCAACGTCTGACCACCATCCTTTTGCTCCTTGTCGCGTGTCGTTCGCACGCCAAAGCTCTAGGCCTCATTCCACTTGCAACCATAATCCAAGGGAAAATTACCTTCACCGACTCCACCACGGCTGAGTCCCTTGGGTGTCGGCTTATTGCCTCCGATTCGATTCGCGAAGTATTTGAGCACATCACGAAAGACAACTGGGATGGCAAATTCCCGCTCGTCATCGAGAAGAACGGAAAAAAGCAGCAGGTGAAGCGGCAGGTAAATCGGCTTAAGCCTATTTATGATTATTTCCTTCAGGTGCTGACCGAGTTTAAACAGCCCGAGCTGAACAAGTTTCTTGGCGCAATTTATCACGCCTATGTGATCCGTATCGAAATCGAAAACGAGGAGGAAGCTCTTACCCTGTTTGAGCGCACGAACGCCCGCGGCCTCGACCTGGAAATTTCTGACTTGCTCAAGAACCACCTGTTTTCCAAGCGGGTGAAGGGAATCGAGGAGTTCTGGAAAGAGATCCTCGACAACTCCAGCAACACCATTTTGCGGATGTTAAAGTATTTCTACGTGGCCAAACGCGGATACGTCCTGAAACCCCAGCTTTACAAAAAACTGAAGGGTTACAGCGCCGAAATCGGAGCGGAAGAGTTTACCGAGGAACTGGCGGACTTTTCGCGCTTTTACCGCGCCGCCAAAAATGCGGAGGAGAATCTGACTGTCGAGTATTTTACTGAGGTGGGTTTGCCTGAGGTATTTCAGCATGAGCATCGCCCTCAGAAAATCAATGCCTGTCTGCAGGGTCTCAGGGAATTTGGCGTGATTCAATATTGCCCGGTCGCCTTCGCGGCCATCGAGTGCCTCAAGCGCAACGGCGGGCAAGACAGTGGTGCGGATGCCAAAGCCCTCATCAGGCTTTTTGAGGCGTTCGAGCGTTATCACTTCGCGAACAACGCGATTTGCGACCGTGTCGGCAATGAGGTCGAACGCCTTTATGCGGAATATTGTGAGCAATATCAAGACTCCAAGGACTTTCGGAAAACAACCCAGGCACTAATCAACGCGCTCAAGGCCAAACTCGCCTCGCTTGAGGAGTTCGTCGCTAAATTCTCTGAGATCAAATACGAGGACGGCGGAAATTCTCTCCTGTTTTACATCTTCGACCGTTTCAATAACCTGGGTCTCGACCCGGAACAGGGCCTGCGCATCTACAATCCCGACCCCAAGCTTAAGCGGCGTAATTACACCATTGAACATTTCCTCCCCCAGAAGCCTGAAGCCGATCTCAAGCTTACCCCTGAAACCAAGGAAGCGGTGGATTCCATTGGCAATCTTCTTGCCATCTATTTCCGCGATAATTCCAAACTCGGCAACATCAGCCCGGCCAAGAAGATTGAACGGTTGAAGGGTGATCTGAGCAAGAACGTGGACAACGCCTCCTACGTCAAAGACTTCATTACTACTTATGGCGACAAGGCATCAGCTTGGAACAAGGAGCAAATCCAGAAGCGCACCGAGGAGATGGCCAAGAACGCCTACCAAACCGTTTGGAAAATCAATTAACCGAAACGGCCACCCGAATCACGGAAGCGCCTTGGGCCAGCGCATGACACAATTCATGTTCTTCTCACCATGACGGAAGATCAGTTTCTCCTCTACACCGCGCCCGACGGCGCGGTCAAGGTGGACGTTTTTATCCAGCAGGAAACCGTCTGGCTTACCCAAAAGGCACTGGCGGAATTGTTCGGCGTGAAACGGCCGGCCATCACCAAGCATTTGCTCAACATCTTCAAAACCGGCGAATTGGTTGAGGATTCAGTTAGTTCCATTTTGGAACATACTG
>CAYUGC010000308.1:0-3870 GCA_964444085.1 uncultured Bifidobacteriaceae bacterium | reverse complement strand
ATCCGGCTTTAGTTTATTGATGGGTTTGAACGCTTTGTTTCGGGCGCTTGTCAGAATTTTATGAAAAACTCCTGTCTGGCGTTTGTGTGTGCGCTGGCCGTTTTGACGCTTGGCTCTGGTTGTGTGAGCACCCCCAAAGTAACTGCGTCCAAGGCGCCAGTTGCCACTCAACCAACCGAATCACCCCTGACCGCCAATGCCCAGGCGGAAGTCGAAACCCGATACCACGCCGCGCGTCCCGAAATCCAGGAATACGTCCTGTGGACAGCCCGCAGTTTCGGGCCGGGAGCTTTGTGGTTGCCGGAAGATGCCTTTGCCAGTCTTCCGCCGGAAGCGCGGGAAAAACGAATCGTCTATTTGGTCACGCTGTTCAACGAGGCGGAATACGGTCGTCATCTCTGCCCAGCCCTGGCGGAAGCCAGTGCGTTGAAGGATAACCGGCTGGTGCCCGGCCTGATGAAGGTTGCCAGTTATCATTTGGACGACCGCGATTATGACTGCCGCCCGAAATGGATTGCCGTATCCGCCCTGGCGCGGCAGGAATCGCCTGATGCGGTGCCGTTGCTTGTCAGCCTGGTGGATCATGGCAACCAGAACACCCGCAACTGGGCGCGCGCGGCTTTGGCACGACAAACGGGACAGGACTTCAAGCAGGATAAAACTGCGTGGGCAAAATGGTGGAAGGCCCAAGGCCACGAACCCATCGACGACCACTGGCTGCAACCTTCGGCTGTTAAAACATCATCGCCGCCTCAATGAGCGCGCTCCGGGGTTTTCAGACCGGCTCTGAAATGGGGCCAATAATTGCTTGGTATTTGGCATATTTGGACTGGTTTAACTTCAGGCGGACGGAAATCATGTGTCGGTAATCCACTTTTTCCCATGAGCCTGAAAACGCGCTTCGACCTCACGCAGGCGGATATTCCGTCCGCCTGGTATAACCTCAACGCCGATTTTCCCGAGCCGCTCCCGCCGCCGCTGCATCCCGGCACGAAGCAGCCCATGCCGCCGGAAGGGCTGGAGGCGATTTTCCCGCGCAACCTCATCGAGCAGGAAATCAGTGCGGAGAAATACATCGAGATCCCCGAACCGGTGCGCGATATCTACGCGCTCTGGCGGCCGACGCCGCTGCTGCGCGCCGTGCGTTTGGAAAAGGCGCTGAACACGCCGGCGCACATCTACTACAAATACGAGGGCGCCAGTCCCGCCGGCAGCCACAAGGTCAACACCTCCGTGCCGCAGGCGTATTACAATAAAATCGCCGGCACCAAGCGCCTCGCCACCGAGACCGGCGCGGGCCAATGGGGCGCGTCGCTGGCGTTCGCGTGCAGCTTGATCGGTTTGGAGTGTAACATTTACATGGTCCGGGTCAGCTACGACCAGAAGCCGTATCGCCGGATGTTGATGCACACCTGGGGCGGGACGGTTCATGCCAGCCCGAGCAATCTCACGGAATACGGCCGCAAGCTGCTCGCGGAGGATCCGCATTGCGCCGGCAGCCTCGGCATCGCCATCAGCGAGGCCATCGAGGACACCGTCAAGACGCCGGGCACAAAATATTCCCTCGGCAGCGTGTTGAACCACGTCTGCCATCACCAGACCGTCATCGGCGAGGAATCCATCCAGCAGATGGAACGCGCCGGCGAGGAGCCGGACGTGATCTTCGGCTGTTGTGGCGGCGGCAGTAATTTCGCCGGCCTCGCCTTTCCGTTCATCCGGGGGAAAATCAAGGACGGGAAAAAATACCGCATCGTCGGTGTCGAACCCTCGGCGTGTCCGAGTTTGACCGCCGGCGAACTGCGCTACGATTTCGGCGACACGGCGGAAACCACGCCGCTGATGAAAATGTATACGCTCGGCCACAAGTTCATGCCGCCGAGCATTCACGCGGGCGGCCTGCGCTACCACGGCATGTCGCCGATGGTCAGCCACGCGCTCAAGCTCGGTCTCATGGAAGCGCAGGCGATTCATCAGACGAAAGTATTTGAAGCCGCCGTGCTGTTCGCCCGCAAGGAAGGCATCGTGCCCGCGCCGGAATCTTCTCACGCCATCGCGGCCGTGGTGGACGAGGCGATCAAATGCCGCGAGGCCGGCACGAAGAAAGTTTTGCTCTTCAACCTTTCCGGCCACGGCCTGCTCGACTTGAGTTCGTTCGAAAGTTACCTGCACGGCAAAATCCAGGACGTTTAACCAAACAAACCATTCTTTATGAAACCGACTACCATCCGTCTCCTTTTAACCCTCGGCCTCGCAACGCTGGCCACCGCCATTCAGGCGCAACCGAGTGCGCATTATGTTCCCGGCTCCGAAGGCATTGACGCCGCGACGCTGCCGCCGCCCGGCTGGTATGTGCGCGATTACAATTCCGGATATTTTTCCGACCGGCTGAACGACGGCGGTGGCCATCGCACCGGGCCGGCAAATTTTCAGGCGTTCACCTACGCCAACGTGCCGCGCATCATCTGGATTTCTGAAACGAAACTGCTCGGCGGCAATGTCGGCGTGGATGGCTTGCTACCGTTGGTGTATCAAAACGTGCGCTATGATACTGCGCCCATCTTCGTCGTCACGCCCGGTGGCCCTGTCTCGTCACACCTGAGTCACAGCAGCGGCACGTTCGGCGTCGGCGACGCGTTCGCGGAAACCACCTTGTCGTGGCATCTGAAGCAGTTTGATTTCGCCGCCGGTCTTGGCGTTTGGATGCCAACGGGTGTTTCGGCTTTGCCACCAACCACGCTTCCCGGCCTCGGTTACTGGACGCCGATGTGGACTGCCGGCGGCACCTGGCACATTGACGCGGACAAAACCTGGGATGTGTCGGCGCTCTGCCGCTATGAATTGAACACCGAGCAGCGCCACACGCACGTCACGCGCGGCGACGCCTTCACGCTCGAATGGGGCGTCAGCAAGAAAATCCTAAAGATCATTGATGTCGGCGCGGTCGGCTATTACCAGCAGAAGGTCAGCGACGACACCGGCCCGGCGGCCTTTGTGATGCCGCAGGATCGCGCGGCGGCGGTCGGACCGGAAATCAGCGTGGCCTTTCCCAAGCAGATGTTCTTCGTCTCGGCCCGCTACCTCTATGAATTCATCGCGGAAAACCGCGCGCAAGGCCAGGCCGTCACGCTGACGCTCACCAAGCGGTTCTAAAACGGAGCGCCGGCTTCCAGCCGGCTTTGGGCATGGCTGGAATACGAACGCTTCAAAGAACAAAGAACGTCGAAAGCCAGCCGGAGCACCGCCGCTCCATTCGTGTGTGGTGTTGGTGGTGGAGGACGGTGCGCTGCGCCGGACCGCTTTCTTGGTGGGGCGAGCCTGGTTCAGCATTTCAGCATTTCAGTTTTCAGCATTTGTCTTCAGGTTTTCTAAAACCTGCTCCGGCCGATGCGGAAAAATCCTTTGCGCCCTTTGTGTCTTTGCGTGAGAATTCCACCATGAGCGCAGTTGCCAATGTGAATTTACCCGACGCCCAAGGCCATTTCGGTCCCTTCGGCGGACGCTATGTGCCGGAGACGTTGATGCATCCCCTGCAGGAGCTGGAGGCCGAATATTTCCGCGCCCAGCACGATCCCGATTTTCAGAAGGAACTGTCCTACTACCTCACCGAGTTTGTCGGCCGCCCGTCGCCGCTGTATTTCGCCGAACGCCTGACCAGGGAACTCGGTGGCGCGAAAATTTATCTCAAGCGCGAGGACCTCAACCACACCGGCGCGCACAAGATCAACAACGCGATGGGCCAGATCCTTTTGGCCAAACGCATGGGCAAGACCCGCATCATCGCCGAGACCGGCGCGGGCCAGCACGGCGTCGCCACCGCCACCGTCGCCGCGATGTTCGGGATGAAATGCGTCATCTACATGGGCGCGGTGG
>CAYUGC010000307.1:0-3920 GCA_964444085.1 uncultured Bifidobacteriaceae bacterium | reverse complement strand
CGCCGAAATCCCGGTCGGAGCGCCCGATCTTCCAATGCGTCGCCGGATCAAAAAGTCCGCCCAATCCGACGGTGGAGTTGGCACCGAAACGTTCCGTCTCCATCCACGCGCCCTGCCACTTGCCCTCGCAGCAATTGTTGAAGAGCCTCGCCGGATAAGTCAGGTTATGCCCGCCGTTGCTGATCATGGTGCGGACCGACTTTGGCACGGCAAAGTTGTAGCCAAAACTCAAGGGATAGATGAGGTCACGGAATAGCCAGTCATTCACCTCCCAGGAACAGCGGTTGAAACCTTCAATCGGATCGGGCACCGCATCGAAGTATGGCATCTGCCCGGGTTGCAATTTTTTCGCAGGTGGATTCGACGCCGAGGTTTGGGCATAAAGACGCCCGGAAAGGAGCGCCAGCAGCAGTAAATAAATCGGATATCTTAGTTTCATAGTTTTTGAGTTTGATTTTTCAACTGATGTTTCCCTTGCCGTCCGCTTCGCAAATCAGGCCCTGTTCAAAATTCTTGAGCCGGCGGCGAAGCTTGCCAAAGGCCGCGTTTTGTATCTGCCGCACGCGTTCGTCGGTGATGTTGAGTTCCTTCCCGACTTCTTCCAAATTCTTGGGGTCGTGTCCGTCTAACCCAAAGCGCGAATACAAAACGGCCTGCTCGCGATGGGTAAGTGTGTCAATGATTTGCCGCACCATCGCCCGGTGGGTTTCATTTTCGAGTTTCTGGCTGGGGGTTTCTGTTCTTTCATCGGCAATGACCTCGGCATAACTGCGCGAGCCTTCGCCGTCGGTTTCGGCATCGAGCGAGACGGGTTCAAGAACCGCCCTCCGCAATCTCGCGATCCGGGAAGCGGTGGTTCCCAGCTCCGCCGCCAGCTCCTCATCCGTGGGATCACGGTCCAATTCTTCCTGAAGCCGCAAGGAAACCCGGCGCAGTTTGCCAAGCTTTTCCATGACGTGCGTCGGCACGCGGGTAGCCTTCGATTGATTGGCAAAAGTCTGGATCATCGCGCGCTTGATCCACCAGCAGGCATAAGTGGACAACTTGCCGCCTTTGGCCGGATCGAACCGTTCAATCGCCCGCATCAGGCCAATATTCCCTTCGCTGACGAGGTCAAGCAACGGCACGCCCATTCCTTCATAATTCTTGGCCATCTTGACTACCAACCGCAGGTTGGCCTTGATCATCTGGTTCCGGGCTTCCGCGTCTCCTTGTTTGATGCGGGCAGCCAGTTCGATTTCCTCCTGCGGCGTGAGCAGTTTGACCCGGCCAATTTCACGCATATAAAGTGTGATGATTGTTTCGCTCTGCTCTTGCGAAGATTCCTTCCCGCTGGCGACGCGCGTGTCAGTCTCGGAGTCTACGTCCCATTTGTTGGTGGCTTCACTATTGCGGGCGTGTCCTGCCGGCGCAAGCTCGTCTTCACTTGGCGTTTTCCACTCCTCTGGGTCAAAGCGGGTCTCGGAGACCCGCTGAACGCCGAGGAAGACTTGGCGGCAGCTGGCTGGTGAGATTTCAGCCATCCGGCAAGTCGCCCGTTCATTTGTTGGGGAAATGTCCATTATACTTTGACCAGGTTGCCCGCAGGCTGCGATTTCATGCGCTCATGGAACTTCACCCCTTTCGCCCAAATGGTTGCTTCTTCCACGTCGAGAAAGAACGACAGGAGCAGGCCGTCGTTGCGCGCGACATTCTCGATCAGTTTGGCTTGCTTGGTCTGGTTCGGACGGGCCACCAGCGCCACGCGAACACTCTCCGGTAAGTCCGCCGACAGGCCCCTGGCAAAATCAAACAGTTCCCGCGCGGCAAACCTGGACAGCAAGCTGGTGATGTCCACGACCATTCGATTCCAACGCTTTTCCGACAACAATGCGTTCGCTTCGTATCGAGCGGACATGATTTCAATCATTGATAAGTGGCCTTCGTAAGTCAGATAGACACAAAGATCCTCTTCAACTGGATTGATAAAAAATGACATGGCAATAATCCTTTCAATAAATCAGATTGCGCCGCAGTTTTCGGCAATAAGTCCTACGCTGACCGTTGATGCGTTCTTGGAATTTTCCCCAATCCAGGCTTCCGCCCTCTCCTCACTTACAAAAACTGTCAGGTAAACGCCGACGCTGCGCAGCAAGGTTTCCAGCAACTTGGCCAGCGTGGATTGATCCCAGCGAACCACCAACGCCATTCGGCCTGACTTCGGAAAATTGCGCCAGAAGAGTTTCGCCAAATCGAAAAGCTCCGCCGTGTCCGGACCATTTTGCACGCCGGTGACATCTATCAGGATTTGTTTCCATTCCAACTCCGCCAATACAAGTTGGACTTCCTGCCAGGCGGTAGTCATCCCATTCAGCGTCATATCTCCGCTGCAAGTGAGAAACACGCACCTCGCTTTTTGGCTTTGAATCACGGTGTAGATCATGGTCTTAAAATGTGGATGTATTTTTGGCGTCTTTTGTTTCTTTGCTCATTAATCCCCAAACGAAACATCCAAGGTGCGCGCGGTCATCACGGCGTAGTCATCCGCAGTCACGAGCTTGAGTTTGGCGGTCGCCACCTTCAGCGGAACATAATCAATTCGCGGCGGGTTGAGGGCGACCATCACGCCGTCGTGACCTTCCACCAAGGCGCGCACCGCCGCCGCGCCGAAGATCAAGCCGAGGGACCGGTCGAGCGAGGTTGGCTGGCCGCCGCGCAACAGATGACCGAGCACCACCGTGCGCGTTTCCTTGCCGGTCAATCCCTGCAACTGACTGGCCACAATCTCGCCCACCCCGCCGAGCCGTTCGACGTGCCAGGCACTGGCCGCCTCCTTCAAGGTCGCGCCGCCGCCGAGCGGTTTCGCGCCCTCGGCCACGACGACGATGGAGTATTGCCGGTCGCGGCCCGCGGTCTTGCGTTTGATGTGCGCGGCGACTTTGGAGATGTCATACGGGATTTCTGGAATCAGAATTGCATCTGCTCGGCCGGCGATGCCGGCATGCAGCGCCAGCCACCCCGCATACCGGCCCATCACTTCAACCACCATCACCCGCCGGTGCGATTCGGCGGTGAAATGCAGGCGGTCAATGCACTCGGTCGCAAACGACACCGCGCTGTCGAAACCGAACGTCGTCATCGTGGATTCGAGATCGTTGTCAATCGTCTTCGGCACGCCAATGACGCGCAGTCCCTTTTCGTTCAATTCGCGCGCGAGGGTGAGCGACCCGTCGCCGCCGACGGAAATGAGCGCGTCGAGCCGGCGTTCCCGGAACCGGCGCACCAGTTCGTCACCGCGGTCAATTTCCTTGAGCGAACCATCCGGCTGCGGCGCGCGCGTCTTGAAGGGATTGCCGTGATTGCTCGTGCCCAGGATTGTGCCGCCGAGGTGCGCGATGTTGCGGACGAGCGGGCGCGTCAGTTTGATCACCCCGCCATCGGGATAGTTTTCGGGATGGAGCAAGCCATCGAATCCGTCGCGGATGCCGAAGATTTCCCAACCGAGATTGCGCGCGGCATGGACGACCGCATGGATGACGGCATTCAGTCCGGGCGCATCCCCGCCGCCGGTGTTGATGGCGATTCGTTTGAAGGTGTTCATGGTGGTATTCATAGTCATTTGGTCAAAAATGGTCTGGCGAGGTTCGGGTCATTTAGCTGTTGTTGCCTGCGCGAGCTGTGACTGTCCGTCCGGCGATCCCTGTGACTTTGTGGTTGCCTGTTGAACCAGCACTTCCCGGGCGGCAAATTTGAAAAGTTCGCAAAGCGTCGGCATGTTGAAGCAAGCGTCGTCAAAAATCCTGGCGGTCGCTCCGGCCAGCATCGCCATCAGCCCGATATGCACCAATTCGGTGGCGTGTTCGCCCAGGACGTGAACGCCCAGCAGCTTCAGGTCGCTTCGCCGGAACAGCAGTTTGACGAAGCCGCCGGTGTCGCCGATG
>CAYUGC010000306.1:0-4013 GCA_964444085.1 uncultured Bifidobacteriaceae bacterium | reverse complement strand
TATCGGTCGCGATGTAATCATACCGATACGTGCCGGTGTTGGGCGGGGTCACTATTAGCGTGGCATTGGTAGCGTTGGGAACATTGGTCAGCGAACCGCTGGCCCCGCCCGACTGCCATTGATACGAAATGGGGAGATTACCGATCGCCGCCGAACTGACGGTGATGGGGGCACCGATATAACCGGTGCCGGCCCCCGAGACGACGGGCGTGCCGACGAGCAACTGGATTGAATTTGTTGACAGGCCGGCGACGAAAACCCCGTCATAACTGCCGCTGCTTTCAAACGTGATGGTGCCCCCGGCACTGGGAATCAAGGCGGCAGCGCCGTTAGTGTAGCGATTGCCACTGGCCACCGCCAATCCGCCATAGCCGCTGGTCACACGGTGGAAAGAATAGGCATACGTCGCATTGGCCGCCAGGGGCACGGCGAGATTGGCCCACAGCAGCCAGTCGCCGTCCGTGTAACTAAACGTGGACTGACTGGTGTAAGTACTCAACAAGGTGGCGGTGCTGCCGGACACGGAAAAGATTCGAAGCTGATACGCCTGCGGTCCCAAACCAGCCGCGTTTGCATCCAACGGCGAACTGCCGGTGCGGAGGGAGAGAGTGTTCAAAACCACCGGCTTGGCTCCCGTGGTAAAAGTCTGCCCGGGCGGATTGCCATTGTCGGTGAAATAATTGAAGGCACCGGTCAGGTGCGCGTTACCGCTGGTACTCAACTGCGAGATGTCATTGGGGCCCGCAGCCGGATTGGCCGTGCCGATGTCCGTGAGGATATTGGTGCCAGCCGGTTGCAGACCAAGACTAAACACCGCATCGTAATTGTGGCTGCCGCCGGTGGTGATGGTGCCGCCGCTGATGGGAATGAGCGCGATTTCACCACCGGCATAGGTGTTGTTTGTGGCCACGGCCAGCGCCGCATAGCCGCCGCCACCCGGCAGTCTGCCAAACGAATACGCGTAGGTTGTGTTCGTGCCGAGCGGCACGTTGATCCCGCTCCATTGCAGCCAGTCGCCATCGGTGAAATTCGGATTGGGCGCGCTGAACGTTACAAGCAACGTTGCCGTGCCGCCGCTCATTGAGTAAATGCTCAAATAATATGTCGGCGTGCTCGTGTTCGTGCCGTAGCCCCCACCGGAATTCAATCCCCCCGTCTTGATGGCGACCGACACGAGATTCATCGCGTTGGTGCCGGTGGTGAAAGTCTGACCGGCGGGCTCACTGTTGTCGGTGTAGTAATTGAGCCCGTCTGGAAAATTCGGCCAGGCCGTGTTGCCATTGGTCGAGAATTGGTAGATGTCGTTCGTCCCCGGAGTGGGCGCGGCAGCCCCGAGGTCAGCAAGCGTCTGAGCCCATAAATGCCCACCGGCGGCGATGGCGACACATGGCAAAATCAGACTGCGAATAACGGGGTTCACAATACCAACTTAACCTAGATGCGCTGGGAAAGATTGTCGTTATTTATAATGACTATACCCACAACCACCGCCCCAGGTCCAGTTTACGGGACGGCTGGACGCGGCGGGCAGGGTTTGGTTTGCAAAACCACCAGCCAGGAATGTTCTCCTGCCTGTCGCGTTTTAGGCAAACCGGTTTTCCATAAACATAATCAGCGATAAAGACGAAGGCTTCAGGACCGAATCTTCAACGCGAACGCGATCTTGCCGTTGAACTTCTCCGGCAGGGAAACGTGCAGGCCGGTTTCGTCGCGAGTGAATTTCAACCGGTGGATTCAAGCTGCCAGTGCGACAAATCAGAAGAGGCTGCCGCCCAGATAGTTCCACTTCGAAGCAAGCCCCTTCTTCCTGCCGGGTAAGGGTTTGCATCGAAACAGAAATGTCTTTCTATTTGCAAGCCGTTGCTGATCTGACACATAACTTGCCGCACTGCAAATTTAAAACTAAAGAGTCTCTTTCAAAACCGCCAGCCAAAGACGATCCGAGACCCATTTTGTCGCGTTTTGTCGCGTTTTGTCGTGATTTGGCGCGTTTTGGCGTTTTTGTCGCCTATTTTCCGGCACGCCGCCGGGCGAATGCCTGCCAAAGAGAAGGGCCACCGGGGCCATCCAGACCGCTTGGCGACCCAATCCGGCACCCAATTGGAGGCTTGGGCGTCCCGGGAGATGACCAAACCAGACCAGAGATGACCGGATTTGTAGAAAACTTGAGTATGGACGCCCGGTTGACTGCGAGCGCCCCCTCATCCTGACCTTCTCCCCCGGTGGGAGAGAAGGCAACCGAAGGCCGGAAGAGGGGGAAACACCCCGGCAAAAATGCCCGCTCCCATCATTTCTGAGCAATCGAATGACACTTTTTGGCACTTTTTGGCACGATTTGTCCCTTTTTGTCACCCGGTTTTGGAAGTGCAAAAAAGGGACAAAAGGTGACACGGCCTACCATCCCGGGGAGGCTGTCCGGCGGACGGCCCAAGGCACGTCTCTACCGCATCAAGGCATCGGTCCCCACCTGACTTTTTCTTTACCATGGCCGGGCTCAATTGTTGTAAGTGCTTGATACAGCATCCAAAACTTTACCATTTCTTTACCAAGTTTTCGTTTTTGACCTGAGAGGCGCAGTAAAACCAGCACGCCGCCAGGCCTCATCAGGGTGCCGACATAGCCCAAGGGCCAAGCCCTCCCGAGGCACCCCTTGTGAAAGCGGGGCCGGAAAAAAACCCGCGGCCACAATCCAGATTTTCAAAGATCGACTCCGAGTCCCAGCCAGGTTAGCGGAATAAACCGCGCCGCCGGCAGACCCGGAGACTTCAGCCGGCTATCAGCCTGTGCCAGCGCGAGCAAAGAAGCAAGCTTAAAGGTGTATGTTTATGATTTCGATACATCAGCTGCCGGGCCCAGAATCAACCAACAGCCGGCTTCGGTTTCCCGGTTTTGAAAGAGGGTCAACAGCTTATTGAGCCTCGTGCAATCCGGTGACGGAGCGCGGGCTTCAGCCCGCTGCAAGGTTCAAAAACACCAGGCGCATAAAACGCACAGCCCGCTTGAGGTTTGGACGTTGAAGCGGCGTGAACGCCGCGCTCCGCCCGCGCCCATATCTGGTCACTCTATTCTGCGAGCCTCAATAAGATCAACTCAAACCGGCCCGGAAGGCTTGTCGTTATTGCTCACGACCGCAGCCACCACTACTGCGCTTGGTGAATTTGTGCGCCTCAGGGAAGCAACGGCACAACCATTTCCTTTTGATCGCGAGAGATGCCGAGCTTCAAGGAACCGCCGGCAGGCAATACCGGAACCTGCCGCAGCAACACCGCCGTGTCCGCCGTCTTCCCGCTGTTGACGGAAAGGATAACATCGTTTTTTCGCAAACCGGCTTTGGCCAAAGCGGATTCCGCCGGAACGTCGAGCACCAAAACACCCGTCACGCCAGGCAGACCGAACGCGGACATCTCACCTTCGTCGGCAATGTTGCGCACACTCACGCCGAGCCACGTCACCGGCGTGGCATTGCGCGCGGCGGCGGCGGGTGCGGGCACCATTGACTGCGGCAATTGCGGCACGCGCGCGATGGCTTTGAGCTCCGGTTTTTGCACGCCGAATTGATTCATCGGAAAATTGACAAAACCCAACGCCAGCGCAGGCGAGCCGCCTTTCACGCGATAATCGCCGCGCGCCGGATCAACGAACTGCGCGTCGGCCACGATGGAATGCTCATCGCGCCCGCTTTGCTGCTGCAACTGCTTCGCGGGCGCACTCGCCGTCGCACCAGAATTTTGCATCAGGTTGAAATCCATGTCCGCGCCCCACGGCGGACGATGCATGTTGGCCGGGCGATATTCGGTCCAAACGATGTTGTGCCGGAATACATCACCGCACCCGGCATACCAGACGTGCGGATGATAGCCGTTATCCACCATAACGTTATTTTCGACGATGCGCCGAAAGCCCTCGCGATTCTTGATGCCACCGCGCAGGCAAAGATTGTTTGTGATGACGTAATTGGACGAGCCGTCGTCGAGGTCAATGTCCCAGCCGTGATCGCAGCGCCAGCGGTTGTT
>CAYUGC010000305.1:0-4047 GCA_964444085.1 uncultured Bifidobacteriaceae bacterium | reverse complement strand
TTGATCAAGGCCTGCATGGCGGACGCGAAGATTGACAAGAAGGACAAACATTTTCCCAAGCCGGACGTGCTGAATGAAATCTTTTCGCTCGCGGCCAACACGCACAAGACCGTCGAGGAACTGGTGGACGGGCAGTTCAGTTATTTCTCCCAGTTCGCAAAAGAGATCGCCGACCAGCAGAAGCGTTACCTTGCCCGCAAACGCGCGACGAACGGCATGGACTTCGACGATCTGCTCGCCCTCTGGCTCAAGCTGCTGCAGGAGCACGCGGACATTCGCGAGCATTATCAGCGGCGGTTTCAGTTCATCCTCGTGGACGAATATCAGGACACGAACAAGCTGCAGGGCGACCTGATTGACCTGCTCGCCGCACGGCATCACAACGTCACCGTCGTCGGCGATGACGCGCAGAGCATCTACGCCTGGCGCGGCGCAAACTTCGCGAACATTCTCGATTTCCCGAAACGCTATCCCGGCGCGAAGGTTTTCAAGATCGAAACCAATTACCGCAGCACGCCGGAAATCCTCAACGTCGCCAACGCCGCCATCGCCGCGAACGTGAACCAGTTCGCCAAGGAGCTTTCGCCGGCGCGCAAGTCCGGCGTGAAGCCCGCGCTCGTGCAATGCCACGACTCCGGACAGCAGGCCGCGTTCATTGCGCAACGCGCGCTGGAGTTGCGTGAGGAAGGCACAAGCCTGAACAACATTTGCGTGCTGTATCGCTCGCATTTTCACGCGCTGGAATTGCAGTTAGAGCTGACGCGGCGGCAGATTCCGTTTTCCATCACCAGCGGCATACGATTCTTCGAACAGGCGCACATCAAGGACGCGACGGCGTATCTGAAATTTGTCGCGAACCCGAAGGATGAAGTTTCGTTCAAGCGACTCGTGCAGTTGATTCCCGGCATCGGCGGCAAAGGCGCGGAGAAACTTTTTCAAAGTTTCACGGCGAAGATGGCGGATGGAGGATTGAAGATGGAAGCCGCGCCGAAGATCGCGACGGCATTGCAAACCAGCGTCAAGGTCGTGCCCAAGAAGGCCGCCGTGGCATGGACACAATTTGTCGCGACGATTGCACAACTGGAAGACGCTGCGACGCGCAAAAGCTCGGCGAAGATGCTCCGCATCGTGATGGACGCGGGTTACGACGATTATCTCAAGGAAACTTACGACAATTACGAGCGCCGCCTCGACGAGATTCAGCAGCTCGCGGAATTTGCGTTTCAGTTCGGCAGCGTGGAGGAATTTCTCACCCAACTCGCCTTGCTCACGAACGTCGAGGCCGAGGAAGACCCGCAGGACGACACGGAAAAAATCAAGCTCTCGACCATTCATCAGGCGAAGGGCTTGGAGTTTGAAATCGTGTTCGTCATCATGCTGTGCGACGGCTTGTTTCCGTCCGCGCGCTCGACGGAATCCAACGACGGCGAGGAAGAGGAGCGGCGGCTGTTTTACGTTTCCATCACGCGGGCGAAGAACGAACTTTACCTGTGTTATCCGAATGTGCGCGCCGGCTTCGGCGCGTCCGGCATGGACACCTACCAGTCGCCGTCGCGGTTTCTCTCCGAGATTCCGAAGGGCCTGCTCAACGAGTGGAATCTGCGGTAAGCTTTGTAGCCGCAGAAGAAACGGCCGCAACTGGCAGGCAAAACCGGCGGCGATGAACTGTCTCCATCAGTCACAAAACAGGACAACAGTGTCCACGCTTGAGACTGTTTAATCTCACCAACTATCGCGGACGTCTAACTATTTTCAGGGCACCCCGCAACAATTATAAGTAGATTTCCACATACGCCTTTGCTTTTTAGATTTAATTATGGACTGGCACGGAATCTGCCATCTTTTTCAACTCCACAAGCATCGCATACAAACGAAAGGGATTGATATGACACTCATGGAATTGGAAGAGACTGGCGCATTGGCGAGCAAAAACGAAAACCGGTTGCAGACGATGGTGGTCTATTCAGACCGCAGTGCAGCCAGCAAAGTGATGACGATCCAGCAACAGGTGCTGCAGCAGTTCGCATCCGGCTGCCCGGTGCGCACCGCCTGGTGGGCCATGGAATCATTGAAGGACAAGGGGCTGTTCGAGACCGCGTGCCGGCACGCGGCTGAGGCGAACCTGGTGTTCATCGCGCTGACCATTTCCGACGAACTGCCGCTGGAGATCAAAACCTGGCTGGCCACGGTGCTCGCCAAAAACTCCAGGCCCGATCGCGCGCTCGTCGCCCTACTCGGAACCACAGGCCATCTGCCGGACAAGGTGAACAAGGACGAGGTGAATATGCTGGATAACTACCTGCACGAACAGGCCCGCAACGCCGGCATTGACTACTTCATCTATTGGCACCGGCAAATGCCTCCGTTGGGAAGCGGCTTCCTGCCGGATCGCCACCATGCTCATGCCGGCAGGCCGGCATTTTCAACCATGTCAATCAACCAGGGAGCCGAACCGCGCTGGGGCCTAAACGAATAACGTCACTTTGCGCCGGCAACGCCTCGCGCCAGAGCGCGACCAGCCCCTTGGCGTCGAATTTTTTGGATGCAGGACCAAAGCCGCATCTCACTTGCAAATGCCGCGTTCGCTGGCGCGGATGAATTCGACAAGGTATTTCACTTCCGGCAGCGCGGGCAGTTCCGCCTCGATCTTGGCGAGGGCGTTGGAGGTGGTAAGACCTTCGCGGAAAATAATTTTGTAAGCCTGCCGTAGCGCGGTCTGCGCCGCGTCGGAAAAACCGTTGCGCTCCAGCCCGATCTTGTTGATGGTGCGCGTCTCGGCCGGATTGCCGTCGGCGATCATGAACGGCGGCACGTCCTGCACCACCTTCGAGCAGCCGCCGATCATCGCGAATTTGCCGACGCGGCAAAACTGGTGCACGGCGGATATGCTGACGACAGCATGGTCTTCGACCATCACATGGCCGCCCAGCGTGGCGGCGTTGGACATGATGATGTGGCTGCCGAGCCGGCAATCATGCGCGATGTGGCTGTAGGCGAGAACGTGATTGTGCGAGCCGACCACCGTGACGCCGCCGTCGCTGGTGGCGCTATGGATGGAAACGTATTCGCGAAACGTGTTATGGTCGCCGATCTCGGTGCGCGTGACGCCGCCCTGCCACTTCAAATCCTGCGTCTTCAGGCCGATGCTCGCGAAGGGAAAAATTTCATTCCCGGTGCCCAGCTTCGTGTGGCCGTCAATGACGATGTGCGAATGCAGTTTGCACTTTTCGCCGAGCGTGACGTGTTCGCCGATGACGCAATACGGGCCGACTTCGCAGTTCGCACCGATTTGCGCCTGCGGATGAATGATGGCAGTGGGGTGAATCATGGCTCAGGCGTCGCGCAACATGAAGGTCACTTCCGCCTCGCTCACGATTTCGCCGGCCACCTTGCAGATGCCCTTGGCTTTGCCGAGCCGGCCGCGCACCTTCGTCATTTCGATCTCAATGAACAGCACATCGCCCGGCACCACCGGCTTGCGCCACTTCACGTCCTCGGCGGACATGAAATAGGCGATTTGGTTGGCCTGCTCGATGCGCTTGAGCAGCAATATGCCCGCCACCTGCGCCATCGCTTCGAGCTGCAACACTCCCGGCATGATCGGATGCCCGGGAAAATGCCCTGCGAAATGCGGCTCGTTCATCGTCACGTTCTTCACGCCGACAATGATATTGCCATCGATCTTCGCAATCCGGTCCACCAGCAGAAACGGCGGACGGTGCGGCAGGATCTTCATGATGGCCTCGATGTCCATCGCGCCGTCGGCTTCCGCCACCGGTGCGGGCGCGTCTTTGGCGGCGGACGGCGGCGGCGCAAACGTCTGCTGCGCGCGCGCCGGCTTCTTGATCTGCTCGATGATTTTTTTCACCAGCTCCGCGTTCGCCGCGTGGCCGGGGCGCACCGCGTTGACGTGGCCGCGGATGGGTTTGCCCAGCAGCGACAGGTCGCCGACGATGTCCAGCATCTTGTGCCGCACGAACTCTTCGCGGTAACGCAGCGGCTCCGTCGTCAGCACCGCGTCATCGCGGATGACCACGGCGTTCTCCA
>CAYUGC010000304.1:0-4059 GCA_964444085.1 uncultured Bifidobacteriaceae bacterium | reverse complement strand
CTCATGAAATTACGCCATCGTCAAATCGTGCGCGACTCGCCGCCGCCGGCGCACAAAAAACGGGGTGACAAAAACGCCAAATCGTGCCAAATCGTGCCAAATCGCGACAAAACACACAAAAAACGACCTGTGACAATTTCATCAACCTTAACCCCAGGCGGATCGGGCAGGGTGGTGGAGGACGGTGCGCTGCGCCGTCCCTGTCCGGCGCTTCCCCGTCTTCCGCCGGACAGCTTCCGTCCTTTGCGGGATGCTTCAGCATTTCAGCATGTCAGCATTTGTTTAAGATTGGTATCCATCCTGGTTAATGGGTTTTTTAGCCCATGAAATTGCATTTGGTATTTCATCGGGCCAGGTCTCAGGTTTCAGGTTCGGGCCCGAAACGCGCGCTCACCGCTTGTTGACGTAACCGTTGGCGCGGAACCACGCGACGGCGTCGGCGAAGGCTTGTTCCGTCGGCGTTTGCGGCAGGCCGAGTTCGCGCACCGCCTTGCCGGAATCAAACCACATCTTGTTCCGCGCCATGCGCACGCCGGCAAAGGTCGCGCGCGGTGCCTTGCCCGTGATGAATGCACCCATCTCGCTCACTTCGGCGAAGCGCAGCGCGAGCCAGTAGGGGATTTTCCGCTTCGGTGCGGGGACGCCGGAAATCTTTTCAAGCAGGGCAAAAGCCTGGTGCAGTGTCAGGTTGCCGGCCTGGTTGCCGAGAATGTAGCGTTCGCCGAGCCGGCCCTTTTCCGCCGCGAGAATGTGGCCGACCGCCACGTCGCGGATGTGAACCCAGTTCAAGCCGGTGTCCAAATAGGCCGGCATCCGGCCATTCAAAAAGTCCACGACAATCTGCCCGGTCGGCGTGGGCTTGACATCGCCGGGCCCGACGGGCGCAGTGGGGTTGACGATGATGACCGGCAGCCCGCTCTTGCGGAACATCTCAATGGCGACGCCTTCCGCCTGAAATTTTGAGCGCTTGTAGTCGCAGCACAGCTGGTCGTCGGGAATTTTTTCGGACTCGGTGGACGGGATGGTTTTTCCATGCTTCGCGGACGGCACGCCGATGCAGCCGCCAGTGCTGGTATAGACGATTTTTTTGCAACCCGCCCGGCCGGCGGCTTCGAGGACGTTGCGCGTGCCCTCGACATTGACCGCATACATCGGGGCGTATTTGCGCATCCAGAGCTGGTAGCTCGCCGCCGCGTGAAAACACCAGTCGCAGCCCTCCAGCTCGTGTGCGAACGATTGACGGTCAAGGATGTCGCCGGTCACGCGCTCGTATTGCAGTCCTTGCAGGCTGCGTTCGTCCGCGCCCGGCCGCAGCAGCGCCTTCACGCGGTGCCCGCGCGCAAGGAGCGCCTGGATCAGATTCGCGCCGAGGAAGCCGGACGCACCGGTGACAAAACATTTCATAGGACGAGTTCTGAACCAATTTAATGTCTCTTGCCATCTAAATTCCATAAAATAATTCCGCGCCCGCTTGACTTGCCCCGCCGCCTGCGAAAAAATGCCCCCGTCGTATGCCGCGCAAAAGCAGCCCCAGCAAAAAATTGACCACCGCCGAACAGCGTGAACTGGACACCAAAATCACGTTCATGGAAGGCCTGATCCGTCGCGCCCCGGACTATGTGGACGCGCTCCAGTTGCTTGGCGACCATTACACGCAGCGCGGTCGTTTCACCGAAGGTCTTCATGTGGACGAGCAACTGGCCCGGCTGGAACCCGCCAACCCGCTCGTTTTTTACAACCTCGCGTGCAGCTACTCGCTCACCGACGAATTTGACCGCGCCTTCGCCGCCCTCAACCACGCCATCGAACTCGGCTACCGCGATTTCAAATGGCTTGCCAAGGATCCCGACCTGAAAAAACTCCGCGCCCAGCCCGTCTTCGCCAAGATCAAGGAACAAATCCAGGCGCTGAAATCCAAGTCGCACTGACGCCGACATTCCAGTTTTTATGAACCACACTCCTCGTATTCTCATGTCCTTGGCGACCGTCCTCGTTCTGGCCGGTTGCTCCCCTGAAGCGCGCACCCCGTCCGGGCCGGCGGCTTCAACCAATGCGGTTTCCGGAACGCCGGCCGATCCCTCGGGATCAAATGCGGTCATGACCACGACCGCCAGCGGCCTCAAATATCTGGTTCTCAAGCATGGCGCGGGAACCGTTTCTCCCAAGACCACCGACACCGTCAAGGTGCATTACCATGGCACCCTGCTCGACGGCACGGTCTTCGACAGTTCGGTGGAGCGGGGCGAGCCCATCAGTTTTCCCTTGAACCAGGTCATTGCCGGATGGACCGAGGGACTGCAGCTCATGAAGGTGGGCGACAAATTTAAGTTTGTGATCCCCCCGGGTCTGGCCTACGGCCCGGCCAGTCCCAGCCCGAAAATCCCGGCTAACAGCACCCTGGTCTTCGAGGTTGAACTCCTGGGCATCGAGTAATCCCAAAAGCCGCAGTTCTTTTACGCAAAAAAGCCCAAGCGGCGCATTATAATTGGATTGCTTTCACGCTTGCGAGGCTGGCAGTCGTGTGAGGTGGCACCCGCGTCCCACGGGTCTTTTTCGGCGTCCCGCCGAAAAATCCTCACTTTGCTTTATGCGCCTTCTGCGCCTTCTGTGCCTTTTGCGGCCATCTTCCCTCGCCCATCCGAGGGGTGAGGGATTAAGGGTGAGGGGGCAGAGTTTCGGTTTCCGGTTTGCTTTTTCGGCCAGTTTTATTTCAGTTTTTCAGTTTTTCAGTTTTCAGCATTTGGCTTCAGGTCTCAGGTCTTGGCACCGCTGTTTTTTGTGTTCTTTGTTTTCTTTACGGTTAAATTTTTCGCATGAACGTCACCCTGCGCGGACGCACCGAACACTTCCGCACCGTCACCTTCGACGCCAAAAACAATTGCGTCCGGCTGATTGAGCAACGGCTGCTGCCGCATGAATTCAAAATTGTCGGTACGAAAAATTTCCGCGCCACCGCCCGCGCCATCACCGACATGGTCGTGCGCGGCGCCGGCGCCATCGGCGCCACGGCAGCCTACGGCCTCGCACAAGGTGCATTGGCCTTTCGCGGCGGCGACCTGAAAAAATTCTCCGCGCACATCGAAGTGGTTTATCAAACGCTCGCCGATGCGCGCCCGACTGCCGTTGACCCGGTCAACGCGATGAACGATGTCCGCCGCAAAATGCTCGCAGGAAAAACGGTGGCTGAACGCCAGTTCCTTGCGCTCGCCTCCGCCGAGGAATTTGCCAACGAGGACGTGAAGCATTGCGAGGAAATCGGCCGGCATGGTGCCAAGCTGATCCGGAACGGCATGAATGTTTTGACGCACTGCAACGCCGGCTGGCTGGCGTTCGTGGACATCGGCACCGCCACCGCGCCGATGTATGCCGCGCAAGGGCAGGGGAAGCAGTTCCACGTCTTCTGTGACGAGACGCGCCCGCGTTCACAGGGCGCATCGCTCACCGCCTGGGAGCTGGCGCAGCAAAAGATTTCCCACCAGATCATCGCCGACAACGCCGCCGGCCATCTGATGCAGCGCGGTGAAATTGATCTCGTCATCGTTGGCAGCGACCGCACGCTCGGCCGCACCGGCGAAGTCACGAACAAGATTGGCACCTACACCAAGGCCGTTTTGGCCGCGCGGCACCAGATACCATTTTACGTCGCCATCCCGCTTTCCACGATTGACTGGAACCTGAAACGCGGCTTCGACATCCCCATCGAAGACCGGGACGAAAGCGAAGTCCTCGGCGCCTGGGGCATCAACTCGCGCGGCCAGCGCGAAAACCTCCGCGTGGCCAACCCGACGAGCGGCGCGCGGAATCCGGGATTCGACGTGACGCCGTCGGAACTCATCACTGGCATCATCACGCCGGCGGGCATTTTCAAGCCCAAGGAACTTTGGCGCCAGCGGCATACGCTTGGTTTTCGCGGCTGAATAGCCTCGGGTGCAAAAAGTAGAACTTGATTCGCCGGCAAAATAATTTATTTTGCCGCTCCCCTTTAGGCGGGGTAGCCAAGTGGTAAGGCACGGCTCTGCAAAAGCTGCATCGTCGGTTCGATTCCGACCCTCGCCTCCA
>CAYUGC010000303.1:0-4081 GCA_964444085.1 uncultured Bifidobacteriaceae bacterium | reverse complement strand
ATTTGCAGAAACGCAACGGGGTGAACGAGCTTTACGAGCAGGTGCTGCACGAAAAGGTGCTGGAACTGCTGGAAAAGAACGCTAACATCACGGAGATCGCGCTGGCAAAATAACCTTTCGGTTACTTTGCGGCGGTGCGCGGCGTCTGGTTTTCCCATGAAAAAAATCGCTGCCTGTTTGTTTTTGGCCGTTGGCTTGCCGGGTTTGTTCGCGCAGACGAACAGCCCGGCGGTGCGCCCGCTGTCGCTGACAGATTGCTTCGCCGAGGCGCTGAAGCACAACCTCGACGTGCAGGTGCAGCGCTATAATCCGCAGATCTCGCTCTACGACCTGCGCGCGGCCTACGGCGGCTACGACCCGGTGCTCAACCTTTCCGGCCAGCATGACTACAACCGTGCCGGCGGATTTTTTCCAACCAACGCCGTTCCAATTTCGCAGGACAATAATTTCAAGTCCGACTTGGGCGGTTCGCTGCCGACGGGTACGACCTATGACCTGTTCGGCAACGTCTTGGATACCTACGGTTCCCGCCCGGAAAGTTCCAGCGGCCAGATCGGCCTGACGGCGACGCAGCCGCTGCTGAAAAACTTCTGGGTGGACGGCACGCGGCTCGCGATTTCCGTCGCAAAAAACCGGCTGCAATATTCCGAACTGGGACTGCGCCAGCAGATCATCACCACGGTGACGGCGGTGGAGACCGCTTATTTCGAGCTGATTTACGCCCGCGAATTTGTGAAGGTGCAGCAGGAGGCGCTGGTGCTGGCGCAGACCCAGCTCAAGGACGACAAAAAGCGCGTGGAAATCGGGGTGTCGGCGGAACTTGGCGGCACCATCGAGCAGGACGAGGCGCAGGTGGCGCAGAGCCGCGCGAACCTGATCGCGGCGGAAAAAGCGCTGTCCGAGGACCAGAACACGCTGAAAAGTCTGCTCACCGACAATTACGCGCAATGGCACGACGTGGCCATCGAACCGACGGAGACTTTGCTGGCCGCACCGCAGTCGTTTGATTTGCAGGATAGCTGGGGCAAGGGCATGACGCAGCGCCCGGATTTGTTGCAGGCGCGGCTGGATGTGGAACAGCAGGGCATCCAGTTGCGCTACGACCGCAACCAGCTTTTCCCGCAGCTTGATCTCGTGGGCAGCTTCGGCTACAACGGCGCGGGGCAAGAGTTCAACAACACCTTCGACCAATACGGCGCGGCCAGCCGGCCATTTTATAGCTACGGTGCCCAGCTTTCCATTCCGTTGAGCAACGTGAAGGCACGCAATACTCTGAAGATTTCCAAGGTGACGGAAAAAACTCTTCTGCTCACGCTCAAAAGCAAGGAGCAAAGCGTCATGGTGGAGATTGACAACGCTGTAAACTCCGCGAAGTCCGCATGGGAAAGCCTGGATGCCACGCAGAAGGCGCGCATCTTCGCCGAGGCCGCGCTCAAGGCCGAGCAGGGCAAATACGCCGCCGGCAAAAGCACCACCTTCACCGTGCTGCAATTGCAGAGCAACCTCACCTCGGCGCGCTCGCAGGAAATCCGCGCGCTGGCCAATTACAACGAGGCGCTCACCAATCTTGCCCAGCAGGAAGGCAGCACGCTCCAGCGCCGCAACCTCGACGTCGTGGCCAAGTGAACGGCATGGCCGGCGACGGAAAAAAATTTCGCATCGGTTCCGTGCCGTTTCTGAACGCCGCGCCGCTCACGCGCGACCTCGACAGCGAATTAATTTTCGCCACGCCGTCCAAGCTGGCCGAGATGCTGCGCCGCGACGAACTGGACGCCGCGCTGGTCAGCGTCACCGAGGTTTTGCTCAATGACCGCTACGACATCCTTGACGGCATCGCCATCGCGTCGCTCGGCGAGGTTTACAGCGTTTTCCTGGCGCACAAAAAGCCGCTGGAGGAAGTGACGGAAGTTTTCTGCGACACGGCTTCGCTGACGAGCGTGAACCTGCTGAAAGTGCTGCTGGCGGAGAAAAATCTGTTTCCGCAGTTCAAACCGCTGGAAAGCTACGAGGCCGCAAAAGAAAAGGATTTTGTCCTGCTCATCGGCGACCGGGCGATTGAATTCCAGCGTTCACCGCACTCGCACGATATTTTTGACCTTGGCACTGCGTGGACGGAGATGACGAATCTGCCCTTTGTTTACGCGGTCTGGGCGCTGCGCCGCGGAATCGAGAACCAGGCACTGCGCCACGAACTACGTGCGGCGAAACATTTCGGCATCGAGACGCTGGACCACATCATTGAGACGCGCGAGGAATTTGACGTGGATTTCCGGCGCGATTATTTCGAGTGGCACATCCACTTCCACCTCGCCGAGGACGAGAAGCGCGCCATCGCCCGGTTCTGCGAACTGCTCCGCAAACATAACCTCGGCCCGGTGTTTGAACCGAGGTTTGTCACCTGAATTTGCGATATTGGATTTACGATTTACGCGTCGCCTGAACAAAGAACGCGTAAATCGTATATCGTAAATCCAAAATCAAAAGCGGGTCAGTTTTTCCAGCTCCTTCACGCGCTGCTCGATGGCCTTGCGCGTGGCCTTGACGGTCGCGTTGAGGCCGAAGCCTTCGCAGCAGAATGACGCGGTGACGCTGCCATAAACCATCGCGCGGCGGATGTTTTTCTCCACCGGCCCGCGCGCGTTAGCGAGATAGCCCATCAGGCCACCGACGAACGAATCGCCCGCGCCGGTCGGGTCTTCGACCGTGTGCAGCGGATACGCGGGACAGATGAAAACGCCTTTCGGGCCGGAGAGAACCGAGCCGTGCGAACCTTTTTTGATGATGACGTATTTCGGGCCGAGCTGGTGAATCTTTTTCAGCGCGACAAAAATGTTGTCTTCCTTTGTGAGCAGTTCGGCCTCGCTGTCGTTCAGCACAAAGCCGTCCACGCGCTTGAGCAGCTTGAGCAAATCCGGCAGCGCGATGTTGATCCACAGATCCATCGAGTCGGCGACAACGAACTTCGGCTTCTTCATCTGGTCGAGCACGGAGAGCTGTAACGCCGGCGCGATGTTGCCGAGCAGCACGAACGGCGCGGCGCGGTAGGCGTCCGGCAGTTTCGGCTGAAACGTCTCGATGACGCCGAGTTCCGTCGCGAGCGTGCGGCGGTTGTTCATGTTGACCTCGTATTCGCCGGACCAGTGAAAGGTTTTGCCCGGCAAAATCTGCAGGCCGGCGAGGTCAATGCCGTGCTTTTTATAAAGCTGGATGTATTTCGGCGGAAAATCCTCGCCCACGCCGCCGACGAGTTTGACCTTGGAAAAGAAGCTGGCCGCGACCGCCGCGTGGCTGGCCGAGCCGCCGAGCAGGCGCGGGTTTTCCTTGGTGGGGGTCTTGATGGAATCGAGTGCGGTGGTGCCGACGATGAGGACGCTCATGTTAATTTAGGAGTTGGGAGATGGAAGTTGGGAGTTGGGGGGAAATGGATGCGCGATTATTTCTTTTCAATCAATTCGATTTCGTAGCCTTCGGGCGCGTCCACGAAGGCGAAGGTCGTGCCGCTGGAACTGGTCGTCGGGCCGTCGGAAAATTTCAGGCCGTGCTTGGCGAGATGCTTTTCAAATTCCGCGAGGCTGTCCACCTCGAACGCCAGATGCGTGAGGTCGGGCTGGCATTTCACGGGTTCGCTGCCGGGGAAATGGCACAGCTCGATCAAGGCCTCGCTGGCGGCGGCCTGCATGAAAACCAGTTCCGAGCCGCGCGGCGACTTGTGGCGCTTGATTTCCGCCAAGCCGAGCACGTCGCGGTAAAATTTCACCGTGCGTTCCAGATCGTTCACGCGATAGCGCGTGTGCAGGAGTTTGCCGACTTTCATGCGGGAAGTTTAAGCAATTTCCACAGCGGATGTCCAACGCGACAAAAATGGCAGTGTCCAGATTGGGAGTGCGTGGACACGTCCACGCTTTGGAACCGGGAGACATGTCTCCCGGCCGGAAAGCGGCGACTTGTCGCCGCACTCCAAATTGGGACGCTGACAAAAAACCGGCGTTCCCGCTTTCGCAGAAACGCCGGCTGGAAATGTTTTTATGTTCAGCCCTTGAGAATCGCCTCGTAGCCGTTGGCTTCGAGTTCGAGCGCAAGT
>CAYUGC010000302.1:0-4093 GCA_964444085.1 uncultured Bifidobacteriaceae bacterium | reverse complement strand
CGGGCTGATGGCCCGTGCGGCTCGCACCGCGGATTGCTCTCGCTCATTCCGACGGTCAATAACTGGCGAGACCGAATGAAACCGGCCACTCCCGCAATTAAATTTGTGAATAACTTTGTGTTGACAAATAAGCATTCGGGCTTACAAAAGCTCTTATGAGTACGAACAGCCTTCAAACTTCAAGTCCATCCATGGAAGTGATGGTTCTCGTCAAACAAATACTGTCAGCCGAAAGATCGGCCGTTTCGAGAAAAATTGATCGCAAGACGTTTAAGTCGAATTTGTACAATCTCACCCACCGAGCCACCACCATGCCTTCGCCCCTCAGAACCTTCGAGGGTTACAGTCATGGTGGTATCCATGAATGATGCCGACAACGGCCGCGATGCTCCGCATATCGGCCAGTGAGCAATCTGGCCGCGAGACTACGTCCGGCCAGCAAAGCATTAGCCCGCAAGACTTGCTGAACAGTTGAACAATCGACCTAGACGAAGACTAGGCTTCAAAACCCCCAACGAAGTCTATTGCTGAAAACCTCCCTTTTGTCGCACTACAAATGTGAAACTAAAGTCCAGATTAATTTGCCGCTCTCCCAGCCCCTCGCCACCGGTTTCTTGCTTCGCCGGGAGTCTCGCCCCACCAAGGCAAAAACGAGGATGGAAGTTTGAAGATTGAGGATGGCAAAGGCGGGCGCATAGGCGGATTTAGGCAAATTGCGCCAATTTTCACGAATTCAATTTCCATTCGCGTCCATTCGCGAAATTCGCGTGAAACCATTGGTAATCCGTGGGCTCTCCAGATCCAGCTTGGGCGGCGGGGTTGTCGTTGCGGACACGGCTGCGGCCGCGCTCGGCGGCGCGGGTTGGCAAAGAACTTTAGCTTTGGCCGCGCCGGCTTTAACCTGTGGTCATTATGAACACGGCTTGGATCACTGGCAGCAACGGCTTGATTGGCAGTTATCTGGTTCAGACCGCGCCGCGCCTGGCGGCGGACTGGCGGATCCGGGCGTTGACGCGGGCGAATTTCGACCTTTTGGATTTTTCCAAGGTTGAAACGGAGTTTCGCCAGGCCAAACCGCAGCTCGTCATCCATTGCGCGGCCATCAGCACGATTGCCGGGGCGCAGGCCAATCCCGTTCTCGCCCGGCGCGTGAATGTGGAGGCCACCCGGCGGCTCGCGGAACTGGCGCACGACATTCCGTTCGTCTTTTTCTCGACCGATCTGGTGTTCGACGGTCGCAAGGGCAATTACACTGAGACGGATGCGACGAATCCGCTGAATGTTTACGGCGAGACGAAACTGGCCGCCGAGGAAATTGTCCTGAAAAATCCGCATCATCTGGCCGTGCGCACGTCTCTCAACGGCGGCCATTCGCCCTCCGGCCACCGCGCGTTCAACGAACAGTTGCGGCGCTCGCTGCGCGAAGCCGGGCAGGAGATGACGCTGTTCACGGACGAGTTTCGCTGCCCGATTCCGGCGGTGGAAACAGCCCGGGCGGTCTGGGACCTGGCGCAAAAAAGTTGCGCCGGACTTTATCACGTCGCCGGCGCGGAAAAATTGTCGCGGCTGGAACTTGGAAAACTGCTCCTCAAACGCTGGCCGGAGGTGACGGCGGAAATCAAATCCGGTTCCGCGAAGGATTTTCCCGGTCCCCCGCGTGCCTTGGACACTTCGTTGGACGTGGGCAAGGCGCAAGCGGTTTTGACGCGACCGTTGCCGAAGTTCAGCGAGTGGCTCGCGGCCAATCCGCTGGTGGATTTTTGAACAGCCAAGGCATCGAGACGCAAAGTAAAAAACAATTACTTTACGCCGACGTCTTTTGAGGTTTCAACGGATGGATTGACGCCCGTCCTTACCCCGGCCCTTTCCTCCAGGAGAGGGAGAAAAGGTTTCCGCGTTCGTGGAAAATCCGACGGCTGGATTCGCGCGAGGTTTGATCAGACAAGCAAAAGCCCTCATCGCTGTTCCTTCTCCTCGGGGGAGAAGGTCAGGATGAGGGCGGGCCGCCGGACAAACGTCAGAAATGTTTTACTTCGCGTCCAGTTCCAGGATCGTGATGGAGCATGGGGGGAACGTGCGGGTGAAGCTGGTGCCGAGGCCCTTCACTTTTTCCGTCACCGGCGCGATATGCTGCGGATCCTTGAGGGTGTTGGTCTCGCTGCGCTTGTCGGCCTTGAGCACGGTGGCCACGCCCTTGGTGGCGATGGATTTCACACCGCTGATGTCAATCGTGACCGGTTGCGGTGCGTCCGCGCTGTTGACGATTTTCACGGTGAGCTTGCCGCTCGCGTGGTCGCGGGTGGCGGAGTAGAAAAGCGACTTGATTTGCCGCGTGCCGCCGCCCCGCCACGCCGGAACGGTCCTGCCCGGCAGATTGTCCGCCGCAGTGGCCAGCACCTCGTCGCCCTGGTGCAGGCTGAAGATTTTCTGCGCGAAATACGACGGCGAACCGTAACTGTTCAGCGCGTCGTAGCCGATGAGATCGCTCGACCACTGCATGGAGCGGTCGTTGCCGCTGATTTTGCTGACGTTGACGAACAGGGGGGCGTAGCAATGCATGAGCACGATGTCGGCGTTGCGTTCCAGGCAGCACATCCAGGCGGCATCGCCGAGCGCACCGGCCATGTTGGGCGTGGGCGAGCCCACGCGGGTGGCCCATTCGCCGACGAAAACCTTGGTCGGGACGCTGCGGTCGCGCGTGTCATACTTGAACGCCTGCCCTTCCATGGATTCTTCGGATTCGTAGTAATGTTCATCGTTCAAATCCGCCGTGCGGCTCTTGACCCCCGTGGTGGAGATGATGTTAAGCTGCGGATATTTGGCCTTGATGGCGTCGTAAAATTGCGCGAACCGCCCGTCGTAGCTGCCGGACTTGTCGAAGAAATCCTCGTTGCCGATTTCCACATAATGCAGCGGGAACGGATTCGGATAACCGTCCTTGATGCGTTGCGCGCCCCATTTCGTGGTGGCGTCGCCGGTGACATATTCGATTTCCTCCAGCGCTTCCTGGACGTAGGGCTCCAAAGCCGGACCGTTGGTGACATGTTCACCGTTCAGCGTGTAGCCGGCGAACACGGCCAGCACCGGCTCCATGCCGACGTCCTGGCACCAGCCGAGAAATTCCGGCAAACCGAAGCCGTCCGTGGACCAATAGCCCCAGCAACTGCGGTGGCCGGGACGCTGTTCCATCGGTCCAACCATCTGCTTCCAGTTGAGACGTTCGTTGAAATTATTGCCCTCGACATAATTGCCGCCGGGAAACCGCAGGAACTTGGGTCGCGCCTCTTCAAGCATTTGCGAGAGGTCCTGGCGATCGCCGTTCGGGCGGTTCTTGAACGTCGGCGGAAACAGGGAGACCTGTTGCAGCCAGATCGTTCCGGGCGCGGCGGTCGTGAGCTTGAAAACAGTGTCCTTCGACGGTTTCCCCCCCTTCGTCTTGAGCGTCGCTTCAAACTTTTGCCATTCGCCGGTGACGCCGGAGATTTCCGCGCTCGCCAGGACTTTTCCATTCGTGCTTTCGATGCTGGCCGTCAGCGGGCCGGTGAATCCCGGCGCCGCCTTGGCGAAGAAGGAAACGTGGTAGGCCGTCTTGGGCTGCACGGGAATGCCCCAGTAGCCGCCGTTGGCGACGCCCGCCGGGGAGGTTTTTGACGCCGACGCCGCGTCGAGCTTGAGGCTCACGTTCAGCGCGTCGTTCAACGGCGCATTGGTGTCGAGCACCAGGGCCGCGCCGCCGACGCTCTTCCAGAATTTCGGCGCGACGTTGGCGGGATACTTGGCGGGATAATACTTTGCCGGGTCGTAGTCGTTCGGCTTGAGGTGCTGCGGGAGCGAGTCGGCTTTGAAGGTGCGGTTGCGGATGAGTTCGCCGTAAAGGCCGCCTTCATAGGCAAAATTGATTTCCTCGGTCATCAGCCCGTAAAACGTCGGGGGCATCTGCGCCACCACCTTGTCGGCCTGGATTTTGAGGGTGGTCACCGGCGCATTGGACTGCGCGAAGCCGGTGGCGACCGAGGCGGCGAACAAAATCACGGCGGTTCCGGGCAGCGACAGACGCTGCGTGAGCGATTTAATTAGGTTCATAAAGTAATTA
>CAYUGC010000301.1:0-4105 GCA_964444085.1 uncultured Bifidobacteriaceae bacterium | reverse complement strand
TGCTGCGCAGCACCGCCGCGAACAGCGCCGCCGGCACGCCCTTGCCCATCACGTCAGCGATGACCAGCAGCACCGCGCCGTCGCCGGCGGGGATCAGATCATAAAAATCACCACCGACCTGCAGCGCGCTCCGGCAGGATGCGGACAGTTCCAGCGGCAGGCAGGTGGGAACTTTTTCCGGCAGCAGCGAGCGCTGGATGCTGGCGGCGATTTCCAGTTCGCGCCGCGTGACGCGCGTAGCGGTGCGCTCATCGAGCAGGCGGGCGTTGACGATTTGAATCGCCAGAAAATCAATGAAAGTGTGCAGCAGGTTCACTTGCGCCGCCGTAAACGGCTTGTCCGCCGCCAGCCGTCCCAGTGTGGCGGTGCCGACGAGCTGGTTCGCCACGAAGAACGCGTGGCAAATGCCGTTGCCCATGGGCATCGCCGCCAGCAGCGGATCGTCTTTTTCCAACGGCTCCTCCGCGTCGAACCAGATGTCCTGCCGGTTGCGCGCCGCGCCGATCTCCACGGAGGGCGAAGCATTCGCCAGTGCCACCGGCGGCAAAACCGTCCGTCCATGCTCCGGCAGCACCAGCAGGGTCTCCAGTTTTTTCCCGTCGGCGGACAGCAGCCGCAGCACCGCGCCGTCCGCCTCGGCGATCTGCATCAGGTCGCGCAGCAAGCGCTGCGAAAAATCCTTCACGTCTGTCTGCGCGACCAGCTCCGCGCTGTAACGGAACATCGCCACGAGGCTTTCATAGCTCGACGACAGCTCGGCGGTCATGTCGTTCAATGCCGCCTCGGCCTCGGCCAATTGCGCCTGCAAACGGCCGGCGTCCGGTACCGGCTTCCCGGCCGTCTGCGTCCGGGCGCGCTGTAAAATCATCACGTTCTGCTGCGGGTTGCGCAGGTAGGCCACGCGATCGGTCAGCGACTGGATGAGGAACAGTCCGCGCCCGTTTTCCGATTCCACGTCGGGCAGCGCGATTTCGTCCGGCCATTCAAAACCCGCCGTGTGGTCGGTGATGCGCGCCTCGACATCGCGTTCGCCGGCGGAGATTTCGATGACCACCGGCAGCTGACGCTTGTCGGCGGGAACATATTTCACCGCGTTGTTCGCGGCCTCGACCAGCGCCAGCTCCCAGCCGCTCAGCTCGGCCTCGGACAGCCCTTTTTCCGCGAGCCAGTCGCGCACCTGCAGCGTGGCGCTGCGGACGGCGGAAAATTCACACGGCGCCTCCAGCCGGAGCGAGCTCCGGAAGTCGCGGCGCACGGCGTTGGTGGCATTGGAATTCACGGCGTGATTTCAAAAACGTGATGCAGCCGGGTCAGTTCCAAAACCTGCCGGATGTTCGCCGCCGGCCGGATGAGCCGCACGGTGCCGTTGCGCGAACGCAGCGTCTTGTGCAGCGAGACCAATGTGCCGAGGCCGCTGCTGTCCAGGAAGCTCAAGGTCGAAAGGTCGAGGTCGAGGTTCATGCACGGCGGCGGCAGCGCGGCGTGGATTTCATCGCGCACCTGCGCGGCGTTGGCGGCAACCAGCTCCTGCAGGCCGGTCACGATGGCGGTGGAGCCCTGATGCTGGATGTTCATTTTTCTGATTCTATTTTGGTTCAATCGTTTTGGGAAGAACGCAAAAACACCCTTCGCACAATCTGTGCAGCCCAGCCACGCCCGCCAAAACTGCTCGAACCCCGTCTCCAACGGCATCGCCTGCGCACGCATGAGCGGCTAGTGGTAGCTCACAGCCAACTCGAAAGGGGGTCGTATCTTACCCTGATTTATGGTGTCACGAGGCCATTGTCCTTGAAAAAAGTTTCGGACGCAGTTAAATAGAAGCACCACTTTTTCCGCCGGAAAAATCCGTGGCTTGAATTGCCGCATGGCCAAGATCAAAATTTTCTGCCCCGCCTGCCAGCGCGAACTCCAGTGCGACGAACGCCATCGCGGTCACCGGGTCAAGTGTCCGCATTGCAAAACCCGCGTCCCGGTGCCGCAAATCTTTCCGCTCCGCCCCGCGCGCCGAAGCGGGCGGAGCAAAAAACACCTTTCCCTCGCCGCCGGCATTTTATTGCTCGCCGCCGGGGCCGTTGCGTGGCTGCTGTTTTTCCAGCCGGTGCGCCTCCGCTGGGCCGACCGCCGGCCCGTTGGCGTTTTATTCCTCTCATCAAATTATCATTCCTCCGCCACCAACCCGCGCGGTTGGTTCAACGACCGCAGTCTCGACTTCACCGGCGTGGGCGGCGCGGAACGCTTCCGCGCGGCGTTGCGCGCCTATACCGACCGCAGCCTCGACATCCTCAAGCGCACCGGCGCGCAGGGCGTCATCGTCTGGGATTTGGAAGGCGAACAGTTCCCGCACAAGACCTCGTTCATCGGCGACCCGCGCGCGCTTGACCGGCTCGCGCCGGAAATGGCGGCGGCGGCGGATGAATTTTTCGCGCGCCTGCGTGATGCCGGCCTGCGCGTCGGTGTCACCATCCGCCCGCAGACATTGACGTTCGACCAATTCGGCCTGCCCAGCCAGTCGTTTGTGCTCAACCTCGAAAAAACCCTGCTGGAGAAAATTGACTACGCCCGCCAGCGCTGGAGCGCGACGCTGTTTTATGTGGACTCGAACAGCGGCCTCTGGCGGCCCGACGAACTCTGGCAACTCCGTCGCGTGGCCGCACAGCGGCCGGACGTGCTGCTGATTCCCGAACATCACGGCCTGCCTTACGCCGCTTTCAGCGCGCCGTATGTTTCGCTGCGTAAAAATGCCGCGCCGACCGCCGGCAAGTGGGCGCGGAAAATTTCCCCCGGCGCGTTTCAGGCGCTGGACATCAGCGACTGCGCCGCCGACTGGATGCAAATCACCGTCGCGCGCAGGGACGGTGACATCCTGCTGTTTCGCGCCTGGGTGTGGTCGCCTGAATGTGATCTGCTGGAAAGCTTCGCGAACGGGAAAAAATAAAAACGCGGCTGCCGCGAAACCGCTTCCCGGCACTGCCGGTCATTTCTGTTTGCGCACCGGCATCAGGCCGAAGTGTAGCGCCAACCAGAAGGGCACGGCGAACACGACGATGGCCACGAGCCGCTCCCAGGTCCAGACGAGGTAGTGCGCCTGAATGGGAAATATCGTGATCATGAAATAATTTGCGAACCGCGTGTGGCCGAGGAATCGGACGTATTTCGGAAATCTTTTCCGCAACCCGCTGACCAGCGCCACCACGCCCAGCGCAATGGTCAGGAACGTAACCAGAAAATTCACCGGCAACGTGGCGACCCGGATCGGCGGCAGATTCATCTGGTGCGAGAAATACGGCCACAGCCACTGCGCGCCCGCCCAGAGAAAGCTGAAGCCCGTCTGGATGGCCGTCCGGAAATTCGCCTTGTCAGAGGTTAGCTCGTTCAGCAGCAGGCCGAAGTAAAGCGGCACAATGCCCCAGACGAGCGTGATATGCTCGAAGGGCGTCGCGATCAATGCCGCAAACGTGGTCCAGTAGCTGTGGATCATCCGGGTTTGGCGGGTTGCGGTGAACCGATCAGTGGGTGACACCCTCCAGTTTTTGCCTAGCCTCGTCCACCACATTGGTCGTCACGTCCGCCACTTTTTTCACCGCGTTCGAGGCCAGCACTTCCGTCTTGGCGGCGACATTCGTGGCGATCTGTGCCGCGTTGGTCGCCAGTTCGCTGGCTGTTTGTGTTGTGATCTTGGCCAGATCGGTCGCGGCCTCCTTGGCCGCGCCGGCGGCGGCTTTGGTCTCAGCCTCGATCTGCGCCGCCTCGGTCTTTTTCTGGCGCAACGCCACAATGACCACGACCACACCCGCCAAACACATCAGGACGATTAAGAATTTGATGGTTTTCATAGACTCGTCTTTGACGAATCTCATGCCTGCTGCGTTCGATTTTAAGCGCGCCGCTCTTTGATGCTCGCCAGAATGTCCGCGATGACTTCCGCCTTCGGCTTCGCGCCTTGCGGGCCGCCGTGGTGAAGACGCACGCTGACTTGTCCCGCTTCCATGTCGCGACCGCCGATGACCAGCATCGTGTGGACGCGCAATTGTTCCGCGTTGGAGATCTTCGCCTTGAACGGCGTCGCGCTGTAATCCGCATCCACGCGCACCATGTTCGCGCGCAG
>CAYUGC010000300.1:0-4169 GCA_964444085.1 uncultured Bifidobacteriaceae bacterium | reverse complement strand
CCTTTTTGTCACCCGGTTTTGGAAGTGCAGAAAAGTGACAAAAGGTGACACGGCCAGAAGATGGCGTTCTGGAGGTGGTTGTGGGTTTGAGGCATTCGTGGCTTGGCCGGGCCAGCGGTGTGGTTGGCGTTGCCGGGGTTGTTGGCGCGAGGGTTTCCCCGCAGGCCTGATCGCGCAGGCGGCGAGCCGCCAGCGGACAGACCGAAACGGGGGAAGAGGTTCAGGCTGCATGTGACCCAGCGTAGCCAAGGCCGCCGGGAAGGCAAGTCTAATATTGTATATTAGCTTTTCTGTACATTTCACATTCCCCCAGCCCGGGAGCGGCATGCCGCCAGCCCCCGGAGCTGATTTCAAAACCGGAGCAGCCGGGGTAACGAGGTTCGAACCGAAGGAAAAGGCGGGGTCAGGACGGGACCCCATGAACCCGGCCCACTCCCCATGAACCCCAAGATGGTGGGAGGAACACCTCACCCCGGCCCTCTCCCCATTTGACCCCTCTGCCCCGGTCAAACGCGGAGAGGGAGAAACGTTCCCTGCGTCTCGACAAGGTACCGCCACCAGATGTTCTTGGTCAGCCATTATTCGTATTCGTAGCGCAGGCGTCCCCGCCTGCGGGTTGTGGCGGCGTCCCGCCGCCAGTTACAGGAACACGCACCGGGACGGTGCTCGAACCCGCAGCCGGGGACGGCTGCGCTACCATTGCGCCGCCCCACCCGGTTTGAATTCGTGTTCATCCGTGTTTATCCGTGGTTCAATTGTTTCAGTCTTTGCGCAGATACTTTTTGATGAACAGCAGGTAGCCCACGAACGGCAGCGTGAACAGCGCCGTCATCCAGCTCATCCGGTGGCCCGTGAATAGTCCCATTTTCTGCATCTGCTCGATCTGCGTTTGCGGCAGGCCCTGTAATTGATACATCTCAATGAGGTCATGGTGCGCGTAGGTCAGCAGGGCGGACACCGCGAACAGCACCATCGCCACAAGGATGAGCCACCAACCCCGCGCGTCCAGCCGGTAGAGCCACCAGCCCGCCACGCCCCACACGGCGGCGATGATCAAGCAGAACAACACCGCCGGCAAACCGGTGATGAACACCCCGAAGCACGGCATCACCGCATGGCCGGCCAGCGGCACGAATAACATCATCGGCACGGCCAGCCATGTCCAGAGGCAGAAGCCCAGCACCGGCAACGGACACGCATCCGTCCAGCGCGGCGCGGGATCGCGCGCCTCGCAGGTGGCTTTCACATGGCGGCTGCCGTAGAAAAAAACCCAGAGCGCCGGCACCAGCACCATAAACACGAGGAAGAAAATCGTCATGCCGATGACCATTCCGGTGATGACACCCGGCGGCATGGCCGGCTGGCCGGTCTGGGCATTGGGCGGCAGGTTGGCGAACGTCTTGCTCATGAAGAACGGCATCACCGCCGTCATGACGACGCCCATGACGAGACAGCTCCAGGAATAGATGAGCAGCAACGCCCGCGCCCAGCGCCGCGCCTGGATGGAACCGATGCCCAGCCAGATGAGCGCCACCGTCAGTCCGCCATAGATGCCGAGGGCCATGAGGATGCCCGCCGGATTAACCGGCGGCGACCCGGCGGGTCTGACTTTCAGCAACGAGACCAACATCAGCAGCGTGAACAGGCCGGTGAGACAACCCAGCAGCAGGGTCAAAATGCCGAAGACGGTCAGGCCGGTGGAACGGTCTTTGTAGGCAGGCTCCGGCGCGGCTTGAAAGGGCGGGATGACGGGATTTGATTCATTCATAAATTCGTTCATAAAAGTGTTTGTTTTATTGTGTGAATAGAAGCTGGCGAACAGGTCATGTTCATCCCTATTTGTCCGCCCGCAGTGGGCCGCGCAGTTCTTTCGACGGGACGCCGCGCTGTTTTGCCAGCGGATCCACATACCAGCGGTAGCCGGCCAGTTCCGAATAAAACAAATACGGCGCATTCTCGTGCCACCATTTTTCCCACGCAGCGGCATCGGCGCCGGCACCCGGCCCTTCCGGCGCATACCGCGCCAGCACATGGGCCGCCGCCGCCGCCGTCTTATCCTCCCGCAGCGCGGCGATGGCTTTCGGAAAAAAATCCGGCGCGTCAAAGACCACGTTCAACGCCTGCGCCTCCGCGTCCAGCGCCAGATAATTGTCCGCATCCGGCGAGATCCACGCCCGGTTGGTGGCGAACCACGCCTGCGCGATGGCCGCGTTGTGCCAGTCGAACGTCGCCAGCGTGGCGGCCGCCAGCACATTCGTCACCTCGCGCGGCCATTTGGCGAAATAACCTTTCGCCCGGTCGCGCGTCACCGCCACCCGCTCCGGCCCGAAGACCGACCGCGTGACGCCGATCGGCCGGTCCGATTTGAAATGGCTGATATACACGATGGCGTTCACCAGCATCGCCTGCCCGGCCGCGTTCAACTGCGCGGGCGATTGCTCAAAGCCGAAGTGCAGCAGGTCGCCCTGCCGCCAGAACGCCGCCGACTTGGGCGTCTGCTCGTTGATGCCGCCGCTGAACACCTCCACGTCTGGCATATCTGCATACTCGTAATAATGCGACGACCACCCGCGCGCGTGATCATTGATGACCGTGCGATAATTGGTGATGCCATCCACCAGCGGGAGCACGGCGATGGTGGTGTTCGTTTTCAGGTCAGGCACGAACTGTTCCGGCACGGGAATCTCCGTGGTGGCGGCAATATCCACCGGCAGGGGCGACTGGAAGATCTCATGCGGGCGGAGGTTGTAGGCCACCGGCGCGAGGCAGGTGCAGCCGGAACCGCCGTAAAGCTTCCACGCCACCGCGAGATTCAGCCCCGCGCTGCCCAGCAACACCGTCGGCTTGTGCCAATTCTCGCGCCGGCCCAGCGGCGCACCGTCCAGCCACGCCCCGCGCTGCTGACCGCTCTGCGGCCAGTCCAGCAGCACCACGTCAAAAACCGCCTCGTTGCCGGGATGGAACGCCCCCAGCGTCATGGTGTCCACGCGGGCAAAATGCGCTTTTAACAGCGGCGCAAACTCGCCCGGCCGATTCCCGATATAAAGCACGCTCAGGGGCCGCACCCCGGGCGCCGGACGCGTGACCACCACGCGCGTCATGAACAAGGCGCCGTCCTTATACACCACCGTCTTGGCGACATCTTCCGTGTCGGTGTAGGAACCGGTCGTGGTTTCCTTGAAATCGCCATAGGACGACGTGATGGCATAGGTCTTGTGCTTGAAATCGTAATTAACCGCGCCTTCCGTGACGGTGTCGCCGCCCTGACCATCGCCATACAGGCCAAAGTTTTTCAGCGTGGAGGTTTTCGGGTCAACCGCCAGAATGGCGTTTATTGTCTGACCATAATATCTTGATTGCGCTTTAAAAACCACATACTTGCCCTGCACGGTGCGGGCTGACACCACCATCACTTCCTGAAACACCTTGCCGGAAGCATACGTCATCACATTGCTCACCGTGGTGTTGGGCCACAGCGGGACGGCAGCCAACCGGGGCGCCAACGGCGTGGCATCTCCCGGCGTGGCGACGATTTCCCGGAACTGCTCCGGCGTCATCGTTTCCCGACTCAATTGGATGGCATTCGTGTCCGACGAGAACACCGATTCCGCCGCCGCTGGCAGGGCCAGCGCCAATAATTGCCAGAGAAATAAGGAGGTGAAAATCGCGGTCGGACTTTTCATAAATTAATAATTCAGTCAGCGTCGGAATGAAATCTAGTGTTTCGCCTGCATCCGTTGCTGTTCCTGATAACTCAGGAGCTGTTTCAAAAGCGCATTGTATTGCTCATTTTCCGGCGCGAGCTTCAGGGCCGTTTGCGCGATCTGGACAGCCTCGTCAAACCGGCCTTGAGCCAGCAGGAAATTGACATAGCGATACAACGCCTCCGGGCTGGTCGGGCACAGCGCGAACGCCTGCCGGAACGCCTGGTCCGCCGCCGCCGCCAGCCGCGCCCGGTCCGCCCCCGGATGATTCGCCACCCGCCATTGATACAAGCCGGCGAGGGAAACCCGCAGCTTCGAGAACGCCTTCGGCGCGAACTCATTCGTCACAAACTCCCGGTCGCCGGCGAAATGGGCAAAATCCTTCCGGCCATACACCGTCTCCACAAACGCGCACACGTTGCTCACCGACGTCTCCGGCTTCAGCCAGCCGCCCAGCATCGCGTC
>CAYUGC010000299.1:0-4174 GCA_964444085.1 uncultured Bifidobacteriaceae bacterium | reverse complement strand
AGATCAGCCCGCGAAAGCCGCCGAGCGCGACCGTGGTGAACGCCAGCACCGGCGGCGCGTTTTCCAGCGCGGCGGTGCGCGTCAGGCCGAGCGCCTCGCGGTCGCGGTTCAACGAATTTTGCATCTGGCCGGCACCGAAGATCAGCGCGCCGGCGAGCAGCAACAGTAGAATTTTTTTCACGCGCGGGTTCATTGGGTGCCTTGCGCCGTCGCCAGCTCGCGCCGGTTGAAGAAGAAAATTCCCGCCGCGGAAAACCCGCCGCCGACCAGCAAAACCACCTGCGCGAAGGCCAGCGACAGTTCGCCCCAGGTGATGCTGCGCCCGGTGCTCAACGAATCAATCGGCGAATAGCTTTTCACCAGGCTGATGACCGTCAGCAGGCCCTTGAACGCCGGGATCAAGACCACGTCCATCACCGAGTGGCCGGCCTGGCCGGTTTCCTCGTTGCCCGCCGCCACGGAACCGGAATCAATCGCGTCCGCCAGCGTGCCGCTGCTGAAAACCACCATCAGCATCGCCAGCGCAAAAAATGTCGCTACCGGAAATGACAGGAAGCTCGCCGCCATCAAGCCCAGCGCCGCGAGCAGCGCCATCCAGCAAAAGATGATGCCCAGCCCGCGCGCGAAGTTCAGCGCGAAGCCGCCTTGGGGATACAGCACCTCCAACCCGTCATCGAGCGGAAAGAGCAGGGCGGTCTGGTTATCGTTTCGAAGCGTGATGGTCAGCACGCCGTTCGCGTCGAACAGGTCCGGCGGGATGACAAACTCGTGAAACGTGTCCGGCGCGAGGCTCATCGGCTCCAGCCGGGCAAATTTTGTCCTCGGCGGATCGCCAATCTGCCAGAGCGCCACAAAAGTTCCCGACGCGCTCTTTTGCGCCGAATTAAATTTCACCCGCAGCTGCAGCGGTTTTCCGGCGAGCGAATCTTTCGCGGTGCCGAGGTCAATTTTCCAGATGCGCTGGTAGCTCGGCGGCACGAGCTGGAAATCCGCCTTCACGCCCTCACGTATCTGCTTGCGCACTTCGGTCACGTCCACCTTTTCCACCGCCGCCGACTTGATCCGGTTTTGCAGGATGCGGTCGGTTTCCGATTCGATGTCGGCATCGCTGTTTGCCTCCTTTGCCGAGCCGCGCGCAATCAGGATTTCCTCGTGCAAAGTCTGCTGCACCTCCGCCGGCAATTTCGCCGCACGATATTGCAACAGGCCAAAAACGCAGCCGCCGGAGATCGCCAGCAGCACGGCATTCAGCGTCACGATGCCGAGCCATTTGCCCAGCCAGATCTGCCAGCGTGCGATGGGCTTCGTCACGACGACTTGGATCTGACATTCCTCAATATCCCGCGCCAGCGTGCCGCACGCGAGCCACAGCGTCGAAAGTCCCAACAGCGCCGTGATGGCGCTCAACGTGTAGGTCAAAATGATTTGCGTGAAACCCTGCGCCGTGCCGTCGTCCTTGATGACCAGCGGCAAACCGACGACCGCGAGAATCAGCAATGCCGTGATGACGAGGAAGAGCTTGAACCGCAGCGCGGCCTTCCACGTCAACCCGGCGATGGCGAAAATTCTTTGCATTTCAAATTAAATCAACCACGGTTGAAATCATTTCTTCCCGCCGAGCAGCGATGACAATTTTTCGTCCGCCTTGGACAAATCCACCGGCCTGGCCGCTTCGGTTTTAGGTGATGACTTTTCCGGTTGGACGGTTGGCGTGGTCGGTTGGGCGAGCGCCGCCAGCTTGCCTTCGTCTGCTTTCGGTGCGGCAGCTTCGGTGGCCGGCCTGGCTGCGACGGTCGGTGCGGCTTGCGGCAGAGACAGCTTTTCCAGCACCTTTTCCCCCGAAGATTTGGCTTCGCCGCCAGCGCGGAGATATTCGGCGACACGCGCGCCGGACTGGGCGCCGCTCGTTTCCTTCGCTGCCAGCTTGGCTTTCGCCACCACGTCGAGAAAATAGCTTTCGAGATTCTGCGTCGGATTATCCACGCGTACTTCGCCGGTGGAAACATCGTGGCGGATGGTCGCCAGAACCTTTTCCAGCGTCTCGCGTGGCAGCACCGGCGTCGTGATGCGCAGGCTGTCCGGCTTGGCGAGCAGTTCCTTCAGTGTGCCATTCGCCTGGATTTTTCCGCCGTAATAAATCACCACGCGGTCGCAGACATCTTCCACGTCGGAAAGCAAATGGCTGCTCAAAATCACGGTTTTGCCACGGCGGGCGAGCGCGACGATCAAATCCTTCACCTCGCGGCAGCCGATCGGGTCGAGGCCGGCGGTTGGCTCGTCGAGAATTACCAGATCGGGATCGTTAATCAGTGCCTGTGCCAAGCCGATGCGACGCTGCATGCCTTTGGAAAATTCACCCACGGCGCGCGTCTGCGTTTTGCCCAGGCCGACCATTTCCAGCAACTGCTCCGCGCGGTTGTCGCGGTCGGCCTTGTCGAGATGGAACAGGTTGCCGAAAAAGTCCAGCGTCTCGCGCGAATTGAGATAGCGGTAGAGATACGATTCCTCCGGCAGATAACCGATGCGCGCCTTGGTCTGCACGTGTCGCGGCGAATGGCCAAAGACCTCGATGTGACCCTTCGTCGGATTTAGCAAACCGAGCAGTAGCTTGATGGTGGTGGATTTGCCGGAGCCGTTCGGTCCAAGCAGGCCGAAAATTTCGCCTTTGCGGACTTCGAAATCCACGCCGTCCACCGCGCGCGCCTTCGGGCGGTTCCAGAAATCCTTGAAGACCTTCGTGAGGCCGCGAACGGAAACGACCACCTCGTCGGATTTTTGATTTCCGATTGACGACTGCGGATTTAATTCGGCGACGGGCATAAAAATTAGTGGTAGCGCCCGCGTCTCGCGGGCTGACTTCGGCGTCCCGCCGAAGTCCCGTTAATCTATCTAAATAATTTCATTCTCGGTTGTTCGATGTTTTCGGCGCGACGCCGAAAACCACCCGCCAGAGGCAGGTGCTACCTAAATCATTCACGCCACCTTCGGCGTCAGTTGGCCGGCGGGCTTTTGCGGAAACATCTCCATCTCGGGATGGAAATGCTCCAGTTCCTCACCCTTGCGCACGAGCCGCGCGCTGTTGAAAATCACGATGAGCGAGCCGACGTTGTGCAGCAGCGCCGCGACGATCGGGCCGATGACGCCGAACGACGTGATCGTCAGGCCGACGATGATGAACAGCACGCCGAACATGAAATTCTGGTTGATGACGGCGCGCGTGCTGCGCGAAAGTTTCACGAGGAACGGCAGCCGGCGGAGGTCGTTGTTCATCAGCGCAATCGTGGCGCTGTGGATGGCCACTTCGCTGCCCGCCGCGCCCATCGCGATGCTGATGTCGCCGGCCGCGAGTGCGGGCGCATCGTTCACGCCGTCGCCGACGACCGCGACTTTGTAGCCCTTCGCCTTCACGGCGCGGACGAAATCCACCTTATCCTGCGGCAGGCAATCGCCCTTGGCTTCTTCGCAGGCGATCTCCGCCGCGACGCGTGTGGCGACGGGCTGGCGGTCGCCGGAAACCATCGAGATGCGGCGCACGCCGGCTTCCTTCAATTCGGCCAGCGCTTCCTTCGCCTCGTTGCGGGTTTTGTCCTGCATGCCGACCCAGCCGACGCACTTGCCGTTTTGCGCGACGAAAATCAGGCTCCAGCCTTCGGCGTCGTCCACGTCCACGGATTTTTCAAAACCGGCGTCAATGCCGTTGTCCTTGAGCCATTGCGCGCGGCCAACCAAAATTTTTGCGCCGTTGATTTCGGCTTTCACGCCGCGACCGGGCGTTTCGGCAAAATCTTTCGGTTCGGTCAGCGGCACGCCGGCTTCGCCCGCGAGATTGGCGAGCGCTTTGGCGGTCGGATGGTTGCTGTATTTTTCGGCGGACGCGGCGAGCAACAAAAGTTCCGCCGGTTTGGTTTCGCCAAGCGGCGCGAGGCGGCTGACCGCGAGCTGGCCGGTGGTGAGCGTGCCGGTCTTGTCGAAGATGAACGCGTTGATCTTCGCGGCGGTTTCGATGTCGGCAACGTTCTTGATGAGAATGCCAAGGCGCGCGGCGGCGGAGAGCGCGGCAACCATTGCGGTCGGTGTAGCGAGGATGAACGCGCACGGGCAGGACACGACGAACACCGCGATGACGCGGCTCAAATCGTGCGTGAACGCCCAGACCAGCGCGCCGATGACGAGC
>CAYUGC010000298.1:0-4220 GCA_964444085.1 uncultured Bifidobacteriaceae bacterium | reverse complement strand
TTGCCGTGGAATATTCCCGCCGCGTCGGCGCGATGCCGGACATTTTTGAAGGCACGTCGCCCGGGGCGATTGAATTCGGTGCCAAGCGCTACACCTTCGGCCCCAACGGCTGGAAACGGTTTGATGTGTAAACAAAAATGAACATCCAACACCCAATAGCCAACAACGAACATCCAATGGGCGGACACGCCTGCGGCAGCGATTCGATGTTGGGTGTTGGCTATTGGATGTTGGATGTTTTCCCCCTTTCAAAATGAATTATCCCGTTCGCAAAGCCGTCATTCCCATCGCCGGTCTCGGCACGCGACATTTTCCGGCGTCGCACGCGGTGAAGAAAGAAATGTTCCCCGTCGTCGGCGCCGACGGCATTGCCCGCGCGCTGTTCCATTATCACCTGCTGGAACTCGAAGCCGCCGGCATCGAGGAAATCTGCATCATCGTCCAGCCCGGCGAGGACGAGATGGTGCGCGACTACTTGCGCGGCCCGGACGAGAACTACCTCAAGCGCCTCGCCAAATATCCCGAGCTGCTGCGCGAGGCCGAGCAGATGCGCGGCTTTGCCAAGCGCATTTCCTTTGCCGTGCAGCGCGAGCAGGAAGGCTACGGCCACGCGGTTTTTCAGACGAAGGATTTTGCCGGCGGCGAAATGGTTTTGCTCGGCCTCGGTGACCATCTGTTTCGCGGCAAACCGGTTTCGCCCTACCGCGAGCTGGCGGACATGGCGAAAATTTCCGGCGGCAAAAGCGTTTCCGCCGTGAACCGGATCTCGGCCAATGAATTGAAAGGCTACGGCACCATCGCCGGCGCGCGGCACCACGAAAACCCGCGCCTGATTGACGTTTCGCTCATCATCGAAAAACCCGCCATCGCCGTCGCGGAAGAAAAATTGCGCGTGGACGGACTGCCGGAACAGACGTGGCTCGGCTGGTTCGGCATGCACCTGCTCGCGCCGAGCATTTATGAAATCCTCGGCGAAATGATCCGCGACAACCTCCGCGACAACGGCGAAATCCAGCTCACGCGCGCCCAAGAAATCCAGCGGCAGCGGCACGGCTATCTCGCGCTGGAGATGACCGGCGCGCAGCGTTTTGACTTCGGCGTGCCGGACGATTTTGTGGCGAGCGTGCGGTCGTTTCGTCTTTCCACCTGATTTTATTATGATTATTTGCTTGCGGCGGCGGCGGCGTTCGCTTAAAAAAGCGGCATTATAAGTATTAGCCAGACGATAGCTTTGATGCACCACATCACCAATCAGCCTCAACCAGAGAGGGTCGCTTGAGTCGCCCTTTTCCCCCGCGTAATTCCTCCCCCGCCTCGCAGATGCGCGTCAACGGCAAGATCCGTGCCCGCGATGTCCGTGTCATCGGGCCGGATCACAAGCAGCTCGGCGTGTTCCCGTTGAACGACGCGCTGAACCTCGCGCGCCAGCACGGCGTGGATCTAGTGGAGATTTCGCCGAACGCGGTGCCGCCGGTGTGCCGGCTCATCGAGATCGGCAAGTTCCGCTACGAACTCGCCAAGAAGGAAAAAGAATCGCGCAAGCACCAGCACGCATCGACCGTGAAGGAAGTGCAGCTCAGCCCGCGCATTGACCCGCACGATCTCGGCATCAAGCTACAGCACGCGATCAACTTTCTCTGCGAAGACATGAAGGTGAAGGTGGCGCTGAAATTTCGCGGCCGCGAAAACGCGCACACGGAAATCGGCTTCGAGGTCATCAAAAAATTCATCGCCGACATCACGCCGTTCGGCCACCCGGATTTCCAGCCCAAGCTCGTCGGCAAGGCCATCAACCTGATGATCAGCCCGCACCCGCGCAGCAAACGCGCGAAAAACCCGCGGCTCGAACTGGGCGAACTGCACGAGCCCGACATCGAGGACGACGAGGCTGATGAAGCCGCGCCGGAAAATCCACCCGCGCAAACGGCCCCGGCGAAAGTTCCCGTCAACGAGCAGCCAAAATCCAACGGCCTGAACAATCCGTTCGCCGGTTTGGAAATCAAATAGCTCAAGTAGCCGCGTTTGTGAAAACGCGGATTCCCGCACTCTGACACCCTGATGAGTGTGCGGCTACAATTGGATTTTCCACCCGCGCACCAAATCGGGAAACCGGCAGTCCGCGCAGACCGCGTTCGAGTGCTCGCAAAAATCGCGGACGATCTGCATCAAGCCCTGCTGCTGCGCCGCGCCCTGCAGGATTTTTGCGTTGGCGGTTCCCAGCAAGCGCTGGCGCGCGAGTTTCAAAACTGAATTGTCCTCCGCCGCCGGCCACGCGAAAAACCGGCGCTCCACCTCGCGCTGAAATTTTTCGTTGCCACCTTCCTTCGCGCGAATCCACAGCCACGGCAAAACAACATTCACAGCCAGGTCGGTGACACGCGCTGCGCCCAGCAACGGCTGCGGTTTCGCCATGCGCGCAGATTTGAAAGTCCAATGCCACGACCAAAACTCATCGTGCTCGACCTGAAAGATTTTATGGAGCGAATCCAAAAGTTTTTTGTCGGAAATTTCCGCCGCGCACCAGCTTTCGATCTGCGCAACCAGATTTCCCGGCGCAAGCCAGTGTGCGGCCAGCGCGAGCCGGCGCTGCGGATGGTTCGCCGGGCGCAGGCCGTGGAACCGCCAGCATTCACGCGGCAAAATGCAGTTTTCAAACCCGTCCCGGTCGCGCCACCACAAGTCCCACGCGCGGCGCAAAAACGTGTCGGAAGATTTTTGCGCGCGGGTCAAATCATCCGGCAAAAGCCCGCTGACGCCGAGCAGACGTGCCTGCAATTGCAACAGTGGCACAGGCGTCTCGCCGGTGCGATTCTGGCTGGAAATACACAGGCGAGACGCCTGTGCCACTACGCCATCGAGCAACCGCGTCCTGTGCTCCGCAAGGTTTTGCATTGGCCAGACATTGTTTTTGTAGCCCAGCGCGCGGAACAGATTTTCCCACAGCGCCTGCTCCCAGCCGGAATTTTTTGCGCGCGCCAGAATTGCGCCGGCCTTGTTTTCAAAACGCACTTTGGCGGCGGCGTGCAGCAGTTCCGCAAGCTGCGGTACGGAAAGTTCGCGCAACGGCGCAGAGCATTTGCCGCGCAGGCTTTCCGGCAGGCCTGATTCGTATTCCAGCACGAGCGCCAGTTCGGCAAGCGGCGCGTCCAGAAAACCTTTCAATGCCAGAGTGATGCATGGCGTCGTTTTTGCCGGGCTGACATTCGCTGTTTCGTCCCAGATGACGTGCAGGATGACGTTATTGAAATTTGGATTTTTATCGTGGCCGTGCGCGTGCCAGCCGGCGGGAACCAAGTCAATTTCCACATCGCCGGCCACGGGCTTTGCGCTTTCCAACTGCAAAACCGCGCCGCGAAAATCCGGGCCGCCCTCGGCGCTGGCAAAGCCGGGGTGCAACACTCGGATACTTTTTCCGTCCGTGGTTTTGAGCCGGTCGCGCTGAAGCCGTTGGTGTTGCCAGACGGCCTGCAAAAGCTTTTCCGGTGGCGCGGACGCGCCGTCGCGCAGCACGTTGACGGCGCGGCAGCGTTCGCGCCAGACGGCGTAAAGATTTTCGGCGCGGGAATGCACAAGGCTGCTTTTGCGCCGGCGCGCACGTAAAGTCAATTTAATTTGAGCGCAACCAATCTCGTTTCTGCCTGTTTAACATATGTGACGAAGTTTTTGTTCGCCGCACCGGCCTGATTTTGGCTAGGATGAGGGCGGTTTTTCATTGCCCGCACATTGATGATTGAAGTCTCCAATTTGACCAAGCGCTACGCCGGCCGCACGGCGGTGGACGACATCTCGTTCACGGTCGCGCGCGGCGAAATCGTCGGCCTGCTCGGCCCGAACGGCGCGGGTAAAAGCACGACGATGCGCGTGCTATCCGGCTTCATGCCCGCGACCAGCGGCACGGTGCGCGTGGCGGGCTTCGATGTTTTTCACGACGCGGACGAAACGCGGCGGCGCATCGGCTACATGCCGGAAAACAACCCGCTCTACCCCGAAATGCGCGTCCGCGAATACCTGAAATTTCGCGCGCGGCTGAAAGGCCTCGGCTGGAAAAAATCCCGCCAGCGCGTGACAACGGTGATGGAGCAATGCGGTTTGGGCGACGTGGGCCGCCGCGTCATCGGACAGCTTTCCAAAGGCTACAAGCAGCGCGTCGGCCTCGCGGACGCGCTGGTGCACGACCCGGAGCTGATCATTTTGGACGAGCCGACCATCGGCCTCGACCC
>CAYUGC010000297.1:0-4300 GCA_964444085.1 uncultured Bifidobacteriaceae bacterium | reverse complement strand
ATGACGACGCTGCTCATCGCCACGCGCAACGCCCACAAGGTCGGGGAAATCCAAGCCATCCTCGGCGCGGGTTTCCGCTGCCTCACGCTGAAGGAGTTTTCCGACGCGCCGGCGGTTGTCGAGGACGCGAACACCTTCGCTGGTAATGCGGCGAAGAAGGCGGTTGAGCTGGCAAAGTGGCTGAACATCCAACATTCACCATCCAACATCCAACATCCACTGCCGGACTTCGTGCTCGCGGATGATTCGGGTCTCGAAGTGGATGCGCTGGATGGCGCGCCGGGTGTGCATTCCGCGCGCTTCGCCGCGCTGGATAAAAGCGAAAATTCGCATGACGCCGACAACAATGCCAAACTGCTGCGCCTGCTGAAAGACGTGCCGCTGGAAAAACGCACCGGCCGGTTTCACTGCGTGGTCGCGCTGGTGCCAGTGCCGGACGGAAAAGTGAAAAGCGCGTCGCCGGTTTGCTACGCGGACGAATTTGAGGTGCAGACATTCGGCGGCGCATGCGAGGGGCGCATTCAATTCTCGCCGAGCGGGCAGGGCGGGTTCGGTTACGACCCGCTGTTTGTGCCGGACGGTTTCAATCAGTCCTTCGCCGAATTGGGCGAGGACGTGAAGAACCAGTTGAGCCACCGGGCCAAGGCGCTGGAGAAGCTGAAGACGTTTTTCACAACGAAGTAACCGAGGAACAAAGAAACCTGCCGGGTCTTCTCCGTTGCTTGGTTACTTGGTTGTTTGAAGAGCTATTTCAGCATACTGCCGAGCTGAAGCTTCTTCCGCAGCTTGCCGTTGTCGGCGCACATCCGCAGTTTCCCGCCCGGCGCGGGCACGGTGTAAAACTCGCCGCCGGCGTTTTCCACCAGCAGGCAGCCCGCCGCCACGTCCCAGAGATTGATGGTGCGCTCGACATAGGCGTCAAGCCGGCCGCTGGCGACATAGACCAGTTCCAGCGCGGCGGAACCCATGATGCGAAGTTTCTTGGCGCGTTTGGAAATGCGGATGAAGTGGGGCATGCTTTTCACCAGATTGTCCTGGCTCTTGGAAAAGCCCATCGCGATGATGCAGTCCTCAATCTTCGTGCGGTTGCTGACGCGGACAATTTTTCCGTTCAGCCGCGTCGGCTGGCCTTTGGTGGTCGTCCAGATTTCATCGGTGAACGGATCGTAAATCACGCCGACGACGGATTCCCCGCGATGTTGCAGCGCGATGGAAGTGGCGGCGTGCGGCAGGCCGAAATAATAATTCACCGTGCCGTCAATCGGGTCAATCACCCAGCGGTATTCTGCCGTGGTGTCGCCGGTGTTGCCTTCCTCGCCGAGTACGGGAATCTCCGGGAACGCGGCGGCGAGAATTTTTTCGATGAGCGCCTGGCACTGCACGTCGAGTTCCAGCTTGATGTCGTGGGCTTCGGCGGAGTTCACGCGCTTGGGCTTGTGCCAGTTGGCGCGCATGATCTGGCCGGCGGCGCGGGCGGCTTGGATGGAAACGGCGAGGGCGGTTTTGAGTGAAACAGGCTTCATAAATTAAGGGATGATTTCCGGACGTTGTTCCAGCAGCTTGAGTTGCCCCTGCTGTTTTTGGGCGAGCAGCTTTTGCTCGTCGGCCTCGATGACCTGCAACAGGTCGGCGGCCTCCAGCAGGCGCGGTGCGGTGACGTAGCTGGCGCCGGCGGCGTAAAGTTTCGGCACGTCGGCGAGCAGTTCGGCGTGGACGATGATTTTCGCGTTTGGGTTCAACTCGCGCAACTGGCGGAGCATTTTCAAATTATCCGCGCCCTTGAGCACCATGTTTGGCAGTGAGCAGATGATGAATTCCGCGTGCGCCGCACCGGCGTGGTGCAGCACGTCGCGCGCGGTTATGTCGCCATAAACGGCGTGGATTTTTCGCGCCTTTAGTTTTTCGTGGACGACGGGGTTGAAATCAATAACCACGATTTCCGCCAGCAAATCCGGGCGGTTCCGCTCGATCTCCGCGAGCAGCGAGCTGGCCGTCCACGAGAAGCCCAGCAGGCAGATGCGTTTGGATTTTGCATCGCCGGTATTTTCGGGGGCAGTTTCGTCGAGGTCTTTCAAATCCATTTTCCGCAACCACGGCGTGATGGCGCGGAGCAACACATCGTTTTTCAAGATGCCGTAGGTCGAGGCGATGGCCAGAAACGCGAAGGAAAACGCCGCGATGCCGACGGTGTTTGCCGAGACGTCGCCGCTTTTGAAACCGAGCGCCAGCAGCACCAGCGAAAGTTCGCTCAACTGCGACAGGTTGATGGCTGGCAGCAGGCTGACGCGGAAACCTTGCTTCATCGCGTAAAGCGGCGGAAAAACGGTCGCCAGCCGGCTCGCGACGAGGAAAAGGCAGAGAAAAATCGTCCAGAGAATGTAAGCCACGGTCGGTACCGGGATGCTCATGCCGAGACCGACGAAAAAGAGCGTCACAAAAAAATCGCGGATGCTCGTGACCTTCGCCACCACGTCGAGCGTGTAAGGAAATGTCGAGATCATCATGCCGGCGATGAGTGCGCCCATTGCGGTGGACAGCCCCAGCCAACCGGCGAAACCCGCCAGCGCCAGACACCAGGCCAGCGCGCCGACGAGGACGAGTTCCGGCAGCCGCGCGACGAACCGGAAGACGTGCGGCAGCACAAACCGGCTCGCGAGAAATGCCACCGACAGCAGCAGGATGACTTTCCCCAACGCCAGCACCAGCGGCGTGAGCGCGGGGTTTTTCAGGTTCGGCTGGACGGCGAGAAACAGAATTGTCGCCACGTCCTGCAAGACGAGCACGCCCAGCGTGACGCGGCCCGCGAGCGTTTCCAGTTCGCGTTTGTCGTAGAGGATTTTGACGATGATGACCGTGCTGCTCATCGCCACGGCCACGCCAAGATAAAGCGCCTCCAGCTTGTTTTGGGCCGGGCCGATGAGGCCGAAGACCAGCCAGCCCAGCAGCGCGCAGCCGAGGATTTGCGCGAGCGCGGTGAACGTGATGACGCGGCCCGCGCTCAGCATCCGCTTGAGGTCAATCTCCAGCCCGATCATGAACAGCAGCAGCGACAGGCCGATCTCCGAGATGGTTTGAATCGAGTCAGGATTGGTGACCCACTTGAAGCCGTTCGGGCCGATGGCAAACCCGGCGACGAGATAGGCGAGCAGCAGCGGCTGGCGCAAAAATTGGGAAAGCACCGCAAACAACCACGCTGCGATGATGCAGAGGCCGATGTCGGTGACGAGTCCTTGCTCCATGACGGCAGAAAATTAACCGCGAAACACGCGAAACACACGAAAGAATTCACGGAGCTCCGTGTCCGTTTTCGTGTGATTCGTGCTTTTCGTGGTTGAAAAAATCAACCCAGCGCCGCCAGCGAGGCTTTGATCTGCGCGAGCTTGGCCTGCCAGTCGGCGAGGCGCTGCTTGTGTTCGTCGAGGACTTTCGCCGGCACCTTCTGTGTGAAGTTCGGGTTCGCCAGCTTCTCCTCCACCTTGGTGATCTCGGTCTGGATTTTTTCCTGCTCCTTCGTGAGCCGGATTTTTTCCGCGCCGATGTCAATCAGGCCTTCCAGCGGCAGGAAGATTTCGCCCAACGCATTCGAGGCGCTTGGCGTGCCCTTGGCGGGCGTCCAGTTTGCTGCGACGACTTCCACGACTTCGGCATTGAGCAGAATTTTCAGCACCTCAACTTCCGCCGTGGCCAGGTTACCGGCGGGCTTGAGGATGAATTTCAACTTCTTCGCCGGATCGAGCTTCATCTCGCGGCGCAGGTTGCGGCCGAGGCCGACGAGTTCGTATTTCGCGGCGGCGATTTTATCCGCCGTGTCGTCGAGGGTGAAATATTCCTTCTCCTCCGCGGTGAACGGCTTGGGCCACGACGCGAACATGATGGTCTTGCCGCCCTGATTTTCCGGCATTTCCTTACTGTAACCCATGCCGTGCCAGAGTTCCTCCGTGATGAACGGCAGGAACGGATGGAACAGCCGGATGGTGTTGCTGAGGACAAAATCAATTACGGCGAGTTTGTTCGCCTTGAGCGCGGCGTCGGTGCCGAAGAACGCGGCCTTGCTCGCCTCCACATACCAGTCGCAATACTCGCTCCAGAAAAAGCGGTAAAGCGCCTGCACGGCGGTGGCGAAGTTGTAAGTCGTGAGCGATTCGCTGACTTCCTTGATGGCCTGGTCGAGCCGGACCAAAATCCATTTGTCGTCCGACGTGAGCAATGATGGATTGATTTCCGTTTCAGTCTCGCCGCCCTGCATCTGGCGGAAACGGCAGGCGTTCCAGAGCTTGTTGCAGAAATTGCGGCCCAGCTC
>CAYUGC010000296.1:0-4329 GCA_964444085.1 uncultured Bifidobacteriaceae bacterium | reverse complement strand
CACCACGACGATTGCCACGGCCATCGCCTCGTTCGTCTGGCCGATGTGGGAGTGGATTGTCAAGGGCAAGCCGAGCGTACTCGGTTTCTGCTCCGGCGCGGTTGCCGGTCTGGTCGTCATCACGCCCGCTTGCGGTTTCGTGACGAGCACGGGTTCGATCTACATCGGCATCGCGGCCGGCACGATCTGCTGGTTCATGTGCTACAAGGTCAAGGCTTGGCTGGGTTATGACGACGCGCTGGACACGTTCGGCGTGCACGCCATCGGCGGCACCACCGGTGCCATCATGACCGGCATGCTCGCCCGCAACGCGGCGAACGGCAACCTCGCGACGAACCTCAAGGCCTACGTCACCGACAGCTGGTTCCAACCGCTCGTCAAGGAACAGATCAAGGCGGTGGTCATCACCATCGTATTGAGCGTGGTCGCCACCGTGGTCATCGCTTACATCACCAAGTTGCTCGTGGGTCTGCGCCCGACGGAAGAAGTCGAAATCACTGGTCTCGACGAATCCGAACACGGCGAGCTCGGTTACCACGGCTGATTTTAGGAGCCAAGGAGGAGGAACTGGGGAATCACCCGGCGGGCAACGCAAGTTGCCCGCCGGTTTTTTTTGTTCAATCCGAACTCACGCAAAGGCGCAAGGTTGATTGTCACCGCGCCTTTGCGCCTTTGCGTGAGGTGAAGGGGTGCTGCCCAGCCCGGTGATTTCAAACTACCTTGATGACTAGCGCGGTGGTGTTGTCGCGGCCGTCGTTTTTCACCGAGGTTTCCACGAGCGCCTTCGCCGGGTTGAAATCTTTGCCCTTCGTCCGCAGCAAATCCACGATCTGGTGGCCGTGCAGTCCTTCGGTCAAACCGTCCGAGCAGATCAGGAAAATGTCGCCTTTGCCGCAGGCCACCGCACCGACCTACGGATCCACGAACTGGTTTTCGCCGCCGAGCGCCTTTTGCAAAACATTCCGGCGCGGATGCGTGCGGGCTTCGTAGTCCTTGATTTTTCCATTCCGCAACAGCCAGGCGACATGCGTGTCGTCCTGCGTGAGCTGGAGCAATTCCTTTTTATCCTTGGCCAGATGATAAATCCGCGTGTCGCCGACGTGGCCGAAATACAGCCAGCCCGGGGTGAACCACGTCAGGCTCATCGTGGTCTGCATGCCCTGACATTCGTCGTAGCTGCGGCCCAGATAAACCAGCGCGCGATGGACCTGCTCGTAAAGCTCGGCCAGCACGTCGGCAAAGGCGTGGTTCAGATCGCGCTGCTCGTGGTTGAAGGAGCGGGGGAGCAGCGTGGTGATTTTTTCCACGGCGATGTTGCTGGCGAATTCGCCGGCCTTCGCGCCGCCCATGCCGTCGCACACGGCAAAGGTAAAATCATGTTCCGCGAGCGAGGCGTCGCCGAACTTGCCGAGGCGCTGCACTTCCTGCGCGTCGAACCGCAGGCCGAGAAAGGCGTCCTCGTTGTTCTTGCGCACCTTGCCGATGTCCGAACAGCCGAACCAGTGCAATTCGTCGGCGCGCGCGGCGGGTTTCTTTGACGTTGGTTTCATGGGGTAAAATTCATCCTCATCGTCATGCTCATCCTCAATTTTGTTTTTGATTTACGAGGATGAGGATGACGATGAGGAGGATTTGTCATCCGGCAAAATGGTGGCGAACTCAAAATCAATCACGCAAAAGCGTCCGTCGGAGAAACGGTAGGTCACATTGCGCACGTCCGGGTCGTCGTGGCGCACGCCGAATTTTTCCAGTTCTGCAAAGATTTCCGCGCGGCGTTTTTCGTCGAGCTGTTCCACGCGGGTGCCGCAGTTGGTGGTGATGATGCGCAGTTTATCGCGGTTGGCTTCCAGCAGGCGCGGCACGAACGGGCAGCCTTTGGCCTTGAGGTGCCGCAGCACGCGCACCTCGGTGTCGAAGCGTTCCTCCGCCTTCGGGCCGTGATAGACCTTGAACACCCGGCCATCAAAGCTCAAATGCACCGTGGCGCGAAGCGTGTCTTTTACTTTCAACATGATGGGCAGCCCGTGGTCATGAAACTATCGCGCAAACGGCGGTTGAAGCAAGACTGTTTGCGCGGCGATTTGCCCAGCGCGGATAAATTTCGCCAGCGGGTGCGGGTGCGGGTAAATAAATTCATGGCGGTGAAAATGTTTTTCCCCGCATGAAATCAATTCGTGCCAGTAGTTGCCGCAAAAATCTTGCGATGTGGCACCCGCTTTGCTAATCATTTCGCCACACAGGTTCAGCCCGCGTTTCATGATGAACGCGGGTCTGTTGAACCGTTCCTCACTGACAACAACATTAAGCACATGGCTAAATACAAACTCGAATACCTCTGGTTGGACGGCTATGAACCCGTCGCCAACATCCGCGGCAAAACGCAAGTCAAAGAATTTGCGAGCTTTCCGAAACTCGAACAGCTTCCGCAATGGGGCTTCGACGGCAGCTCCACGCGCCAGGCCGAAGGCCGCACGTCCGACTGCATGCTCAAGCCTGTCGCTGTCTATCCCGACACGACCAAGAAAAACGGCGTGCTCGTCATGTGCGAAGTCATGATGCCGGACGGCAAGACCCCGCATCCGTCCAACGGCCGCGCCACCATTCCCGATGATTCCGGTGCCTGGTTCGGTTTCGAGCAGGAATATTTCCTTTACCAGGACGGCAAGCCCCTCGGTTTCCCGCAAACCGGCTTTCCTTATCCGCAGGGTGAATACTACACCGGCGTCGGCTACAAGAACGTCGGTGACATCGCCCGCGAAATCGTGGACACGCATCTCGACCTCTGCCTCGATGCCGGCATCAACCACGAAGGCATCAACGCCGAAGTGGCCAAGGGCCAGTGGGAATTCCAGATCTTCGGCAAAGGCTCCAAAAACGCCGCCGACCAGGTCTGGGTCGCCCGCTACCTCCTCATGCGCCTCTGCGAAAAATACGGCGTGGACGTGGAATGGCATTGCAAACCGCTCGGCAAGGACGTGGATTGGAACGGTTCCGGCATGCACTCCAACTTCTCCACCGACTATATGCGCACCGTCGGCGGCAAGGACTACTTTGAAGCCCTCATGGCCGCGTTCGACAAATACAAAAACGAACACATCGCGGTTTACGGACCGGACAATCATCTGCGCCTCACCGGCCTGCATGAAACCCAGTCCATTGACAAGTTCAACTACGGCATCGCGAATCGTGGCGCGTCCGTGCGCGTGCCGCACAGCTTCGTCAACAACGGCTACAAAGGTTACCTCGAAGACCGCCGTCCGAACTCTCAGGGCGACCCCTACAAGATCGCGGGCCGCATCCTGCAGACCATCGCCACCGTGCCCACGCCCGGTGCGAAGAAAAAGAAATAATTTAGCCACCCGCTAAAACGAGAACGGCGCGGACTGAAAAGTTCGCGCCGTTTTTTTGTCCATAATCTCCTCGGCTTGTGCCGGCCGGAATAGGTCCGAACACCAAAAAGAAAACGCCCCCGCCGCGAGGGCAGGGGCGGGTGAAATCTGCCGGGATCAGTAGACCACTTTGTTCAGCGGATACTCGATGATGCCTTCCGCGCCGGCGGCCTTGAGTTGCGGAATCAGTTCGCGGACGATCTTCTCGTCAATGATGGTTTCCACCGCGACCCAGCCCTTGAGGCTCAGGTTCGCAATGGTGGGATTGCGCAGCGCGGGCAGATCGGCGAGCAGCTTTGCGAGATTTTTTTCCGCGATGTTCATCTTGAGGCCGACGAGCGCCTCGGCGTCGAGCGCGCCCTTGAGCAGCAGGGCAATCGTTTCGATTTTTTTGCGCTTCCACGGGTTTTTCCACGCGGTCTCGTTGGCAATCAGGCGCGGGGTGGAACTCAATAGTTCGTCCACGATGCGCAGCTTGTTGGCGCGGAGCGAGGAGCCGGTCTCGGTCACGTCCACGATGGCGTCCACGAGTTCGTGCGCCTTCGTCTCGGTCGCGCCCCAGGAAAATTCCACCTCGGCCTTCACGCCGTTCTTCTTGAGGTAGCGCTTGGTGAGGTTGACGACTTCGGTGGCGATGCGTTTGCCCTGCAAATCCTTCACGGACTTCACCGGGGAATTTTCCGGCACGCACAGCACCCAGCGCGCGGCGCGGCGGGAAACTTTGCTGAACAGGAATTCGCCGACCTCGTGAACCTTCGAGCCGTTCTCCATGACCCAGTCGTGGCCGGTGATGCCGCAGTCGAGATAGCCGTGCTCGACGTAGCGGGAAATCTCCTGCGCGCGGAACAGGCGGATGTCCAGTTCTTCGTCGTCCACATAGGGAACGTAGGAACGGCTGCTGACGGAAATGTTGTAGCCGGCCTTGGCCAGCTTCTCGATG
>CAYUGC010000295.1:0-4330 GCA_964444085.1 uncultured Bifidobacteriaceae bacterium | reverse complement strand
TGCCCTGACCAGACGCGCTGTTTGCATTTGGTTGCCGGCTGCGAAAACCCCGTTCACACCGGTGTGCGCGAGCCGGTGTGTTTTTTCAATACCGAGAAACGAATCCCGTTGGGCGTCGGCTTTATCGGCCGGATTGCCACGACCGGACAACTGGCCGAGCTGCGGAATTTGGAAGAAACTCGCTGCGAATTATCCGCCCTGGGATCGTTGCCGATGGATGAAATCCGGCAATGCGTGGGAACGGCCATTTCATTTCGGGGCGAAATTTTGGGAGTGCTTGCCATTTTTGCCCGCGTCAATACCACGAAGGACCGGCTTGCCTGGCAGCAGATTTTCTCCGATCACTTCGGCGCAGCCATCGCCAACGCGCGCGCCTTTGAGGAAATCGGCGTGGCCGGCAAACTCCTCCAAGAAGCCAACCAACGGCTTGAGCAGGAACTCGCCGAGCGTAAAGCGGGCGAGGAGAAACTCAGGCAAAGCGAACAACGTTACCGCCGGCTCGTGGATACGGCGTCCGAGGGCATTTGGGAACTTGATGAGCACTACGCGACCACCTATGTGAACCGGCGCATGGCGGAAATGCTCGGGTATGAAACGCGGGAGATGGTGGGCAGGAGGTTTAATGAGTTTCTGTTTGAGGACGACGAGGCCTCGCTGCCAGCGAGGATAGCAGCGCGCCGCCAAGGGTTGACCGAGCGCTATGAGCAAAGATACCGCCGCAAGGATGGCCGCACCGTGTGGATGCATGTTTCGGCCACGTCGGTCCGGGATGCCGGGAATCGTTTCCTGGGATCCTTCGCCATGCTTACGGACATCACCGAACGCAAGCTGGCCGAGGAAGCCCAGCGGCGGACTGCGGGATACTTGGCCGAAACGCAACGGCTGACCCATACGGGCACTTTTGTCTGCGATGAGACGACGAAACCTTTGTTCTGGTCGGAAGAACACTCCCGGATTTTTGGATTTGACCCGCAATCGGGGGTGCCGACGCGGGACCAGGCGCTTCAGCGAATACACCCCGAAGACCTTGGCAAGGTCTTGCAGGCTTTCGATCGGATAATCCGTGGGAAAATGGATTCTGATGTCGAATACCGAGTCGTGTTGCCCGATGGAACGGTTAAACACGCCTATGCCCGAGGCCATCCCGTTTTGAATGCGAATGGAGGGTTTGTTGAAATCGTGGGCACGACGATAGATATCACGGAACGCAAGCGGGACGAGGACGAGCTGCGTAAGCACCGGGAACATCTTGAGGATCTGGTGAAGCAACGCACGGAAGAATTGGCGGTGCTCAACCAGTTGGTTTATGGCTCTCTCGAATCGGCCGATGTCGGCGCCTGGTGGATTGATTTCAAGGAGCCGGATATGTGCCACTCCTTGGACAATACCGTCAGGATGCTGGGCTTGGAGCCAGATCCGGCCGGGGGAAAGACTTACAATCTTGATAGTCTCTGGCATAAATCGCTGGCGGACACAGCGGCTGCCTTCCCTGAGTATGCACCTATCGTCGGTGAAATGTATGAGCGGTTCACCGGGGCGGTCTCCGGCAAGTATGAAAACTACCGGGCCGTTTGCCCTCTGGTAATGCCCGATGGTTCTCTCAAATGGGTTGATGCGCGCGCCGAGATAGCCAAACGGGACGAACACGGGCAGGCCCAGTTGATGACCGGCACACTCATTGACATCACCAAGTTAAAGCAGGCCGAAGCCGACCTGGCTGACGCCAAAGCACGGGCCGAAGCCGCCAACCGCGCGAAGAGCGCGTTCCTGGCCAACATGAGCCATGAGTTGCGCACCCCCCTCAACGCCGTGCTCGGCTTTTCCCGGCTGCTCAAGCGCGATCCGGATGTGACCCCGCGCCAGCAAGAGACGTTGGATATCATTGCCCGCAGCGGCGAGCACCTGTTGAACTTGATTAACAATGTCCTCGACATGGCGAAGATCGAGTCCGGTCGGGTGGTCCTGGAGGAGTCCGAGGTTGATTTGCCCCGATTACTGAGCGAAATCCAGTCGCTGATGGGGGTGGGAGCCGTGGAAAAGGGACTCCGTTTCGCCTTGGAGCATGATCCAGATCTGCCCCGGTTTGTTGCCGTGGACGCGGGCAAACTGCGCCAAGTGCTGCTGAATCTGGTTGGCAACGCCATCAAATTTACGAACTCTGGCGGGGTGAAGCTCCGTGCCAGACTCGCCCGCCAAGTTGATGCCGGAACGGCGCAGGTGCGATTTGAGATTGAGGATTCCGGGCCGGGCATCAGCCAGGAGGATTGCCAGCGCATTTTTTCCCCATTCGTACAATTGGACGGTCAAACTCCCGCCGAAGCCGGGACTGGATTGGGCTTGGCTATCTGCAATCAATATGTCGAGCTCATGGGCGGTCAGATTGGCGTTACCAGCAAGCCAGACAAGGGATCAGTGTTTTATTTTACCATTCCGTTGAGCGTGCTTCCGTCGGTGGCGGAACCCGAAGAACCGAAGCACGGGTGCATTTTGGGATTGGCCGAGGGGCAGCCCGCTTACCGGCTCCTGATTGTCGAAGACCAGCCGGAGAATCGTCTCCTGTTGCGCAGGCTCCTTGAACCGCTTGGATTTGAGCTGCGCGAGGCAGTCAACGGACAGGAAGCCGTGACATTGTTCGAGCAATGGCATCCAGACCTGATCTGGATGGATATTCGCATGCCGGTCATGGACGGGTTGGAAGCCGTCCGTCGCATTCGGGCGACCCAGGCCGGTGCCAATACCAAAATCGTCGCGCTCACGGCGCACGCCTTGGACGAAGAGAGCAAACCCATTCTGGCCGCCGGTTGCGACGACCTCGTGCGCAAACCATTTCGCGAGAGCGAGATTTTCGACGCCTTGGTGCGACATCTCCGCCTGAAGTTCATCTACGAAAAGGCACCGCGTCAGCAAAGCACGTCGGAGGCATCGGGGCTTGCCCTGCGTCCGGAGCAGTTGGACATCCTGCCTGCGGAACTGCTGCGGGGTTTGCGTCAGGCCGCCATCGAACTGGACACGGCCCGCACGCAGATCCTCATCGGGCAGGTCACCAAACGAGATGCTTCGCTGGGACGGGCATTGAACACCCTAGCCACGCAGTTTGACTACGAGGGTCTTTTGAAATTGTTGGAAAGGGAACCTTCTCGCCCAGAACAGACGTTATGAGCGAAGACAAGCAACCGACGTCAGCGCCGGAAGAAATTCTGGTGGTGGATGACACGCCTGCCAACCTGCGGCTGCTGACCGAGCTTCTGACCCAGCACAACTATCACGTCCGACCGGCCTCCAACGGCGCGCTGGCGCTGAAATCCGTGGCCGCCAAGACTCCCGACTTGATCCTGCTCGACGTCAGCATGCCTGGCATGGATGGCTACGAGGTGTGCCGTCGCTTGAAGGCGGATGAGAAGAGCAGCCGCATCCCCGTTATTTTTATCAGCGCCTTTGGCGATACCCGCCAAAAAGTCACGGGTTTTGAGGCCGGCGGCATTGATTACATCACCAAGCCCTTCGAGGCCGAGGAAGTGCTGGCGCGGGTCAGAACGCATTTGCGGCTGCGCCAGGCGGAAGCAGCCCTGCGCAACGCCCAAAACACGCTGGAACTCCGGGTGCAGGAACGCACCGCCGAACTCCAGGCCTCCAACCAAGCCCTGCGGGAGAGCGAAGAAGCCGCTCGCCGGGCATTTGAGGAAATCGAGGTGCTCAAGTCCCAACTTGAATTGCACAACAGCTATTTGCAAGAGGAGGTGGTGGAGGCCAAAGCCTTCGGCGAACTCGTCGGGCAAAGCCCGGCGCTGCGGCAAATCTCCAGCCAGATTGATCTCGTCGCGCCCACCGAGGCTTCGGTTTTGATTCTGGGCGAAACCGGCACCGGCAAAGAATTGGTCGCGCATGAAATCCACCATCGCAGCACCCGCAAAGTCGGCCCATTGGTGCGGGTGAATTGCGCCTCCATTCCCCGGGATTTGTTTGAAAGCGAATTGTTCGGTCATGTGCGCGGTTCCTTCACCGGCGCGGTCAAAGATCGCTCCGGAAGATTTGAGACGGCCGAAGGTGGAACCATTTTTCTGGATGAAGTGGGGGAAATTCCGTTGGACATTCAAAGCAAGCTGCTACGCGTGCTCCAAGAGAAACGTTACGAGCGGGTCGGTGACGATCGCACCCGCCGGGCCGACGTGCGCATCGTCGCCGCGACCAATCGCGATTTGAAGAAAGAGGCGACCGCCGGGCGGTTCCGGGAAGACCTTTTCTACCGGCTCAATGTTTTTCCCATCCAAGTTGCGCCGTTGCGCGAACGCCGCGAAGACATTCCGCTGCTCGCGCAGCACTTCATCAATTT
>CAYUGC010000294.1:0-4330 GCA_964444085.1 uncultured Bifidobacteriaceae bacterium | reverse complement strand
AACTGGCAGCTTTTCTGGCTCGCCGACGCGCTCGAAACGGGCAAAAGCACGTTTCATTGGGCGTATGTCGGCAAGGCGCTCGGCTATGTGATTTTTTACGCCGGCGCGGCGCTGGCCGTGGCCGTGGCGCTGTTTGATGACCGGGAATTAAGTTAAATAAAATCATCCTCGTCCTCGTCGTCATCCTCATAAATCAAAATTGAGGATGAGCCTGAGGAAGAGGATGAGGATGAATTTGAAATGGAACGTAATACACAAAAAAACGGGCTGGTGAACCTCGCGGTCGCGGCTCTGATTTTCCTCGCCGCTTTCGGCGTGACCGTCATGGCCGGCTCGCTCGCGGGCCAGGCGGCGGCGGTTTTCCTCGGCCTCGGCGTGCTGGTGGCATTCATCAGCTGGTTCCAGATGCGGCTCGAAGAAAACGAACGCTCGGAAAAACTGGAACTCGACGAACTCGCCCGCAGCCGGGGCGCGTCGCTGTTCGAGGCGAAGGACTCCGGCAGCTTCCCCGCCCGCAACGCCCGCGCGCAGTTTGAAAAATATTTCGTTCCCGGCTTCACCGTTTTGCTGCTGCTGCTCGAAGCCGGTGGCGCTTGGGGACTTTGGTATTGGAGCGGCAAAAATCCGGAGACGCTCAAGGCCGCCAACGCCACGGCGTCATTGTCACTGTTCGCGATTTTCGCGCTGCTGCTGTTTTTGTTCGGCCGTTTTTCCGTGACCATCGCCCGGCTGGAAAACCATCGCCTGCTGCGTCCCGGTGCGAGTTTCCTACTGGCGGGCGCTTATGTCTGCGCGCTCGCGGCGCTGGCCATCGCCGGCGTCGAGGCGAAATATCCGCGCGTGGATTTCTGGGTGGCGCGCGGCCTGTGCGTGCTGCTCGGTTTGATGGCAATGGAAAACCTGCTGACGCTGCTGCTGGAAATTTATCGTCCGCGCGTGAAGGGCAAGATCGCCCGACCGCTCTACGAAAGCCGCGTCGCCGGCATTTTCGCGCAGCCGGAAAGCCTGTTCACCACGGCGGCGCAGACGCTGGATTACCAGTTCGGCTTCAAGGTTTCGGAAACGTGGTTTTTCCAGGCGCTGCAAAAAAACCTGCCAGCGCTGCTGCTCATCCAGTTCGCCGTGCTGATTTTGTCCACCTGCTTTGTGTTCGTGGATGCGGGCGAACAGGCCGTGCTGGAACATTACGGCCAGCCCGTCGCGACGCTGAACGCCGGCGCGCATTTCAAGTTGCCGTGGCCGGTGGACAGGATTTACCGCTTCCGCACCGAGCAAATCCAGTCGTTCGCCGTCGGCTACACGCCGGACGCGCAGAGCGAAAACGCGCCCATCGTCCTCTGGACGGTCAGCCACAACAAAGAGGAAAATTTTGTCGTCGGCAACCGCGCGCCGGTGACGACCGCCGATACGAATGATGCCGCGAGCAGCAAGCCCGTCGGTCTCATCACCGTCAGCATCCCGGTGCAATTCCAGATCACCAACGTGCGCGACTGGGTTTACAACAATTCCAATCCCGACGAACTGCTCCAAACGCTCGCCCAGCGCGAGGTGGTGCGCTATCTCGCCGGCAGCGATTTGAACGACATCCTCTCGCATGGCCGGCTGGAAGCCGCTTCGGCGTTGCGCGAAAAAATCCAGGATGCGGCGAACCAAAAGCATCTCGGCGCGAAAATCGTTTTCGTCGGCTTGCAGGATATTCATCCGCCGACGGCCAACGACGTCGCGGCGACCTATGAAAAGGTGGTCGGCGCGGAACAAACCCGGCTGTCAACGATTCTCATCGCCGAGTCCGCCGCCATCCGCATGAACGCGCTGGCCGACGCAACGGCATTCACCGTCACGAATGTTGCGGACGCCAACCGCGTGCGCGTCATCACCACGGCGTTTTCGCGCGCCGGCTTGTTCACGAACCAGTTGCCGGCCTTTGCCGCCGCGCCGGACGTTTACCGGCAGCGGTTGTATCTTCAGAATTTTGCCGCCGCAACGAAGAACGCGCGGAAGTATATTTTGCTCGTCACCAACACGTCGGACGTCGTCATCTTTGATTTGCAGGACAAGATCCGCGACGACCTGCTGAACCTTTCCATCACGAATTCGCCATGAAAAAGAATGCTATCACCCTCATCATCGCCGCATTATTGCTGGTGATTTTTGCGCTACTGCTGTTCACCTTCCAGGTGCGGCAGTCGGAAGTCGTCGTCGTCTCGACCTTCCTCAAGCCGACCGCCACCGAGACCAACGCCGGCCTCTATACCAAGTGGCCGTGGCCGATTCAGAGCATCAACCGCTTCGATTCGCGCGTGCAGACCTTCGCCGACATCCCCAGCGAGACGCTCACCGCCGATAGCACGATGCTCCTCGTCAACGTCTTCGTCGGCTGGAAAATTTCCGATGCGAAGGAATTTTTTCCAAAGTTCCCCGGCGGCTCGACGCTCGCGGCGCAGCGCCAGTTGGAAAATATGCTCCGCAGCGCGAAGGCGGCGGTCGTCGGCAAACATAATCTGTCCGACTTCGTGAACTCCGATCCGGCGCAACTCAAGTTCACCGACATCGAAAAGGAAATTCAAACTTCCGTCGAAGCGGAACTCGCCAAGAATAATTACGGCATCAGCCTCGAATTTCTCGGCATCAAGAAACTCGGCCTGCCGGAAAACGTGACGCAGTCGGTGTTTGACCGCATGAAGGCCGAGCGCACCAAGTTCATTACTGCCGCCCAATTCGATGGCGAAAAACGCGCATCCATGATCAAGTCCGCCGCCGAGCGCCAGGCCGCCGATGTGATTTACAACGCGCAGGCCGACGCCACGCGCATCGAGGGCGCGGGCGTGGCCGAGGCCGCGAAAACACTGGGCGTTTTTCAGGAAAACCCGACGCTGGCCGTGTTCCAGTTGCAGCTCGAGGCGCTGCGGAATTCGCTCGGCCAGAAGTCCACGCTGATCTTCGACGAGCGCACGCCGCCGTTTGATTTGTTCAAGAATCTGCCGGCGGTCAACCCCGGAAAGTGACATGAGCGACCACCATCATCACGACCATCCGCACTTGCCGAGCCAAAGCGAAGCGACGGCTGGCGCTCCCGAAACGCAGGACGCCGGTTCGCAGGCGCTCGCCGAGGCGTTGCGCAGCAGCTTCGTCATCGTCAAAATCGCGATGGCGGCGCTCGTCATCATCATTTTCGCGGCGGGGTTTTTCACGGTCAATTCCGGCGAGAAGGCCGTCATTCTCCGCTTTGGCAAACCGCTCGGCGACGGGCCGAAAATGCTGTTGAGCGCGGGCAAATTGTATTGGTCGTTTCCGTATCCGATTGACGAAGTCGTCCGCATCCCGATTTCAGAAATCCAGAAAGTCACCTCGTCCGTCGGCTGGTATCTCACCACGCCGGAGATGGAACTTGCCGGCACCGAGCCGCCCGCCGGCGCGTCGCTGAATCCGCTGATTGACGGCTACGTCCTCACCGCTGACCGCAACATCATCCACACCCGCGCCACCGTGTCGTATCACATTGACGACCCGCGCACGGCGATCTTCAATTTTGCCGCCGGCACGAACCACCAGTTCAACCTCGGCGGCATTTCGAACGCGGTGCAGAACGCGGCGAACAACGCCCTCGTCGCCACCGCCGCGCGGTTCAACGTGGACGACATCCTCACGCGCGACCAAACCGGCTTCAGGACTGCCGTGCGGTCACACATTGAAGAAATGGCATTCAGAGAAAAACTCGGCGTGGTGATTGACCAGTGCGATGTGCAAAGCGTCGCGCCGCGGCAATTGAAGGACGTTTTCGCACAGGTCACCACCGCGCGCCAGAACCACGACAAACTCATTCAAGACGCCCTCGGCAAAGAGAATCAAATCTTGAGCGAGGCCGGCGCCACCGCGTCGTCCATCACCAACGCCGCCGAATCCGCCCGCACGCGCTTCGTCACGTCCGTCGAGTCCGACGCCGAGGCATTCAAGGCGCTGCTGCCGAAATACGAGGGCAACCCGCAGCTTTACGCGCAGCTGGAGCTGACCAAGGTCATGGCCGAGGTGCTGACCAACGTGCAGGACAAAATCTTTCTGCCGCAACGCGCCGATGGCAAACCGCGCGAACTGCGCCTGCAGTTGAACCGCGAACCGCCACAGGAGAAATCCAAGGTAAATCCGTAGAAGAATCGTAAATCGGCAATCGTAAATCGTAAATTTTTATGCAGGTCACTTCCCTTTTAAGCCAGCACGAGCACAATGACAAATGCGGCTGCGGGCACGACCACGAACATTCCGTCGTGCACCTCTGGCAGGCCGTCCTCGGCGTCGTCTGCGTCCTCAACGCCTTCATCGTGGACTGGCTGTT
>CAYUGC010000293.1:0-4344 GCA_964444085.1 uncultured Bifidobacteriaceae bacterium | reverse complement strand
GCGTCTTCAAGCTCATCGGCCAGATCGCCGCGACGGACACCACCGCGCTCATCACGGGCGAAAGCGGCACGGGCAAGGAACTGGTCGCCCGCGCGATTTACCATCACAGCGACCGCGCCACGCAGCCGTTCCTCGCCGTCAACTGCGCCGCGATTCCCGAACAACTGCTGGAAAGCGAATTGTTCGGCCACGAAAAAGGCGCGTTCACCGGCGCGACCGTCCAGCGCATCGGCAAGTTCGAGCAATGCAACAAAGGCACGATTTTCCTCGATGAAATCGGCGACATGACGCCGGCCACGCAGACGAAAATCCTGCGCGTGCTGCAATCCGGCACGTTCGAGCGCGTCGGCGGCAACACGCCGCTGAAAGTGGACGTACGCGTCATCGCCGCGACGAACAAGCCGCTGGAGGCCGCCGTCGCCGCGAAACAATTTCGCGAGGATTTGTTCTACCGGCTCAATGTCGTGCGGATTCATCTGCCGCCGTTGCGCGACCGGCGCGACGACATTCCACTGCTGGTGAATTATTTTCTGGAGAAAATCGCGCGTGAACATTCGCGCCAGCCCAAGTCCATCGCCGCCGCCGCCGTGAAGCTGTTTGAAAAATATCATTGGCCCGGCAACGTGCGCGAACTGGAGAACGCCATCCGCCGCGCGCACGTCCTCGCAAAGAGCGACGCGATCCTGCCCGGCGATCTGCCGCCAGAAATTTCCGGGGCCGCCACCGGCGTGGCCGCGCCACCCGCCACCATCGCCACCGGCGACGCGACCGCCGGCGATGCCGCCACGCTAGCGCGCCAGCTTTTCCAGATCGCCAAGCGCGATCCGAAGCTGAAAATCATCCCCGCCGTCGAGCGCGAACTGGTGATCCAAGCCTTGATCGAGACGGACAACAATCAGGTTCACGCCGCCAAAATCCTCGGCATCACCCGTGCGACGCTGCGCAAGCGCATCGAAAAGTTCGGCATCCAGCGCGAGTTGAATGTGAAGTAAAGCGGCAATTTGATGTTCCAATTAGGAACCTCAAAACTTGAAATGCCAAACTGGCATTTCAAGATTTTTAATGCCAATTGGCGGTTAAATAATCAAACTTGAAGTCACAAATTATGACTTCAAGATAATCAGCAACGCAACTGTATGAGCAATGGCACAGAAATAATTCCTTTGGAGCGAATTCAAAGTTTCATTTTTCTGATACGCGGCGAGAAAGTTTTGACCGACCAGCAGCTTGCTAAACTTTATTAAGTCCCGACCAAGGTTTTGCTTCAAGCGGTCAAGCGCAACCAAGAACGCTTCCCAGATGACTTCGCCTTTCAACTTACACGACAAGAACTTGCGCATTTGAGGTCACAAATTGTGACCTCAAAGAAGGGACGCGGCGGCAGCCGCTATCTGCCTTATGTTTTCACCGAGCAGGGCGTGGCGATGCTGTCCAGCGTCTTGCGAAGCGAGCGCGCCGTGCAGGTCAACGTCGCCATCATGCGGGCGTTTGTGAGTCTGCGCCGGCTGCTCGGCACGAATGAAACGCTGGCGCGCAAGCTGGCCGAACTGGAACGCCAACTCGAAGGCCACGACGAAGCCATCAAATCCTTGTTCGACGCCATCCGCGAATTGATGGCACCGCCGGTGAAGCCCAAGCGCGAAATGGGCTTCCACGCCATCACCAAGGAACGGAAACAGCGCCGAACCGCTTCTTGACTCGAATCGCTTAATTGCTATTCTCCCACGCTCCGGTTTTTGCGCCGGAGATTATTTTTAGAATTTTATGAAACGCCAGTATCAACCGTCGAAAATCCGCCGGAAACGCCAGCACGGCTTCCTCGCCCGCAACAAGACCAAGCGTGGCGCGGCCACGATTGCGCGCCGCCGTCGCGCGGGCCGCAAACGCCTCACGCCGGTTTGATTCCGTGAATCCCGCGCCGCAACGCTTGCGTCTGGGCCGCCCGTCGCGGCTCGCGCAAAGCCGCGATTTTGCGCGCGTCCGGCAGCGGGGAGAGCGGCTCGTCTTGGGCTGCCTCATCGCCAATTGGACCAAGCTTCCCGACGGTGAACACCCGAAGCTCGGCGTGGTCACCAGCAAAAAAATCGGCAATGCGCCGGCCCGCAGTCGCGCCCGGCGGCTGCTCCGCGAGAGTTTCCGGCTGCACCAGCATGATTTTGCGCGGCCGGTGGAACTCATTTTGGTGGCGCGCAATTCCATCGTCCAAAAGGATTTTGCCGGGGTGGAAAAGGATTTTCTCGCCGCGCTGCAACGGGGCAAGTTGTTGAAATGAAAAACAGCCAACAGCCAACAGCCAACACCCAACATCCAGTGGCGATTCGCCGCGCCGGGCATGGGATGTTGGATGTTCCCAAATTCATTTTGATTTCGGCCATCCGCCTGTATCGCCTGACGATTTCGCCGGCGCAGGTTTTTATATTTGGCGCCGGGGCCGGCTGCCGGTTCACGCCGACCTGCTCGGTTTACGCGCTGGGCGCGGTGCGCGAACACGGCGCGGTGAAAGGAACCCTTTTAGCGACGAGGCGGATTTGCCGCTGTCATCCGTGGGCCGAATGCGGCCACGACCCGGTGCCGGAAAAACAAGGAGTCAGGATTTAATTTCATGGATAAAACAGGAATCATCGTAGTTTCACTTTGCGGCGCGCTGCTCGTGTGGTGGTTTGTCGAGCAGAGCAAAATGACCAAGCAGCAGGCGGAATACGCCCGCACCCATCCCGTGGCCGTGGCGACGAATGCGCCCGCCGCGACCACCGCATCGGCTAACAATGCCGCTATTTCCACGCCCGCAACGCCGGTGGTTTTCGATCCCAGCGCGCCGGAGCAGACGCTGGTGCTGACGAACGGCAAGGCGCGCTATGTGTTCACCTCGCGCGGCGGCGGCTTGAAACAGGTGGATTTGCTGGCGTATCCCGAAACGATTTCGGCGCGCTGGAAAGGCCAGATCACGAATTCCGCCAGCGTGGCGGTTTTGAACGCCCGCGTGGACGTGCCGGTGCTGGCGGTGCTCGGCGGCGAAAGCCTGATCGGCGACGGCAATTTTGCGCTGACGAAAACCGCGACCGGCGCGCGCGCAGAAAAGACTTTGGCGGACGGCCTGCGCATCGTGAAAAATTTCTCGTTCAGCTCCAATTTCCTCGTGAACGCGAGCGTGCGGCTGGAGAACGGTTCGGACAAGGCGCTGGCTTTGCCGGCGCAGGAAATCGTCGTGGGCACAGCGACGCCAATGGATGCGGATGACAACAATTTCATCAGCTACGGCGGCGCGATGTGGTGCGACGGCCAGACGGCGGCGAACGAGCCGCTGACGATGTTCACCGGCGGCGGCTGCAGCCGTTCCGCGCCGAAGCCGCAACTGCTCGCGGGCAGCGGCAATGTCTATTGGGCGGCGGCGCACAACCAGTTTTTCGCGCTGGAATTGATGACGCGGACGAACGAGCCGGCGCAGCAAATGATTGCGCGCACGGTGACACTGCCGCGTTTCCAAAACGTTGGCGTGGTGACGAATTCGCCCGCGCCGCAGGGCATCCAGACGGCGCTGTTTTACGCGCCGGGCACGCTGACCGCGAACGCGTCGCTGGAGCGGAATTTTGTTTTGTTCGCCGGCCCGAAGGAATATCGCGTGCTAGCGCAGGTGGGCGAGGAGTTTGGCAACCATGCCGACCAGGTGATGAATTTCGGCTCGGGCTTCGGCAGCTTCTGGGGCGTCGGCACGTTCTTCGCCAAGCTGCTGCTGTCGGCGATGAACGCGCTGCATGATCTGATCGGCGTGGGCTACGGCCTGACGATCGTGCTCATCACGATTTTGATCAAGCTGCTGTTCTGGCCGCTGACGGCGGCGAGCACGCGCTCGATGAAGCGGATGCAGGCGCTCGCGCCGCAACTGGCGGAACTCAAGGAAAAATACAAAGACGACGTGCAGAAGCTCACGTCGAAGCAGTGGGAACTTTACAAGCAGAACAAGGTGAACCCGATGAGCGGCTGCCTGCCGATGGTCATCCAGATGCCGGTGTTCATCGGGTTTTTCACGATGATCCGCAGCGCGATCGAGCTGCGCGGCGCGCATTTCCTGTGGGCAGCGGATCTGTCCAAGCCGGACACGCTGTTCATGATCCACGGCATCACCTTCATTCCGTTCATCAGCACGCCGGACGGCTTGCCGTTCAATTTGCTGCCGCTGTTGATGGGCGGCGCGATGCTGTGGCAGTCGCACCTCACGCCGGCGTCGCCGGGCATGGATCCGGCGCAGCAGAAAATGATGCGCTGGATGCCGGCGATGTTCATTTTGTTCCTCTACAATTATTCGTCCGGCCTGGCGCTTTACTGGACGGTCAACAACCTGCTGAC
>CAYUGC010000292.1:0-4345 GCA_964444085.1 uncultured Bifidobacteriaceae bacterium | reverse complement strand
TAGGTGCCAAAATGCCAATATACCAGAATGACCGGCCGGCCGGAGCGGCGCGCCGCCTCCAAGTGTTCCAAGCCTACAATTTCAAAACGGGACAACCATTTTGGCTGGTTCAGCCGGTCATAAAAGTTATGCAAGACTTCGTCCAGGTAAATATTCATCCGCTCGCGGACGCGGGTGCGAAAATTGCGCGGTGTCCGTAAAAAATCCGGGGCTGGCGGCTGGGGCAAGCTTCGCTTGAACAGATTGTTAAAAATTGCCCGCATCAGGAAATACGGACAGACCACCGCGTAAAGCGTGTCCGGTGACAAACAGCTTTCCAGCCGCCGAACAAAGGCGACGTGCAACCAAGCCAAAGCCTTGCCGAGAGCTGTCTTCATTTTGAGAAAATACACTGCATAGCTTGCCGGGCAAAAATAGCAAAAGCTGTCGCCACTTCAAATCTTTCAATCCCGACACGCTTGAACATTCGCGCCGCGCCGTTTATTTTGCCCCATGCCGATCTATGAATTTCATTGTGAAAAATGCGGGGCCGACAGCGAAATCCTCGTCCGCTCCGCCGACTGGCAGGGAACAAAATGCCCGCACTGCGGCTCCGCCAAGCTGGACAAGAAATTGTCCACCTTCGCGTCCGCCGGCGCCGGCAACAACACTTCCGCGAGCAAAAAGTCTGGCGGAGGCCGCAGCGGCGGGTGTTGTGGCGGACATTGCCACGGCGGACATTGAGGCGGTGGGAGATTTCGCTGCATGAATTTGAAACCCGATGTCCGCACATTCGCGTGCGAATTTCAGATCGCCGGGAAATTCGCATCAGCTGAACCCTTCGGCAGCGGTCACATCAACGACACCTACCGCGTCACCTTTGCCTCCGGCAGCACGCAGTGCCGCTATATTTTACAGCGGCTGAATCACGCCGTCTTTACGAATCCGCTCACGGTGATGGAAAATTTGCAGCGCGTCACCGCGCACCTGGCGCAAAAATTCGCCGACCAGCCGGACGCCGCGCGGCGCGCGCTCACGCTGGTGCCAACCCGCGCCGGAAAATTTTTTCAGCGTGATATTGCCGGCAATTTCTGGCGCATGTTTCCGTTCATTGAAAAGACGCGGACGGTGGATGTCATCGAAACTCCGGCGCAGGCGTTCGCGGCCGCCCAGGCGTTCGGACAATTCCAGAAATTGCTCGCCGACCTGCCCGCGCCGCGCCTGCATGACACGATTCCTGATTTTCATCACACGCCAAAACGCTTCGCCGCGTTGGAAAAAGCCGTGGCCGCCGATGTTGCGAACCGCGCCGCGCCGGCAAAGCCGGAAATTGAATTCGCCTTGCGCCACCAAGCGATTTGTGACGTGCTGCTCGCCGCAAATCTGCCGGAGCGCGTCACGCACAACGACACCAAGATCAACAATGTGCTGCTCGACACCGCGACCGGTGAAGGCGTCTGCGTGATTGATCTGGACACGGTGATGCCGGGCCTGGCGCTTTACGATTTTGGCGACATGGTGCGCTCGATGACCAACCCGGCGGCGGAAAACGAGCGCGATCTGGCGAAGGTGGAGATGCAATTCCCGGTGTTCGAGGCGCTGTCGCGCGGCTACCTCGCCACGGCGGATTTTCTCACGCCGGCGGAAAAAAATCTGCTGGCGGTTGCCGGCCAGGTCATCACCTTCGAGCTGGGCCTGCGATTCCTCACGGACTTTCTGGCTGGCGACGCTTATTTCAAGGTGCAAAGCAACGGTGAAAATCTCGACCGATGTCGCGCTCAGTTTAAGCTGTTTGAATCCATGCGGCGGCAGGAATCCGTCATGAGCAAATTGGTGGCGAAGCTTTGAAGCGAACAGTGCGGTGCTGCAATTGGACCGGATTTACGGCACGAATTGTTCCTCGCCGATTTTCAGCGTAAGCGGCTCCGGCACGCCAGCCACTTCCAATACCACGCCATCGGCCTGAATTTCACGGCAGCGGATCTGCACCGTGCGACTCTGCAATTTCACGGCCTTCGTCTCGCCCGGTGCGAATGACACGCCGCTGACAATGGCGCGGCGGCTCTGGCCTTCCAGCAGCAGGCCGGCAAGCTTCAACGCCGCCGGCAGTGGCGGCGGAACATTCGTGAACGTCAGCGCCGTTTTTTTCACCGGCGCGGCAAAGGCGGAAGTTTCGGTGTCCAGCGTCGCGGTCGTGCCGTTTTTCACCCAGTTCAGGATGGAGCCGATGCCGTTTTGTTTTTCGAGCGCGACCAGTTTTTTGATTTCGCCGTGCGTGTAGGGATTGTCGAGAATCTGCTGCATCTGCTCCGGCTGCGACCGCACTTCCATCAGCTTGTAGGCGGACAATTCGCAGATCGCCTCAATCGTGTCGCCATCCATCGCGTGCTCCGCCGGCCGGTTTTCATTGATCCACAGATGCGTGTATTCATGCGCCGCCGTGGCCGCCAGCTCGGTGTGCAGACGGCCGCTCAACATCACGACCTCATGCGTGCAATCGCCCGTGCGCGTCTTGCGCGTGCTGGAAAAACCAAACTTGTGCAATCCGTCCTCGCGGCCTTTCTCCGACCAGTAATCCACGTCGAACAGGTTCACCGTCACGTCGGGAAAATTCAGCAGGAAGCCGCGGCCGAACCGCCCGACCAGCTCGCGGCGTGCATCGGCGAAAACTTCCCGCGCCCCGGCCACGTCCAGCACGGCGTTCGGCTGGTCGAATTTGCAGATGAACCGCCCGTCGCCCGTCTTGACGAAGTCCTTGCCGATGGGCAGACCGCAGAGAGAACAATGATTTTCCAGTTTGTAACAGTCGTTGCAGACCGCGCCCCACTTGGACATCCAGATGCGCCCGGTCAGCGGCCCTTTGCCACACACGACGCAGAAATTATTTGTTTCTTTGGCGCTGGAAACACAGGCCGACGCAAACAGAAATACAATGAGCGCGAACTGGCGCATGGCATTTTACATCGTCAGCGCGGCGTCCCAGTCTTTCCACACCGGCTCGTAACCGAGCTTGCGGATGCGTTCCGCCACCTCGCCCGCCGAGCGTTCGTCGGCGATGTTGAACTGGCCGGTGGCATTCGTCGGATGATTCGCCTGCGGTGCCCATTCGCTCGCGCCGGAGACCAGTTCCTTGATGACGCCGCGTTCGGTGTGGTGGATTTTTTCCTTGCCCGCGCCGGTGTAACCGCCGGGTTCGGTGCGCGCGCCGGCGCTCATCATCGTCACGCCGAGCGGAATCAGGCCGTCGCGCAAAGTCGGAAGCTCGCGCGTGGAAAGCACGATGCCCACGTCGGGAAACATGATGCGGATGGCGCAAATGAGCTGCGCCAGCTCGCGGTCGCTGATGTGCGTGCGCGCCTGAAACTCGCCCGCGCACGGCCGGATGCGCACGGTGGAAATCGTCAGCGCCGCCTTCCAGCAGTTGCGCAGCAGATAATCCGCGTGGGCCGCCGCGCTCAACGCCTCCAATCGCCAGTCGGCCAAGCCGTAAAGCGGGCTGATACCGAGCCGGCGGAAACCGGCGGCGTAGGCGCGCTCCGGCGTTTCGAGCCGCCAGTCGAAATTGCGTTTCGGCCCGGCGGTGTGCATTTCCGTATAGACCGCGCGGTCGTAGGTTTCCTGATACACGACCAGCCCGTCCGCGCCGGCGGCGACGAGCGGACGATATTCCTCGGTTTCCATCGGCCCGACTTCGAGCGAGATGCTGGGCCATTCGGGATGCAGCATCTCGATGCAGTCGCGCAGGTAGCCATTGGAGACAAATTTCGGGTGTTCGCCGGCAACGAGCAGCAAGTTGCGGAAACCCTGCGCCTTCAGCGCGTCGGCCTCGCGCTTCACCTCGTCGAGCGAGAGCGTGACGCGCAAAATCGGATTGTCGCGCGAGAAACCGCAGTAGGTGCAGTTGTTGATGCACTCGTTGGAAAGATAGAGCGGCGCGAACAGCCGGATGGTTTTGCCGAACCGCTGCTGCGTCATCAGGTGGGCGCGCTGGCCGAGCGTTTCCAAAATTTCCGAGCCGGCGGGCGAAATCAGCGCGGCGAAATCGGCGAGGGAAAACTTGCTTTTCCCGGCAGCCTCGCGCGCGGCGGCGGTGCCGGTGGCGAGCGATTTTTTTACCAGCGCGTCCAGCGGCAACGAATTGAATTCAGCGACAAAACTCACGGAAACAGTCTAGTCCAATTTCGTGTGAAGTCGAGGCGGTGAACCTCGAAATACACAAACCATACGAAAATCTGTGGTTCAACCGCCCGGTTTCTTTTGTGTATTTTGTGTGTTTCGTGGTTAAAATTTACTGAAATGAAAACCGCCTTGTCCGCCCTGGGTCGCCGCACCGCGCCGCCTGCCATCTCGTGGCTGATGAAAACCG
>CAYUGC010000291.1:0-4363 GCA_964444085.1 uncultured Bifidobacteriaceae bacterium | reverse complement strand
GCCGACAAAAAAATTGTGCATGGGATGAGCGACGCGGTTCTGGCACCCTGTTCGATATGAGCCTGATTGAATACAGCCTGCTCGCGGCGAGTTCGCTGTTCGTGATCGTGGACCCGTTCGCGGTGATCCCGGCGTTCATCGCGATGACGCCGAACGATTCGCCGAAGGAGCGCTCGCGCATGGCGAAAATCGCGTGCCTGGTGGTGGCGGGCGTGTTGCTGGGATTCGGCTTCGCAGGCAAATGGGTTTTCCAGCTTCTCGGCATCACCATGCCGGCATTCCAGATTGCGGCGAGCATCGTGCTGCTGCTGGTGGCGCTGGACATGTTGCGGGCGCAGCGCTCGCGCGTGCAGGAGACGAGCGAGGAAACGGCGGCGGGCGCGGAAAAAACCGACATTGCGGTCACGCCGCTGGCGATCCCGATGCTGTCCGGGCCGGGTGCCATCTCGACAGTGATCCTGCTTGAATCGGAGGCGACGACGGTATGGCACAGCCTCGCGTTGTGCGGCTGCATCCTGCTGGTGGCGCTGGCGAGCTACGGTGTTTTGCACATGGCGGCGCACGGCGCGAAGCGCCTGAACCCGATCGCTTTGCGCATCGGTACGCGCGTCATGGGATTGCTGCTGGCGGCGATCGCGGTGCAATTCATGGTGAACGCGCTGAAGACGCTGGTGCCGCGTTTTTTTGAGTGAACGCCGGCAGTGTCGTTATAGTAAACTTTTCTTCAACGCCTCTGCGTCATCCGTCGGCGGCTGGCAAGCGGTGCCGGTGCAGACAAAAGCCGTGGCTTCGGATTTTGTAACTAAAGTCTTTGCGAAAGGCTCGACCGCCCCGGCGTTGCCTAAAACAATTTTGTTCGGCTGATAGACCGAGTGCGCGGCACAGAGCAATTCGTGGAAATTCACGGAATTTGTATCGCCCGCAATCACGACGCGGCGCGGTTCGTCCAGCCAGAAATCCAGCGCGTGCAGCATGAACGCTAGTCCGGCGGGCTGGTTTTGCAGGCGTTGGGCGAAGAGTTGCAGCGTCGCCTCGGCGGGCTGGCGGAAATCTTCGCGGCCCGTGATGCTGGCGAGTTTCAGCAGCGCCAGCGTGGCGACGGAATTGCCGCTCGGCTCCGCGCCGTCGTAGTCGTCCTTCACGCGCAGAATCAAATCGGTCATGTCAGCGGGGCTTTGCCAGAAACCGCCATTTGCGGGGTCGTAAAATTTCGCGATCATCGCCTCGGCCAGTTCAACGGCGAAGTCGAGATGCCTTGGCTCCAGCGTGGCTTCGTATAGGTGGATTACGCCGTCGAGCAAAAAGGCATAGCCTTCGAGCAACTGGACGGCGTCGCGTTCGCCGTCGCGCCAGCGGTGAAAAAGCGTGCCGGTATTTGGTGGGGCGAGGCTACTGACGAGCCGGCTCGCGGGGACGCTCGCCCCACCGGATTGTGTCAATTGCCATAGCTTCTCCTGGATGAAAGCCAAATTCTTCTCCGCCGCCGCGCGATAGGTTTCATCGCCAAAAACAGCGGAGGCGCGGGCGAAGGCGCCGAGCATCAGGCCGTTCCACGAGGCGAGAATTTTGTCGTCGAGATGCGGACGAATCCGTTTGGTTCGCGCTTCGCACATTTTCTTTTTTGCGGCCGCGAGCAACGACTGGTCGGCAGTCGGCACATCTGGATTGGCTAGGCTCAAGACATTTTGCCCCGCCAGCGGAGCCGGATGGCTGTGGTCAACAAAGTTGCCTTCCTTGGTGATGCCAAAATGATTTGCGGCGACAATGAATTCTTCCGGTGACAGCAATTTGGCCAGTTCGTCGTGCGTCCAGCAGTAGAATTTGCCCTCGTGGCCTTCGCTGTCGGCGTCTTCGGCGGAAAAGTATCCGCCGCCCGGATGCGTCATGTCGCGCAAAACGTAGTCTAGGATGTCGCGGACAACTTCTGCGTGGCGCGTGTCGCCGCTGACGAGAAACGCTTCGAGATACAGCTGTGCGAGTTGCGCATTGTCATAGAGCATCTTCTCGAAATGCGGCACGAGCCACTCGGCATCCACAGCGTAACGGGCAAACCCGCCGCCGAGCTGGTCGTGGATTCCACCAGCATTCATTCGGTCGCACGTGGCCAAGACCATTTTCACCGCCTCGTTATCTCCGAAGCGTTTCGCGGCCCGCAGGACGAGTGCCGGGATGCTGGGCTGTGGAAATTTTGGCGCGCCGCCGAAGCCGCCGTTCACCGGGTCGTAGGCGTCCTTGAACATCTGCGCGGCGCGGCGCAATACGTCCGGCGTCAGCGGCAGGTTTTCCTTGGCGTCACGCGACGTGATGAGTTCCAGCCGCGCATGCAGCTCGTCGGCTGACGCGGCGATTTCCATTTTTCGTTCGCTCCACAGTTCCGCGATCTGCTGGAGCAGTTGCAAAAAACTTGGCCGGCCGTGCCGCGCGTCCGGTGGAAAGTAGGTGCCGCCGAAAAACGGCTTCAGTTCCGGCGTCAAAAAAACATTCAGCGGCCAGCCGCCACTGCCGGTGGTGGACTGCACGAACGTCATGTAGATTTTGTCCACGTCCGGTCGCTCCTCGCGGTCCACCTTGATGCTGACGAAGTGTTCGTTGAGAAATTTGCCGATGGCTTCCAGTTCGAACGATTCGCGTTCCATGACGTGGCACCAGTGGCAGGTTGAATATCCAATGCTCAAGAAAATCGGCTTGTTCTCCGTGCGCGCCTTGGCGAACGCCTCGTCGTTCCACGCAAACCAGTCCACGGGATTATGCGCGTGCTGAAGAAGGTAGGGCGATTTTTCCCGGGCGAGCCGGTTGGTGTGTTGGGCGGACATCGCAGGAATCTGCCTGATAATCCGGTTCGCCGCGAATAATTTTGCGTCGTGTCCAGCGCGCGGCTGCGCTAGGCTGAAATCATGCTGTCGCAAAAGCCCTGGCGGGTCGAAGCCGTGATGCAACTGGTCGCGGGCGTATTCGCCTGCCTATGCGTCGGCGTGGTGACGGTGGGATTGCTGCGGCAGGCGGGCGTGGCGGCGTTCAAGTCGCCGGACAGTTTTGCGAGCATTCTGGTGGCGACGTTGAGCTTCCAGGGCGCGGCGTGGATTTTGATTTTGATTTTCCTGAAACAGCACGAAGTCCGCTGGCGCGACGCGTGCGGTTTGCGTGCTGCGAATTTGAAAAAATCCCTGCTGCTTGCCGTCGGCGTGCTGGTCTTGGTGCTGCCGGTGGTTTTGGCGCTGCAACAAGGTTCCATTTTCGTGTTGGGAAAATTGGGCTGGCCGCCGGAAGACCAGCGCGCGGTGGATTTGATTGTGAATGCAAAATCATGGTGGTTGCGCGGCTATCTTGCCTTTTTTGCGATGGTGCTGGCACCGGTGGCGGAGGAATTCATTTTTCGCGGCGTGCTGTTCCCGTTCATCAGGCAGTTGGGCTGGCCGAAACTCGCGTGGTTCGGCGTGAGTTTTCTCTTCGCGCTCATCCACGTCAACGCGCCGACGTTCGTGCCGCTGTTTGTCCTCGCGCTGGCGTTCACCTGGCTTTACCAAAAAACGGACTGCCTGCTCGCGCCCATCGCGGCGCACAGCCTGTTCAACACGGCCAATCTGGTCATCCTTTTTACACAACCACGATGAACGAATTTGAACTCATCGCGCACCTGACCAAATCGCTGCCGACGAATGAAACCGTCGTGGCCGGTGCCGGTGACGACTGCGCCGTGCTGGATCTGGGCGTGCTGGAAAAGTTGATTTTGTTCAAGACTGACGCGGTGGTGGAGGGGGGTCATTTCACAAAAATGACGCCACCGGAAAAAATCGGGCGCAAGGCGCTCGCCCGCTGTTTGAGCGACATCGCGGCGATGGCCGGCACGCCGACGGCGGCGTTGGTGACCATTGCGCTGCCGAAAAACTATGACGCGGAATTCGTTGCCAAAATTTACGACGGGCTGAACGCGCTCGCGGAAAAAAACGGTGTGGCGGTGGTTGGCGGCGAGACGACGACGAATCCCGAACGAATTCTGATTTCGATCGCGCTGCTCGGCACGATTCCGCGCGGCCGGCAGATTTTGCGGAGCGGTGCGAAGGTCGGCGACGCGATTTTTGTGACCGGCGAACTTGGCGGGTCGCTCGCGGAAAAACATCTGGAGTTCGAACCGCGATTGGACGAGGCGCGCTGGCTGGCGGAGCATTTCCACCTTCACGCGCTGATGGATTTGAGCGACGGACTGGGCGGTGATCTGCGGCACATCCTGAATGCGAGCCGGGCCGGCGCGGAGATTTTGAAATCAGCGGTGCCGGTTTCGCGGGAGGCGAAGCTGGCGGCGCGGGGAAATTCCTCGGCCAAGCCGGCCTTCGTGGCGGCGCTGACGGACGGCGAGGATTTTGAA
>CAYUGC010000290.1:0-4375 GCA_964444085.1 uncultured Bifidobacteriaceae bacterium | reverse complement strand
CCCCTCATCCGTCCTGCGGACACCTTCTCCCCCAAGGGGGAGAAGGAATTGACTGCCATGCTTTCGGTGGCACGGATGATTGTTCGACCAATCCAGCGTCGGGGGTTCCGCCGTCCCTTCAGGACGTTTCCTTTTGCCACCACCACCCGGCACCTCGTGCCGGGCTAATTTCCCAAGGTCGCTCCGCGACTTACGCACCCCGGTAAACCTCCCGTCATAAAGTTAATTTTGACGACCGCCCTTATCTATAGCTGTTCATATTGATATAGACACACTCGGCTCACACGGCCAAAGCTCCAGAGGACTGGAGCAGTCCAAGACGCTTCGCGTTGACGCAGCTTGCCCACTTTGCGACAGCGTCTTGAACTGCGAAGGCGCTTCGCCACTTTTCCACTTTTCCCGCGGGCGGCTAAACTGTGCCAAGGTTAACCATAACCGCCTTTTATTGAATTTTTTCACCGAATAAAAAATTCGCGCGCGACGGGTTGTGCGATTTTGACCTTGCCCGGCAACCCTTGCTGCCAGGCGACCACGGTGACCTTGACCGGAAATTTCGCGCGCGGCGGAATTCCCGTGAATTTCAAAACGTCGCCAGCCACTTCCGCCGGGCCTTCGGCCACATAGTAATACACTTTGGTGCCGGCATCGGAGGTGGCGGTGAGTTTGATTTCCTTGGTTCTCACCGGCTGGTCGGGAATCACCGGAAATGTGAGGTGCTGCTCCGCGCCGTCAGAGTATTGCGGCAGGCGAATATCCGCCTGTTGCACGATGCTTTTGTATTTGGCGTCGCCGGGGTGGCTGGCCCAAACCCAGAGGTCGCGGCCGCGTTCGGGATTGCACCAGTTCACGCGATTCAAGCTCAATTGAAATGTGCCGGAGCCGGTCAAAATCACCGGGCCGACAATCTTGTGCCATTGAATCGGCCCGCCGCCGGTCGCGTGGCCGAGCTTTGTCCCGGGCGATGAATACGCCCAGCGCGCGGCGTTGCCGTTGGTGGGAACGAATTCCATAAAGTCCGCCTGCAAATGAAACGTCACGCCGTCGGCATCAGGAATGAATCGCGGCTCGACCGGCTCGCCACAGCCAGCGGCCAGCGACCGGCCGCCGGAGGTAACACTCAAAAGCTGCGGCAATTTGCCCGGCTGATTGGCCAAGTAATTGTATGTGGCCCTGGCCATTTCCCGGTCGAAGCACCAAAAGGCTTCGTTCGGATCGCCCCGGTATTCGGCGGCCGGCGCGGGTTTGAATTGGCGCGGTTGATTCAAGTGCCAGCGCTCGACGAGCCAGCCTTGCGCGGGGTCCACCGGCCGCAACACCGGCGGTTGATCCAACGGCGGGTTGTTCGGCAGGCGCGCGGCCGCCGCCTTGCGAACGAACAGCGCGAGATACTTCACCAAGTCGTCGGAATAATTGAAATGGCCGTTGCCCGGTTCGGCCAGCATGGCAATCGGGGCTTTCGGATGCTGCCGGCGATAGTCCAATGCGGGGGACAAACGGTCAACGCCGTGCTCGCTATCGCCCCATTCGTATTCCCCCATGACCATGAGGCCGGGCACGCCGTCGAGATTGCGTTGGCCCCAATCCGGATTCGGCTGGCCGCAGCCGGTGAATTTGGTCAGGGGCGCGTCGCCGTGAATGGACAGCACCGCGAGCGTGCGCGCGGGATTCCACGCGGCGAAATTCCAAGGGAAACTCGCGCAGGCGGAATGGCCCAGCGGCGCGACCGGCGCAAAATTCAATTCTGAATAGCCCGAAACGTCCGCGAGGCGTTTCATCATATCGTTGAAACGCTCGCCGGCAGCCTGGTCAAAATGGAAGATAAAATCAAACGGCGGCGCAATGAAAACCTCGCCGATACCTTCCTCGGCCAGCGTTTTGCGGAAGGTGGCATGTTCCAGAATCCCCTGTTCGATCATGTTGTTCTGGCCGACGACCACGGCGCGGATTTGCTTGCAGCCGGGCGGAATCCAGAGGAACGCGCGGCCCTGGCCCATCGGCACGGACCATTGCCATTCGGCAGCCGGGAGCGGCAGCACCAAGCCGAACAGCGCCAGCAGCAGCAACCCAGTCACTTGTTGAATCAACTTTTTCATTATTTAGAGCATTTCCATAAATCCTGTAGCGCGGCGGAATCAGATCCGTGGCAGCGGTCTTTTTGGTTATTGGCTTCGTTTCGGCTCAGTTGCAGGGTTTTCAAACCTGCGCCTTCGCCAAAGCCTCGCCAATAACCAAAAATCCTCGCTCCCCCGCGCTACATCATTTCTGTCAATGCTCTAGCAGTGTAATCAACTTATAGCCGATCTGAAAATCCCGTATTCAGAGCGTCTCCCAACCCGGTCGGAGCGACCGGAGAATGTCCGGGCCGCGAGAACGACGCTGGCCTGCTGGATTTTGAATCTTGCAGCGCCCGAGGACGGGCGCACTCCAGCACAAGTGCCCTCGCAACTCATCCCCTTTTTCAGACCGGCTCTTATTTTCCCAGCCGGTAAAATTGCACCCGGTTGGTGCCGGGCAGGCTGACCTGCCATTGGCCGCTGAGAATTTGCGGGACCACGGCAACGGTCGTCCAGTTGCCTTCCGCCAAATTGGTGCTCACTTGGACGGAATAACCGGACGACGCCAGCGGCCAGGCCAGCGTCAGGTGGCCGCCGGAAACCGCGGCGCTAACGGCAGGGCTGGCCACGCTCAACACCTGGCCCGCCCCCAGCGCATCGGTGGCCGCAATGTCGGCGGCGGTCAGCGCGCCGTTGTAGAGGCGCAGCTCATCGAGCGAGAAATTAAAATAGGAATCGCCGCTGTAAAGCGAACGGCCAATCCAACTGTAAAGGTTGGTGACGGAACTCATGGGAACTATCACCGAACTGTTGAGGGCCGCCAGCACGCCGTTGGTGTAGAGCGCCAGATAACCGAGCGGCGGATTGAACACGGCCGTGACATGCAAATTGGTGTGGTAGCTGAAATCAAAGCCGGCATTGGCGTTTTTCTCGCCGTTGTAATCCGAAGCGGTGATCGCAATGCGTCCGTTATTCGGCTGGCAGAAAATGTAGTTGTAGCCGGTGCCGCCGCTAAAGTTGCCAAAGGCAAAGAAAAAACAGGCGGACGGAAGCTGGTTCGGGAACGTCGCCCAGGCCTCGATGGTCACGGCGCTGTAATTGCTCACGATGCCCGGCGGCAACGCGACGTATTGTGACAGCGCTTTCGTCGCATTGGGCGCGAGCGCAAGCTGGCCGGCAAGCCAGGTGCCGCCGTTGGGCAGCGTGCCGTTCCACGCCGCGCCGCCGACGGAATCGGCGATGTTCGTGCCGCTCGTTTCACTGAAGCTGTAGCGGTGGACCAGGGTCACCGGCACGGACACCACCGCCACGGTTTGCGCGGCGGAAAGTCCGAGCGCGGGATAGCTGGCAATGATGTTCGCGGTGCCGGCGGCGACACCGGTGACATTGCCGGCGAGGTCCACCACCGCGACGTTGGGGTTCGAGGAAGACCAGACAATGGCGTGGTTCGGGTTCGCCGTGAGATTGGACCAGCCGCCAGACTGCTGGGCCCAGACGGCGGAAGCGACGGTGATGCCGTTGGTGATGGGCGACGGCACCTGCAACAGCAGATTGGAATAATTGTTGATGCCGCTGACCGTCAGCTTGAGGACGGAAAGCGAATTGGCCGGCAGCGTGAGGGTGAAATTCGTCCCGGCGCCGGCAATGGAATTGGTCACCGGCGAAACATACGTCGGCGCGGCCAGGGAATTTTCATCCGCCGGATTGCCGGACGTGAGTTGCACGAGCGTGGCGTTCGGCGCAATGGCATTGACGCCGGCCAAATTAAAGGTCGTCGTCATCGGTGAATTGTAAGGATTCACGGCCTTGACGATGACCTGGCCGGCGGCCCGGTTGTAGGTCGTCGAGGCAAAAATGCCGCTGGAGGCGTTCGAGGAATAGTTAACCGTCTGCATCAACGTGCCGTTCAGATAGCATTGCATGGTGTAATTGCTCACGACGATGCTGATGTCATACCAGGTATTGTTGGCGATGGTCGCCTGTGAAACCGACGCCAGCGTGGTCTTGGTGCCGCCCACCATCTGCTCGATGCCATCCTTGGTGTTGCCCCAGCCGCCCACGTTCCACCACGTCCAGTTGTTGTCATCCGTCCAGTTGAACAAAATCAGGAAGCCTTCGCTGCCGCTGACTTTGCGGGCGCGCAGCGAGATGGTGTAATTCGCCCAATTGGTGTTGCCGGCGGTGGTGCGGCAATCGGTCGTAGAAGCGGAAGTCTGCTGATACAAGCCGGCGTTGGTGCTCCAGGTGCCGTTGTAAACGCGCCAGCCGTTGGTGCCTGGGCCGGCAAAATCGCTTTGATACAGCGTCACGCCGTTGCTGGT
>CAYUGC010000289.1:0-4389 GCA_964444085.1 uncultured Bifidobacteriaceae bacterium | reverse complement strand
TCATGAACAGATGCCGGACTGGCAGGGGTAGGGGTGGTAGGGCGGCGCTGCTGCGCCGCCTTGGTACCCCGTCTGGCCGGACCTTTACCTTTCAAAAAAATTATTTTGGTAAAGAAAAGGTAAAGAAAAGGTAAAATAATCCGGTGTAGCACCCGCGTCCCGCGGGTTGGTTTCGGTGTCCCGCCGAAACCTGCTTGTAGCTCATGAAATTACGCCATCGTCAAACCATGCGCGCCACGCTGCCGCCGGCGCGCACAAAAAGCCAGTGACAAAAACGCCAAAACGCGCCAAAACGTGACAAAACGCGACACGTGACAGTTTCCATCAACCTTGGCACCAAGCGGATCGGGCAGGGTGGTGGAGGACGGTGCGCTGCGCCGTCCGGTGCCCTTCTCCCCTCTTAGCAGGGGAGAAGGTGGCCGCAGGCCGGATGAGGGGGGCGCTCAATAGTAGGGTTACACCCCATAGCGAATAACCGGCGGAACCGCCATTGTGTTTCCAGTGTCAAAAACAACCAACGCAACCAAACAAAGAAATATCATGAAAACCATATTCCCCTTAACTCTCGCCGCCGTCGTGAGCACGATGTTCATCGCCAGCCCGTCCCTGCGCGCGGCCAGCACGGACGACCGCATCGAGTCGTCCGCCGCGAAATCCTATGTGTTCAAAACCTATCTCAAGGATGACTCCATCAAGACGGAATCCAAGGACGGCGTCGTCACCTTGACCGGCACCGTTGCCGAAGCGTCCCACAAATCCCTCGCGGAAAACACCGTGGCCAGCCTGCCTGGCGTCAAGAGCGTGAACGACCAGCTGACCGTCAATGGCGAACAGCCGGCGGAACATTCCGACGCCTGGATTACCACGAAAGTGAAGTCCGCGTTGCTGTTCCATCGCAACGTGAGCGCCACCGGCACCATGGTGTATACGAAAGACGGCGTCGTTACCTTGCAGGGTGAAGCCTCCAGCCAGGCTCAAAAGGAACTGACCACCGAATACGCCAAGGACATTGATAACGTCAAATCAGTCAACAACGAGATGACGATTGCCAAAACGCCCGCCACGGCGTCCCCGACCATCGGTGATAAGATTGATGACGCGTCCATCACGGCGCAGGTCAAGTCATCGCTGTTGTCGCATCATTCGACGAGCGCCTTGCACACCTCGGTTTCCACGACGGACGGCGTCGTCACCTTGGGTGGCATGGCCAAGAACGATGCGGAAAAGAGCCTCGTCAGCAAGCTCGCCACCGACATCAACGGCGTGGCCAGCGTGATCAACAACATGACCATCGTTGATCCTTCGGTCGAAAAGTAAGCCGGTAAATCGTCGCTGGCCGGTGTGAAAGCACCGGCCAGCAAACCTATTTATGTTATACACGATTGCCATGGTGCTGATTGTCCTGTGGCTGCTCGGACTGGTGACCGGCACCACGATGGGCGGATTCATCCACATTCTCCTCGTCATCGCCATCATCGTGGTCTTGCTGCGAATCATCTCTGGAAGGAAAGTCATATGAACACAAAAACCATTGTCTCCGTTCTGCTCATCACCCTGGGCATCGTGGTGCTGGCCTACTCCGGCATCGCCTTCACGACCCCGGGGAAACCGGTGGATTTTCTGGGCATGCACTTTGAGACCACCACCAGCCACTTCATCCCGCCCGCCGTCGGCGCGCTGGCGCTGGTCGGCGGCATCGTGCTGCTGCTCGTTAAACCCAAGAGTGTCTGATGAGCCTCGCCAATCCATCGGCCGCCGCCCTCGCCGCAGAAGGCCTGCGGACTTTGAAGTGGAATGAACGGGTGCAGCGCGGCGACTTTGTCGCGGATGGACGGCACGGTTTTGAACCGTGGGAAGGGCCGGGCGGATTCCGTGCCGACGCGTTCGTGAAAACCATTTACCGGCGGAGCCGCCGCCGGCTGGCCGATTCCGTCAAATCACCATGAATACATTCCGACTCATCTGGCTGACCGCCATCCAACTGCCCCGAAACATCGCGAATATTTTCAAGCACCGGCACCAGCAGGTTGTCTTGAACGAACGGGAAGCTGAACGACTCGACCGGATCCGCAACCCGTCCAAGTATCGGGGCAGGTGAGTTTATCCCCAGCCACTTGGCTTCCGTTGGCTGGCATAATGCCGGGGAAAACTTCATTCCCAACTACGGCACTTCGCTGCCTGAATGCGAACTTCGTTAATGCAACCAGACCCCGGTTTATGCCGGAAAAGTGAGGTTTATTGCATCGCCGCCTTCTTCCGCTCGCCCAGCCTTGATGGCCAGTTTTCCCAAACCCCAATTGCCTTAAAAAAGCACCGGCGGATTTGCCGCCGGCGCTATCTGAATCTGAAGTCAGCGTTCAGAAGGCAAAGCGCAGGCCGAGCCGGCCGACGCCGTAGTATTTGGTTTCGTTTGGCCACACCGCGCAGACATCAACGAAGGTGCCGATATGCCGGGTGAAGCGGTATTCCATGCCGGCTCCACCCTGACCAAACCACAGTTTGGCCCCGTCGAATTGATGGCCACCGCCGCCAAAGACGTAAGGGGCAAAGCCGCAGTGACCCAGCGGCAGACGCAGGATCAAATTGCCGGCGAGGTTGTCAATAAAGGGGCCGGAGGTGTTTTCCGAGTAAGCCAGGATGCCGATGCCGACATACTTGGTGACGAAGTAATTGATGCCCGCGCCGGCACCAAATTTGGAATCCTGCCGGACTCTTTGGCTGGAAAGATGATTGATAGTGTAACCGCCCAAGGAACCCACGCCGAACCCGTCGAGGGACAATTCATTGCACCGGTAATACTCGTTCTGGCCATAATGCACGCCCTGGTCGGAGCCGCGGTTATCTGTGGCTGGCGGCGGGGTCGTGGTCTCAAGGTTGCCGTCCGCGTCGGCGGCGCGCAGGGATGTGCCGGTGGCCAAGATGGCACCCGCAGCCATGACGATGGCGAGTCGGTAGTTTGATTTCATAATTGATTTCGGTTGTTAGTTAGTTGGTTTTTTACACTTGAGACACGTTGCAAAATACCGTGGAGCTTAACCATGGGGTGTAACCCTACCCAGAGTCATGACCGGCCGTTCCCGCAAACCGGACGCTGAAATCGAGGCGCGGTTGCGCGCCGGGCGCAGCCATCCGCGTCAATCAGCCTGCGTCCGCAGCGAGTTGGTCGTCGCCGATTGGGTTTTCGACAGCAACAGCGCAAACACGTCGCGGTAGAGATTCGCCATGTCCTGACTCACGCCAGCCAGGGCGCGGGCGCGATCCGGCTGCGGCTCGTTTTCGCTGGTGACTTTCGCCAGATGCCAGGCATAACTCAAAGCCTCCGTCTGGGTCAAAAGCAAGGTCAGCTCAAACTCGTCACCGGTCTGGCTCAATAATTCCTTCTGCTTGGTGGCGGCAATCGCCGCGCGCGTGGCCAACTCCCCGGGCGGCAACCGGAAGTCGTCCAGACGGATCGAGGGATCATCTTTGGCAAATTCCTCCAGCAGCTTCGCTCCGGTTCCGGAAGTCGTGGCGATTCGCTTCACTAGTTGCTTGACCTCGGGTTTTTCGGATTTGATGAAGCGCAGCAGGCTGACATCTTTTTGCTCGTCCAGAAGTTGATGAAGCAGGCTGTAACCATTGTTGCGCAGCGAAGCGCCGCCTTCGACCGGAGGCCTGACCGGCGGTGATTGACAGCCGGTCAGAACGCCAGCGGCCAACAACATCACAACCAGCAATGGCGGAATGATCTTCATGGCATCTCAACGCGGCATCGGCTTCCGGTTCGGGAAAAAATCTTCTCAAATCCACGGCGGCCATGATATGGGGTATTCACCCTAGGTCGTCACAGTGGCGCTTTCACACAATTTACGCTAAAGTCCGCCATGTTCATCATCGGCCTCGGCACGTTCGCGCCACCGCAACGCTACGCCCAGCGTGATTCTTGGGACGCGCTGCAAAACTGGCCGCAGTTTTCGCAGCTCCAGCCGCGGTCGCGCGCCATCCTTAAAAAAGTCCTTTGCTCCGACAACGGCATTGCGACGCGCCACCTCGCCCTCGAACCGCTTGCCGAAGTGTTCGACCAGACGCCCGATGCGCTGCAAGCCCGCTTCACCAAGCACGCGCCGGCGCTGGCCACTGAAGCCGCGCGGCGCGCCCTGAAAAACGCCGGCTGCCAGCCGGAGGAAATGGACGCCGTGCTCATCAGCACCTGCACCGGCTATCTGTGTCCCGGCCTCACGAGCTACATCAGCGAACAGCTCGGTCTGCGCCAAAATGTTTTTGCGCTCGACCTCGTTGGTCAGGGCTGCGGTGCGGCCTTGCCGAACTTGCGCGCGGGCGAGGCCCTGCTCGCCGCCGGGCGCGCGAAAAAAGTCCTCTCCATCTGCGTCGAGGTTTGCAGCGCCGCCT
>CAYUGC010000288.1:0-4390 GCA_964444085.1 uncultured Bifidobacteriaceae bacterium | reverse complement strand
GTTTGTAGATGCCGTGCGGCAGCGAGCCAGCCACCGCCACCGTGACGGCGTTGCCGCTGAAAGCCAACGTGCCATTAGTCACATTCAATGACGGCGTGCCATTTGTGTAGCTCAACGCCAGCGCGCCGGAAGCCAGATTGACGTTGCCGGCAATATTGCCCGTGCCGCTGATATTCGTCAGCGTCTGGCCGGAGCCGAGCGCAAAGGTGGACGAGAGGCCGGACACGTCAAACGTCGCCCCATTGGCCAAAATGATTTTCGTCGTGGCCAGCGAGCCGCTACCAGTCAAGGCCAGCGTGCCCGCACTGATCATCGTGTTGCCCGTGTAGGTATTCCCGCCGGAAAGCGTCAACGCGCCGCTGCCAACTTTGGTCAGCGCCAGCGTGCCGGTGCCATTATCATTGATCGTCCCGCTGAAAGGCGTGCTCGTGTTCAGCGCGCCGACGCTGATGGTTGAAGCCGTGCCCAGCGTGTCATTTTGGAGTTGTCCGGAGCCGCTGATGGATCCGAAATTAATGGTGCCGTTGCCAATGTTGATGCGCACGCGGTCAGCCGCGTTGTCGTTAAACACCCACGCGGCGCTGGCGCTGCCCGCATTGGCCGAACCAAAGCTCAACGCGTTGCCGTTGTTAAAAGTGACCGTCCCGCCGTAGCTGCTGTTGTCTCCGCCCAACGCAACCGTTGCCGCGCCGCCGCTGTTGTTAAAATTCAGCGCCGCCAAACCGCCGAGGTTGCCGCTCACCGTGGTATTGTTGCCAGCGATGTCAAATGTTGCTGCGCTGGAGACTGTGAGGTTGTTGGCGAGGGTAAAGGCACCGCCGGCTTGGAGCGTGCCACCATTGAGCGTGACGGTCCCGGTGCCGAATGCCGAGGCATTGCTGAACTTCGCGGTGCCAGCACTTACGGTCGTGCCGCCGGTGTAGGTATTCGCAGCAGTCAAGGTGGTTGTGCTGGAGCCCTGGAACGTCAGGCCGCCGGAGGTGTTGGCCACAACCGTGGCGCTTCCTATGGCCACGCCGGCTCCACTGCCGCCGCCGCCGGTGAGAGTGAAAGTCGGAACACTGGTATAGCCATTGCCGGGACTGGTGATCGTGATGCCTGTCACAGCTCCGCCGGAAACCGTCGCGACCGCCGTGGCTCCAGAGCCGCCGCCGCCGCTGATCGTCACCACCGGAGTGTCAATGTAGCCGCTGCCGCCCGTGATTGAAAGCCCGGTGGCAGAGGCGCCGCTCCCGGTCGGTGTCAGCAACGCCTGGCCGATGGTGATGGCATTCCCGCCGTTATCAATGATGCCGCCGCTGGAATAGACGTAGGCCGCAGTCAAGCCGGTCAGGAAGGAACCATTGGCCTGGTTGGCCTTCAGCGTGCCGCCGTTGAAGTTCAAGTTTCCAGTTCCGCTTCCCTTATACACCGCCTTCGTGCTGATGGTGCCGCCCAACAGATTAACCGTGCCCACCGCCCCCGTGTTTCGGCCCAATTGCAACCCGTTGTTGCCAGTCGCGAAATTCACCGCCGCATTGGCCATTACGTTGAAGTAACCGGTGCCGCCTTCACCGACCCAAACGCCGTTGTCACCACTGCCGTTTTGATTGTAGGCCGCCGTGCCGCTGAAGTTCATAACGCCGGAGCCGGTAGTGCCAGCGCCGCAGGTCACCGGGCCGGTCGTGTTGGTATATACGCCGCCACTCTGATTGAATACGCCCAAACCCGACCCAAGGCCGATGGCAATGAAGCCGCCGATGGACGCCGTGCCGCCGGCCTGCGAATAGCCGCCATAGCCGCCGCTGTTCCCCAATGCCAGTTGTTTGCTGGTCGTGAGGGTTCCTGAGTTCAACTGGAGTTCGCCCGCTCCACCGCTGGTGGTGCCGACATTCACACTCGCATCATAGACCTGTGTGCCGGCCGTGGACGTAAGGCTGCCCCCGGCGATGGTCAGCACTCCGCTGCCGCTCGCTCCTCCGACTGTATCAACGGAACCGTTATTGATGGTCCCACCGGTTCCGAATTGGAGCGTTCCACCATTAACCGTCGTGGAACCTGAATAGGTATTCGCGCCGGCGAGGGTCAACGTGCCGTTGCCAGACTTGGTTAATCCCGAAGTGCCCGCGACAATGGCGCTGATGGTCGCGCTCTTGCCGGCTCCCAGCGAGCCGACGGTGACGGTAGGAGTGGTGCCCGCCAGCGTCAGTGTGTTCGCCGGAGTGGCGTTGTTGGCCAGCGTCCAGTTGGCAGCCGGGCTGGCATCCGTATTGCCAAAGATCAGATTCCCGATGGTTTGAGCCGAGTCCAAATTGACGGTGGTGTCCGCCGTGATGTCCAACTGGCTGAAGTCCGCCGTCACGCCGCTGCCGGTGCCGATGACACTGTCCAGCCAATTGCCGGCAGTGCCCCAAAGACCACCCGCAGTGTTGTTCCACACCGCGCCGCCGAGAATGTAGGCGGTCAATCCCGTGGGCTGCGTCAAGGTGTAATTATTCGTTGCAGAACTGCCGACCAGGGTGGAGGTGGAAGTTACCGTGTAAGGACCGCCCACCGCCGAACTGGAAAAGGTGCCCGAGAGGCTCAAGGTGACGTTGTCGCTATTGACCACACCGACCAGGGTGCCACCCGTGATGACGACTGCATTGCCGCCGTCATAAAGTTTGCTCTGCGCCACGGCCCCGGTCACGGTCAGGGTTTTTGCGCCCACCGTGTTGCCACTGCCAGTCGTGGACACATTGACGGTCGAAGCCCCCGTGCTGGCCAGACTGACCAGTTGGGAATTGTAACTGCCGGACGCCGGGGCGTTGGTCGCGAGGCGGACAAACAACGTGCCGCTCGCGCTGCCGCCGGTCTGCGTGAAAGTGGCGGTGGTGCCCCAGGTCGAGCCATCGCTGGAAATTTGCAAACCGCTCGTCGCCACGGTGGCAGTGATGTTGGCGGTCAGGTTGGCACCCGAAACCGCAACGCTTTGCAGACTTGAAGCCGTGCCGTAAGTGGTGCTGACGGATCCAGGGAAGGTAGATGGCGCGGTGATGGTGGCGGAAGCAAGCGTCCACTGCGCATAGAGCGTCGTGTCGGAGGAGATGTTGAAACTGCCGCCACCGCTGTAGGCTGTGCCGGAGCCGTCGGCGTGGGTGTTCCAGCCATTAAAAGTATAGCCTGTCTTGGTCAATGATCCGACCGCTGCCACCGTCACAGACGCCCCAGAATCGTAAGGACTATTGCTATCGGTCGGCACGGTGCCGCCATCGCTGCCATTGCCATTGTAAGTGACAGTGTAGGCATTGGCGACCGTGAGCGAAACTGCCGTGCTGGCGTTGTTCAGATGAATATTGGAACGCGTTCCGCCCAGCGTCACCGTCTGCTTGGTGCCGCCGCCGGTGAACTGCCACGTTCCGCTCAAACCCGAAGCCGCAGTGATGATGTTGTAGGTGGCCGGTGCCATGGCCGTCGAACCAATGGTGTTGACCGTCACATTGATCGTGCCAGACACCGACGCCGCTTTGGTCACAGCCAGCAAGTCGGCGGCGGTGGTGGTGCCACCGAGGTCAAATTTCAAGGTCGCGCCAGTCGCAATCGTCAGCGCGGTGCCGACAAAGCTGGCTTGCTGCTGGAGATTAAAAGTGCTCGTGGCGTTGTCGCCCATGTCAAACGTCTGCCCGCCCAAATTCAAGGTGGCCCCCGCAGAACCCGCGACGGTGGTGCCCGCGTTGATGGTGGTGCTGATGCCCGGTTTGACGGCCAATGCGCCGGTGCCGCTCAAGGCAATCGCCGTGTTCCCCAAGGAACCGCCGCCAAGTTGCAGCGTGCCCGCGCTCACAGTGGTGGTGTTAGTGTAGGTGTTCACACCGGAGAGCGTCATGATGCCGGTGCCGGATTTGGTAATGCCGATGTTCGCAACACCTGTATTGGGGACAAGGTTTGCGGATACATTCAGATCCGAGGCCGGAGTCGCGCTGCCGCGGGTGACGTTGAAAGTAATGCTGCCGTTGGCCGTGTTCTGATTTTGGAGACTGATCGGCGTGCCGCTTATCGTTGCCGGAATGCCGCCCGCGTCCGAAGTCGCGGTAACCGTCCCACTCAATGAATATTCACCGTTGCCATCGCTGATTGTGGAGGCGCCCGTCAGCGTGCCGCCCGTCATGGTCAGACCGTTCCACAAAGTGACGCGAAGGTTGCTGGTCATATTGGTGATGGTGCTGCCACTGTAGATGGTCGGGACGTCCTTGCCGGTGGTGAAGCCCAAGGCGTCCGAAACGTTCAGTGCCAGCGTGGCCCCGTTGGTTACGGTGACGGACGGCGTGGTGGCATTGAGGCTGTTCATCTGAAGGGTGCCGCCATTTACCGTCGTGGTGCCGGTGTAGGTGTTCGCGGCGGAGAGGACCATGGTGCCAGCGCCAGTCTTGGT
>CAYUGC010000287.1:0-4391 GCA_964444085.1 uncultured Bifidobacteriaceae bacterium | reverse complement strand
TTCCGCGCCGGCCTGGCAACTGCCGGTCAAATATCAGGTCGGCATTACATACGAATGGCTGTTGCAGCCGCAAAAAGCGGTCGAGACCTACGCCGAAATCCTTGCGCGCGAAGCCGGCGTGGGCACGAACGCCACTCCCGGTTTGCAGGCCGTGTTTGAAATGGCGCGCTGGCGCACAGGCTTCATCCAATGGCGGGAAAAGGCGGAGGCGACCGATCATTCCTTCGCTGAAACCGTATCCAGCGGTAGCCGTTCCGCCACCAACAACATTACACTGCAATGAACCCTATGCCGACCGCCGACTTTACTGAACTGTTGACCGCCGAGCTCCGGGCGTTTCTGGCGCTCTGCGAAGAGGCGCTGGCGTTGGCCACCAGCGAGAACTGGGCCTTGTCCGGCGCGCTGGAATACCAGCCGCAGGAATTTTCCCAGCGCCGGAACAACTTGCTTCCCGCCATCAAACAAGCCACGATCAGTCTGTCTGGCAGGCGCATCGCCTGGCAGCAAGTTAATCAAAACCAACGCCATGCGTGTGCCAGAGTCAATTCGTTGCTCCAGTCCGTTCAGGCTGTGCTCATGAAATATTTCATTCTCGATCGCGAAAATCAGCAGGCCATGCTCCGGCGGGGACTGGTTCCGGCGCGGCACCTGCCGGCGGCGGCAGCCCAACGACCGCACTTTGTGGCCGGCCTTTATCAAAGACATGCCACGACTTGAGCTTTTGTGGATATGCCGGTCGCCGGGTTTCCATTCGCGCCGGTTTCAAATTAGGCCTTTAATATCGCAATTTTGGTAAAGCAGATATTGGTTTATCCATGTCAAAATAAGTTTATGTCGATAGAAAAAGTCATAGTTTTGGAGGATGATGCGGTAGTCCGCAACAATCTGGAAAACTATCTTCGGCGGAAACATTACGATGTGGCGTCCGTCGCCACCATCTCCGCCGCGCAGGAATACCTGAACAAGGACAATTTCGACCTCATTTTCCTGGATGTGCGCCTGCCGGATGGCGACGGCACCGACCTGCTCAAGCAAATCCAGATGCGCCCGCAAAAGCCGCTCGTGGTCATGATGACCGGCTACGGGTCGGTCGAGTCGGCGGTCGTGTGCATGAAGAACGGGGCGTTCGACTATCTCATCAAACCCTTTTCCATCGAGCAGATCGAGGTCACGCTCCGCAAGGCGCAGGAATTCACCCAACTCGTCAAGGTCAACCAGTTCTTGAGCCAGGAAACGGATGACGGCGAGGTGGAGTTGCTCGGCAACAGCCCGGCCATGCAAAATCTCCGCGCGCTCATCCGCAAGGTTGCGCGCACCCAGGCCACTGTCCTGGTCCAGGGCGAGAGCGGCACCGGCAAGGAACTGGTGGCGCGCGCGCTTTACAACGTCAGTTCCCGCGCCACCGCGCCGTTCATCAAGGTCAACTGCGCCGCCATCCCGGAGAACCTGATTGAAAGCGAGTTTTTCGGGCATGAACGCGGCGCTTTCACCGGCGCGATGAACAAACGCGAAGGACGTTTTGAACTCGCCCACGGCGGAACCATTTTGCTCGACGAAATCAGCGAAATCTCGCCGAGTGTCCAAGCCAAGCTGCTCCGCGTGTTGCAGGAGCGTGAGTTGGAACGCGTCGGCGGCAACCGTACCATCAAGGTGGACGTGCGGGTCATTGCCACCACCAACCGCAACCTGGAACACAGCGTCGAGAAAAAGGAATTCCGGCAGGATCTATTTTTCCGCCTCAACGTTGTGCCGGTGCAGGTGCCGCCGCTGCGTGATCGCGCCGAGGATGTGCCGCTGCTCGCCGAGGAATTCATGCGCCGCTTCTCCCGCAAGCACGGCGTCCATATCAAGGGGTTTACTGATGCCGCCATGCGCCTCCTGAAAAACCACACCTGGCCCGGCAATGTCCGCGAGCTGCAGAACGTCGTCGAGCGTGCCGTCATCCTGTGCGAAGACAGCGGGATGCTGGAGCCGGAACATTTGGGCCTCGGCGGTTGTCCTCAACCGTCGTCGGCCTCCGTGGTCGTCAATGGCTCGCTGGAGCCGGTGCGGCACAGCAACGAGTTTCCGACGCTGGCGGATTTGGAAAAACACCACATTTTTGCCGCGCTCGACCGGTGCAAGGGCAACCGCACCCACGCCGCCAAGCTGCTCGACGTGAGCATCCGCACCCTCCGCAACAAGCTGCACGAATACAACGGCACTGCGCCCAAGGCCGAAGACAGCCCGGAATTCGTCGAGGATAATTTTTGAGGGCGCGGCAAATTCCGCCGCTTTTCCGTCCGGTTGACAAACTTGCCTAGCGGCGCGCGCTGCGCCGGTAACTTTTTCCCACTGCGCCGGCCGCGTCTTCAAAAACGCTGGTTTTTCAACATTTTTTGCCGATGGCATCGTCGTTGCTTATCCCCCTGCGGAAAGCAATATGATCGAAGCCCTGTTCAACCAGCCGGACTACCTTGCCGCGAAAAAATCGCTTGATGCGGTGGCGTTGCGCCAGGAGGCCATCGCCGGCAATATCGCCAACCTCGAAACGCCCGGCTACAAGCGCATGGACCTCGCGCCGTCGTTCCAGCAGGCGCTGGAGCGCGCCAGCGGCAGTGGCGACGCGCCGTCGCTTGCCAGCCTGAAGCCCACTCTGGCCGTGGACACCACCGCCCCCGCCGTCAGCCCCGACGGCAACACGGTCAACCTTGAAAAAGAGCTGATGCAGATGAACCAGAATGCGCTGACCCATTCGTATGAAACGGAACTGGTCAGCAATATGCTGGCGCGGATGCGCCTGGCGATCACCGGCCACTCCTGATTCTTATGATCCAATTACTCAGTGGAGTCCAAAGCACCGCCGCCGCGCTCGATGCCGAACGCACGCGGCTGAATGTGATTTCCGAAAACATCGCCAACGCCAACACCGCGCGCGGAGTGGACGGCAAGCCGTATCAGCGGCAGGTCGTGGTGTTTGAATCCGCGTTGAGGCAGGCGATGAACAGCGACGGCACGCAGCCGCCCGCATTGCAGGTGGCGCGCATCGAAAAAGATTCGCGCCCGCCGCTGGAAGTATATTCGCCGGGCAATCCCAATGCCGACGCCAACGGCTGGGTTGCCATGCCAAACATCAACCTCCACGAGGAAATGGCCGACATGATTTCGGCCTCGCGCTCGTTCGAGGCGAACCTCGCGGCGGTCAAAAACGCCCGCTCGATGGCGCAGCAGACGCTGGCCATCGGCAGACACTGATTCCAAAAATAATTTCCCATGTCACCCCTCTCGGCGATTCCACCTTCGATGTCCGGCATGGCATCGCGGCTGGAAACATTCTCGCCGGAGGTGATGCCGCTGAAGCCGTCGGAGACCGCATCGCCGGGGCAAGTTTCCTCCGCCCAGCCGGCCGGCGATTCGTTCGCCTCGCTGCTGGGGAAAATGGTCACCGATGTCAGCGCGCAGCAGAACGACGCCCTGCAATCGGTGCGGGCGGTGCAAGGCGGGCAAAACGTGCCGCTGCACCAGGCGGTCATCGGGATGGAAGAGGCAAACGTGTCTTTTCAGTTGATGGTGGAAGTGCGCAACCGCCTGCTGGAGTCCTACCAGGAAATCATGCGGATGCAGATTTGAATTTCATTAAATGAACCAGAACCTTTCCAAACTCCTCGGCCAGTTGCGCGACATCTGGAGCCAGCTCGGCGCGGCGCAGCGCATGACGGTGGGCGCCGCGACGTTGGTGCTGGTCGCCGGGCTGGCTGCGCTTTCCATCTGGTCTTCACACGCGGATTACGGCCTGCTTTATGGCGGGCTGGCGGATGGCGAGGCCGCCAAGGTGATCGCTGTGCTCGACGAAGCCAAGGTTCCCTACAAGGCCAGCGGCGGCTCGATCATGGTGCCGCAGGACAAGGTTTATGCGATGCGGATGCAACTGGCGGCCAAGAACATTCCTCAGGGCGAGGGCGTGGGTTTCGAGATTTTCGACAAGCCGAACTTCGGCATTTCGGATTTTGTTCAGCGTGCGAATTACACCCGCGCCGTGCAGGGCGAGCTTTCCCGCACCATCAGCCAGATTGACGAGGTCGCGGCGGCGCGCGTGATGATTGTGCTGCCGGAAAATCGCCTGCTGCTCGACAAGGATAAATATCCAACCGCGTCCGTTTTTGTGCGCGTGCGCGGCAACACGCAGTTGTCGCCGTCGTCCATCAACTCCATCCGTTTTCTCGTGGCAAATTCCGTGGAGGGGCTGAAGCCGAACCACGTCACCATCATTGACAACCTAGGCAATTCACTTTCGGAAAATTCCGACAACGATTCCCTGACCGGCCTGACTGGCTCGCAGCTCGCCGCGCGCCGCAACCTCGAACAATACCTCGGCAAAAAGGCGCAGGACATGCTCGAAAAAGTCCTCGGCC
>CAYUGC010000286.1:0-4398 GCA_964444085.1 uncultured Bifidobacteriaceae bacterium | reverse complement strand
TGCCAAACGAAACGCCGCGCCTCCTCATCGTGGACGACGATCCCGGCCAGCGCAGTCTGCTGGACTCGTTCCTGCGCGGCCAAGGCTTTGACACCGTCGTCGCCGAGTCCGGCGAACGCGCGCTGGAACTCCTCCCGACGAAAAAGTTTTCCCTGATGATTTCCGACGTGCGGATGCCTGGCCTCTCCGGCTTGGAAACGTTGCAACGCGCGCGGAAAGATTTTCCGGCGCTGCCGGTTTTGCTCGTCACCGCCTACACCGACATCCGCGAGGCCGTCGCCGCGATGCGCGATGGCGCGGTGAATTATCTCGCCAAGCCGATTGACCTCGACGAACTGCTCGCCAATGTCCGCAATGCCACGGGCGTGGCTGCCGCGCAGAAACATTTCGCCGCAGAAAAATCCCTGCCGCCGCACGTCGTCGCCCAAAGCCCGCTCACGATTGAATTATTCCAACAGGTCGCCCTCATCGCGCCGTCGGAAGCGCGCGTGTTCATCACCGGCGACAGCGGCACCGGCAAGGAAGTCGTCGCCGACGTGATCCACGCGTGGAGCGCGCGCGCCCACGGCCCGCTCATCAAGGTGAACTGCGCGGCGATTCCCGAAACGCTGCTGGAAAGCGAATTGTTCGGTCACGAAAAAGGCGCCTTCACCGGTGCCAGCGCCACGCGCATTGGCCGGTTCGAGGAGGCGGACGGCGGCACGATTTTTCTCGATGAGATCGCCGAGATGTCGCCGCCGTTGCAGGCCAAGCTGCTGCGCGTGACGCAGGACGGCAAGTTCCAGCGCATCGGCTCCAACCGCGAGATCCGCACCAACGCGCGGCTCATCGCGGCCAGCAACCGCGACCTCGAGGCCGAGGTGAAGGCCGGGCGGTTCCGCGAGGATTTGTTTTACCGGCTCAATGTCGTGGAGCTGAACCTGCCGCCGTTGCGCGAGCGCCGCGAGGATATTTTGCCGCTGACGGATCTGTTCATCGCGCAGCTCGCCCGCAGCCGCGCGCGGCTGGCCGAGGCGACCGCCGACTGCCTGAAAAATTATCCATGGCCGGGCAACGTGCGCGAACTGCGCAACGTCATCGAGCGCGCCGTGCTACTCGCGCAAAGTGAATTGATCCTGCCGGAGCATCTGCCGGCGAAACTGCGTGACGCGGCGAAGCTGGCCGCGCCGGCGCTGACGTTGGATTCGCAGACGATGGACGAGATCGAGCGCAACGCCATCATCGTCGCGTTGAAACAGCACAAGTCCAACCGCACGGAAACCGCGAAGGCGCTGGGCATCAGCCGCCGCGCCCTGCTCTACAAACTGCAGCGGATGCGCCAGCAGGGATTTCAGTTCGAGTAAGCAAAGACAAGAATGTCCGATTCGACACCCATCAAAATTGTTTCTTCATCGGAATTTAAGCGGCAAGGTGATGAATTACGCGAGCGCACCCCAAAAAGCATCGGAAATTATGAAACATGGAAACGCTTTCACGATGCCCTTTGCCTTGTGGCAAGCCGACATGGAACAGTTTCCGACTCTCCCGAACCGACTCCAGATTTTTATTTCTCCGGCGATTGGTTTCACGAGTTGTCAGATGGCTTTGCTTTGATGACACCGAAAATCATTTCATCAAAATTGCTGCGTGATTTTCAAAAGGTAGTGGCTGCGCACCATCCGAATGCCCGTTTGAATATGGGTGGAGATTTTCAAACACCTATTGAAGGCTTGGAAATTCTTGTTACTGCCTCAAGTATTTTTGTTAGTTGGTGGAAATGTGAGTCGCCAACAATTTGTGCAGAAAAGCTCGAAGCGTTGAAGGTTAAATTGGATTGAAGTCAGCACGCCTTGATGCAAACACATTTCAGCTTTTCAGCAGCGCGGCCAAGTCCAGTTCCCGCGTGAACATCGCCAGTTCGCCGGCCGGGGTGCGCGGCCATTCGGCGGCGGGCCGGTCGCGGTAGAGTTCCACGCCGTTGCCGTCGGGGTCGCGCAAATAGATCGCCTCGCTCACGCCGTGATCGGCGGCGCCGTCCAGTTCCCCGCCTGCCGCCAGCACGCGGCGCACGGCGTCCGCCAGCATCGCGCGGTCGGGATACAAAATGGCGACGTGATACAGCCCGGTGCTGCGCGGCGGCGGCGGCGAACCGCCCTGGCTCTCCCAAGTGTTCAGCCCAATGTGATGATGATAGCCACCCGCCGAGATGAACGCGGCCGATGTGCCGAATTTCTGCTGCAATTCAAAGCCGAGCACGCCGCAGTAATATTGCAGCGCGCGTTCGAGGTCGGCGACTTTCAGGTGGACGTGGCCGATGGTGACGCGCGGGTCAATGGGCGCGGATTTCTTTTCCATGGCATGAGCATAATTCAACCATCGCCGGAACGCGAACCGGGTGTGTTTGAATACGTGGTGGCGCGCTAATTTTCCCCTCTCCCCTCGGAGGGGAGGGCTAGGGTGAGGGGTGAAGCTCTCGCATAAAAATAACGCCGCAAATTTTTCGGGCACCCCTCATCCTCAATCCTTCTCCCCTCCGAGGGGCGAAGGAAGCCTGCGCTCCGTTCAAACTTCGTGCACACGCATCGGCTTGCGCCGGCGCCATCCCAGCCGCTAATCTTTCGCCATGATCACCGATACGCTTAGACTTTGTCATCGCTACGCCGGCCTGCATCCGCGCTTCGCCGCTGCGTTTGAATTTTTGAAGAAGCTGCCCGCCGACCAGCCACTCGGCCGCTTTGAGTTGGACGGCGACAATTGCTTCGCGCTGGTACAGAGCTACACCACCAAGCCGGCGGCGGATGGAAAATTTGAATCGCACGAGCGCTACATTGACATCCAGTTCATCCAGTCGGGCCAGGAAACACTGCTGTGGGCGCCACGCGCCACGCTGCAGGTCACGCAGCCTTACAACAGTGAAAAGGATGTGGCGTTTTATTCCCTGCCGGCACGGACGACACCGGTGAATTTGATGGCGGGTGAGTTCGCGATTTTCTTTCCCGAAGACGGCCACGCGCCGGGCATCGAATACGGCGGCGCGATGACTGTCCGCAAGGTGGTCATCAAGATCCGCGCCTGAAATTTGCTTCGTGAGAAATTGCCGCCAGCCAACCGGCGGCGGCGGAAGGTTGCCCAAGTTCGGGTTGTGTTGCGACGCGGAAAACTGCTATGCTGCTCCTTTATGAGCAAACCTGCCTGTCCGATGTGCGAGATGACCGAAGTGCTGGAATTTCCCGACAAATGGGAATGTGTCACCTGCGGCCACGAATGGCCGCGCGAAGCCGCGCCCGAAGCCCCCGAAGCGCCGCGCGTGGTCAAAGACGCCCACGGCAACGTGCTCGCCGACGGCGACTGCGTGATTCTCATCAAGGATTTGAAACTCGGCGGTTCGTCGGTGCTCAAGGGCGGCTCGAAGTCCAAGCCCATCCGCCTTGTGGACGGCGACCATGAAATTTCCTGCAAGGTGGACAACATCGCCGTCGGCCTGAAAGCCTGCTTCGTGAAGAAGGCCTGAACGGCGTTCAACTGATTATGAAACTCAAACAAGGCCAGATCTGGCAATGCGGCGATGAATTCGTCCGCATTGTGCAGCTCGAACGCCTCGAAGTCGGCTACAAGTCCGCGTCCAACTTGAAGTTCACCGACGGCAAGCACGAGCACACGAGCAAAAAAGATTTCTGCCGCCTGCTCAAGGGCGCGACGCTCATCTCCCCGCTGCCGCCGGAAAAACCCTCAGCGCCGGTCTAAAAATTCCGTATTCGGAGTGCGCCCGTCCCCGGGCGCTGCAAGGTTCAAAATCCAGCGGGCCAGCGCCGTTCTCGCGGCACGGACATTCTCCTGTCGCTGCGCCCGAGGACGGGCGCACTCCGGCGCAAATACCCTCGCAACTCATCCCGTTTTTAAGACTGGCTCTCAGCGCCGCCAGCGCGAACGATTTGAACGCGGCGCGGTGCTGGGAAAATGCCGTTCGTTGCCGCCCTCGCGATTGCCGCTCGCCGGCTCGGCGGGAGGTTGCGGGCGCTGACCGGTGCTGAACTGCGGGCGCCCACTTGGCGGACGGGAACTAAACTGCGGACGGCCACCTTGCGGCGGGCGCGGCGCGGCTGACGGACGCTGAGAATTTTGTTGTCCGCGCTGGTCATTGCGCGGCGGACGCTGGCCGCGCTGCTGTTGCCGGGGGTGACGACGTTCTTCTTCGGCGGGATTATATGGCGGCACGGCCTGTGAATAATTAAACCCTTCCGCTTTTTTCCGCACGATGCCGCGACCGATGAAGCGTTCCAGCGCGCGCAGTTCGCCGTGGTCCTCGTTCGTCACAAAGCTGATGGCGTCGCCAATTTGATTCGCGCGACCGGTGCGACCGATGCGGTGGACGTAATCCTCGACGTGCATCGGAAAATCGTAGTTCACGACGTGCGAAAT
>CAYUGC010000285.1:0-4420 GCA_964444085.1 uncultured Bifidobacteriaceae bacterium | reverse complement strand
ACCGTGAACAATGCGACGACTCACAATTACCAAACATTCGTGGATGGTGAGACCACTGTGATCATACCCAACGTGGTGGTTTCCGGCGGCACCTTGAACGTGGACATGTCGCCCACCGCGTCGGTGCCTACACACAACCCTAACACTGAAGGGTATATCAATGGCATGGAAATTCAGGCTGTGGCCGGCACCCTGGCCGGGAATCCGGCGCATGTCGGTAGCGTGTCCGTGTCGGGTGGCCATGTGGTCATCACGGGAACCAGCCCGGACGCCGGTCAAAGCTACCGGATTCTGACCACCACCAATCTGGCAATACCTTTGGCCAGTTGGACACCGGTGGCGACGAATGTGTTTGCTGGCGCTGGATTCAGCAACAGCATCCCGTTGAATCCGGCCAACCCGCAGCAGTTCTACCAGGTGGTTGAACCTTAAGGTTTAAAGTTGTCAGGCAAGGGGCGCATCCGGAAACGGATGCGCCCCTTTTTATGTCGCCGAATGGCGGCCGCATCTTTCCATGAACCAGAGCGCCGGCATTCTGCCGGCTTACGACGGGAAATCACTCGCGATGGCCAAATCGAAGCAGAGCACCCACCGCATCCACCGCATCCACCGCATCCACCGCATCTACGAAAAACCGCCCCGTGCGCTCGCGCGTCCCGACCATCGCCAAGTTCACTCCTCTTTCCGCTTGGGCGGCGAGCGTCCTCGCGAGCCGGGTTCGACTGACGCGGGGTGGCTCGCGGGGACGCTTGCCCAACCATCTGAAATCAAGCTGGACGACGAAGGCGTCTCTGTTATTACCGTGCAAGTCACTGACGCTCAGGGCTGGATGCTTCCCACAACGGACAACCCTATTACCTTTGAACTCGCTGGCCCCGGTAATGGCGCCCCGTCGTCGCACGAGTTGTAACCCCGGTCGGTGGACTTGCCGTCGGAGGAATATTCGTCAATGGCGGACGGCTGGCTTTGGCATGGTCGTTATTTTTAACGACATGACGTGTATTCATTCCTGGGCGATAGTTGAATCATGCCAGTTTCCATTGTGTGATCTTAACTTTTGCCGTTTGGCTTGATGCTGCTACGGGCGGGTGTCGTCGCAATCAGCAGGACAAGTGCCGCATGATGCCACCGATTGTTGGGATGTTCAAAACTAAAAAACAAGCTACCTATGCTAACTCAATCAATTTCCGTTGAAATGAAACATATTGGAAAAGATCAAAAACGCGGCGCGTTCACGCTGATTGAACTGTTGGTGGTCATCGCTATCATCGCCATTCTGGCGGCCATGTTGCTGCCGGCGCTGGCAGCGGCCAAGCGCAAGGCCAAAGAAGCAGTCTGCAAATCCAATCTGAAACAATTGGCCGTCGCCGGAGTCATGTATACCGACGAATTTGGCCCGTTTAATTACGACGCCAACACACTTTGGATGACTTCCTTGGCCGCTTATCACTCCCAAACGATTCAGCTTCGTTTTTGCCCCATGGCTCCTTCGAACAGTGTGCCGACCGGCAGCATTCCCGGAGCCTTGAACTATTCCTGGGTGGTGGTTAACGCGGGCATTGTCAATCCCAGCAGCTATACGATCAATGGTTGGCTGTATCCGAGAGCTACAGTTGCTGCCTTCGCACCTGCTTCCATCGGCGCGACCGGAGGTTTTGGAAAACTGGTAAATGTTCGAAACCCGTCTCAAACCCCGATGTTTAGTGACGGTGTCTGGGTTGACGCATTCGTTGATGGCGGCACGGCAGCGGCAGTGGGCGAAACCCCGCCAAATCCTTTGGATTTATATAATGGCGTTGGTTGGGGTACCCCACATATCGGGCGTATCTGCATCCCCCGGCATGGCATACCCACTCTCCAAAGTTCAAAGAAGATCAATGTTACCGCGACAACGCTGTTGCCGGGTGGAATCAATGTGGCCTGTTGCGACGGGCACGTGGATTATGCCAAGCTCAATACCCTGTGGTCCTCCTATTATTGGCATGCGCTTTCCGTGCCCAAGTCAATGCCTTAAAGTGTGGGCTTGAGTCAGTATGGAAGGCAAGACCATGCATCTTGCGATCCACTTCCGACGACTTGGATTGGAGGTTGAGCAGCATCACGGTTCTCGCTAATCTCCCAAGCCGTTGTTTGATTTGTGTGGGTAGAAGTGGATTCGTGGAGGAGCGAATGTTCGCCGCGCCACCGGGGTAATTGCAATTTTGAATTTGAAAATAAAATTTTCCCCCAGCACTTCGCACTCGTATCGTCGGTGCGTGTGCCACGTTTTGGGTCTCACAACTTTCCGCCGCCGAGTCCCCGCGCGAACATCTTTCGCTCGCCTCACCATCTGAAATCAAGGTGGACGGCGAAGACGTCTCCGTCATCACCGTGTCAGTCACCGACGCCCAAGGCCGGGTGGTTCCCACGGTGGACAACTTTATTACCCTTGAACTCACCAGCCCCGGCGAAGGCGACCCGTCGTTGCGCGGGCCGTGACCCCGGTCGGTGTGCTCGCGGCCGGCCGAATTCCCCTCAATGCCGGCCGGCCGGCTTAGACGCCGTAGTTATTTTTAATGACATGACGCGCCTTTGTTTCTCGGCAATAATTTGATGACACCAATCCCCGTTGCGTGATATGAACTTTTGCCGCGTGGCTTGATGCTCTGCGGGTCCTCAGTGTCGCAATCGCTAGGGCCGGCGCCACATGATGCCACCGCTTGATTAGGTGTTGAAACTGAAGAGCAAGCCGCCTATTATAAGCAAATCAACGCCCGTGAAAATAAAATTAAAATGAAACTTGTTGAAAAAAAACAAAAACGCGGTGCGTTCACACTGATTGAATTGCTGGTGGTCATTGCCATCATCGCCATTCTGGCGGCGATGCTGCTGCCCGCGCTGGCCCGGGCGAAAAGCCGGGCCTATGCGGTGAACGACATCAATAACAACAAGCAAATCATGCTGGCGGCAACAATGTATTGCGTCGATAGTCGTGATGTCCTGCCAAATCCCGGGTGGGTTGGTGGTGGGAATCCTTGGGTTGATAATTGGGTGACTAGCGCAGGCCTTGGCGCTGCTGCGGCTTTTACTAGCACCCATACTGTCGCCAATTACCAGCAGCATTACGACATACAGGCGAGCTACTTTTGCGGGCAAGCTTACGGAACTGCCCCCGCTAATACCGCTTATGCGCCCGGCGGCCAGCTTTACCAATATCTGAAAACCCCTAAAATCTTAATTTGTCCAGAAGATGCTACAATCAATGCGGCCTACCTGGCGCGACAAGAAATCATCACCAGCTATGCCTGGAATGGTGCTGTCGTGACCTACCGGGATAAAGTGGCTTCTTTGAAAATTACCCGCTTCAAGCCGACCAATATTCTGCAATGGGAGAATGCAGAAAAAAGCAATTGGTCGGACTTCTCAAATGGCCCGATGGACTATTATGGGACTTGGCCGAATTCCATCTATACTTATTCGTTTTCCGATCGCCACGGCAAAGCCGCTCAGGTTGGCAGGATGGACGGAAGTGCCGGCCGCGAAACATCGGTCAACATGAAGGCATGGGCCAGCACCACTGATGTGGCCAGCGCGGTGCCAAATGATTTATGGTGCAGTCCGACTGCAAGCCCCAACGGTTTTATGAACGGTCACTGACCGGCTTGATTCTCCATTCGGCAATATCTCGCAGATCATCTGTGAGGTTTTTTTCTCCCACCTGTGGCGGTAGTCGAATGAAAATGGCAACTTGTTTTGTCTCTTTAAACGGAAACCTTTATAATCTTGCAGGTAATTTAAATGAAAATTATGCAAATCCGCTTTCTTTCCGGCATTGTATGCGTTGCGTCGCTGGCCGCACAACTTTCCGCCGCCGAGTCGCTGCGCGAACGGCTTTCGCTCGACGCCAACTGGAAATTTCATCTTGGCGATGATTGGTCCAAGGGGCTGCGGTTGGACAAGGCGGGCGCGAACGTCGGCCCGGCTTCGGAAAAAACGTTCAGCGATGCCGCATGGCGCACGGTGAATCTGCCGCACGACTGGGCGATTGAATTGCCGTTCGATAAAAACGCCGACATGAACCACGGCTACCGGGCGCTCGGCCCGGGCTTCGAGACCAACAGCATCGCCTGGTATCGCCGCGCGTTTGAGCTGTCGAAGGCGGATGAAGGCAAGCGCATCTACCTCGCGTTCGACGGTGTGTATCGCGACGCGACGGTTTTTGTCAACGGCTGGATCGTGCGTCGTCACGAGGGCGGCTACTACCCGTTCCGCGAGGACATCTCGGACGTGGTGAAGTATGGCGAGCGGAACGTCATCGCCGTGAAGGTGGATGCGACGAAGTTCGAGGGCTGGTTCTACGAAGGCGCGGGCATCTATCGCCACGCTTGGCTGGAGAAAACCGCGCCGGTGGCCATCGCGCCGGATGGGATTTTCGTCTATT
>CAYUGC010000284.1:0-4489 GCA_964444085.1 uncultured Bifidobacteriaceae bacterium | reverse complement strand
TCGCCGTTCGCGTCCGCAACGAAGGCAAGAACAGCCGCTGGTATTCCGGTTCGGGAATTTTTCGCCACACTTGGCTCGCCGTCACCGAGCCGATTCATGTGCCGACTTGGGGCGTGTATGTGACGACGCCGGAAGTTTCAAAAGAGAAAGCCACCGTAAAGATCGCGACCGAAGTGCGCAATGACAGCGGCGTTGATGCTGGCTTGGTTGTTCGCGCGCGCGTGCTGAATTCCAAGGGCAAAACGGTTCAAACCAGCGAAAGCAAATTGCGCCTTGGCTCCAACGAAACCCGCACCGTGGAGCAGTTGATCGAAGTGCGCTCACCGAAACTGTGGTCGCCGGATTCTCCGGAACTTTATTCGGCGGAAATTCAAATCGTGGCGGCCGGCAAAACGCTCGACACAACTTCGACTCGTTTTGGAATTCGGAAGATCGAAGTGGACGCCGAGAACGGTTTCCGACTCAACGGCCAGATGCTCAAGCTCAAGGGCGGCTGCATGCATCATGACGACGGACTGCTCGGATCGGCGACGATTGACCGCGCGGAAGAGCGCCGCGTGGAATTGATGAAGGCGAACGGCTTCAATGCGATTCGCACCAGTCACAATCCGCCGTCACCTGCGTTTCTGGACGCGTGCGACCGGTTGGGAATTCTGGTGATTGACGAGGCGTTTGACTGTTGGAACGAAGGCAAGAACGGACAGGATTATCACCTATATTTCAAGGATTGGGCTGAGCGCGACATTGCCTCAATGGTGTGTCGCGACCGCAATCATCCTTCTGTTGTGATTTGGTCCATTGGTAACGAAATTCCGGACCAATTCCGCGCCGAGCCGACCGCGAAGATGTTGCGCGAAGCGGTACTCTCGCATGATTCCTCGCGCCCGATCACGCAAGCCATCTGCTCGGATTGGGGGAACGTCAGCCGGAATTGGGATCAGCTTTCCGATATCGCTTTCAAGCATCTCGACATCGGCGGCTACAATTATCTGCCGGAACATTATGAAACCGATCATGCGCGGAATCCGCAGCGCGTGATGATGGCGACCGAATCGTATCCGAAAGACTTTTTCGATTACTGGTCACTCGTTGAAAAACATTCCTACGTCATCGGCGACTTCGTTTGGACCGCTATGGACTACTTCGGCGAATCAGGCATCGGCCACAGCACGCCGAGCAACGAGCAGGACAGTTTTCTCAAGCCGTGGCCGTGGTTCAACGCCTGGTGCGGCGACATTGACGTGTGCGGTTTCAAGAAGCCGCAGTCCTACTATCGCGACGTGGTCTGGAATCGCAGCCAGATTGAAATGATGGTTCACACGCCGCTGCCGGATGGAGCTTGGGAACGCGTCAGCGGCTGGGGTTGGCCGGATGAAGCGCGGAGTTGGAATTGGCCGGGCCAGGAAGGCAAGCCGTTGCCGGTGGCCGTCTATTCGCGTTGCGACAGCGTTCGTCTCGAACTCAACGGCAAAGTGATCGGTGAAAAAACGGTCTCCGCCGCCACCAAACTCACGGCCAAGTTCGACGTGCCTTATCAACCCGGTGAGTTGCGCGCGATTGGTTTGATCAACGGCAAAGAAGTCGCGACGACGACGCTGAAAACCGCCGGCGAACCGAAAGAAATCCGTCTCACTGCCGACCGCTCCACGATTCGCGCTGATCGCAACGACCTTTCTTATGTCACAGTCGAGGTGGTTGACCAAAATGGCAACGTGGTTCCTACTGCCGCAATTCCTGTTCAGTTCACGGTGACTGGTGCGGGCAAACTCGCTGCTGCCGGCAGTTCCTCTCCGAACGACGCTGCCAGCTTCCGACTGCCGCTGCACAAGACTTACGAAGGTCGTGCCCTCGCTATTCTCCGGCCCGCTGGTGACGCGGGCAAAATCACACTCAAAGCCGAAGCCGACGGACTGAAAGCGGCGACGATTGAGGTTCGAACCAAATGAACCCCACCATCTTGAAAATGAAAGCAATCTGCCGGCCGGACTCGCTACGAATGTCCGTGATGACGAAAGCCTATCGTTTAACAAAAGCGTGCCTGGCGAAATCCCTCGGCTTCCTGCTCGGCGTGGCCGGAATCCCCCTGGCCCTGCATGCCGCCAACCCCTTCCTGCCCAGCTACGAATACATTCCCGACGGTTCGCCACGCGTCTTTGGAGATCGCCTCTATCTTTACGGCTCCCACGACAAGGCCGGCTCCGACCGTTTCTGCGACCATATCCTGAAAGTCTGGTCGGCGCCGCTCAACGACCTGAACACCTGGACCGATCACGGCATCATGCTCGCCACGCGGGATGTTGACGGGCACAAGAAAGACTACACTTGGTCCGACTACGAGTTTTATGCCCCCGATTTGGTCGAGGTGAACGGCAAATACTATTACTTCGCGCAAGTCGTCGGCGCACCGTGCGTCGTGGCCGTGGGCGACACGCCCGCTGGACCATTCAAGATCATTTCCAAGATCAATGCTCCAGCGGGAGCCCCTGCCGACTTTGGCGGATGGAGTCAATATTTCGATCCCGGTGTGCTGGTGGACGATGACGGCAAGGTCTATCTCTACTGGGGCGGCGGCAGTTCGCACATGGCGCAGCTCGACCCGAAGACGATGACGGACATTTTGCCGGATACCTACCAGTCGAACATCCTGCCGAAGGGAGCCCCGTTCAACTATCAGGAGGGCCCTTCTCCGCACAAGATCAACGGACTTTATTACCTCGTCTATGCCCAAGGCGAGAACATGGCCTATGCCACCAGCAAGTCCCCAACCGGACCCTTTGCCTATGGCGGGGTCATCGTGAGTCAGAGAGTGGATGCGAACAGCGGCAACATCCACGGCGGCCTGGCCAGGCTGAACGGCCAGTGGTATGTCTTCTATCATCGCATGTCAAACCGGTCGGTCTTCTCGCGCCGCGCCTGCGCGGAACGGATCACGATCGAGGCCGACGGCAGCATCAAGCAAGTGGAGCAAACCTCCCTTGGTTTTGAAACCAGCCTCAATCCCTACAAGTTCACCCAGGCGGACATCGCTTGCGTCTTCCGCGGCGGCAGCTATGTCACCGAACTCGACAAGTGCACGCATCCGGTGATGGGAAACAAGAACGACTGCGTGGTGGGCTATAAATACTTCGATTTCGGCGACACGATCCTGCCGGGGCAGTTCACCCAGTTTACCCTCCAGTTTCGCAATGCGCAGACCTCCGGACAGGTCGAGGTCTGGCTCGGTGACCCGAAGACCGACGGCGAAAAACTCGGCTCCGTCGATATTGATCACCAGGAGCCCGGCAAAGACTCGTGGCGCGAAATCACGATCCCGGTCCGCAACATCAGCGGCCGCCACGCCGTGTATTTCAAGTTCGCTTCGGATACCAAGAACACACCGATCACCGACATCCGCTCGTTTGCCTTCACGAGGGACACCCAATGAGAACCGCCGCCACTCAGCCCAAGTCAGCATTGCCGACCAACCTCATTCAACAACAGCCGCTAGGGGTTAAAGCCAATCCAGCGAGAAAAACAGCGGGCGTATTTTCAGCGGTCTGTGGATAATAAAAATCAACATTATGAAAACGAAAGCACTCTGCCGGACGCACTCACTGTTATTGTCCATGACATTGATCGCAGTCGGTTGCGCGTCCGTCGTAACCGCCGCCGAACACCAACTGGTCGCTCCAAGCGGCGGGGTAAAGGTGATCGTCTCGGACGAGGGCGGGCTCAGTTACCGGGTTGAGGTGGATGGCAAAACCGTGCTGACGAATTCCCGGCTTGGTCTGGAATTTCAAGACGGCACCAAGCTTGGCCCGAAGGCAGTCATTGCCGGGACCAAAACAGCGTCGCACGATGGCAGTTGGGAAAATCATTTTGGCAAGCGCCTGAAGGTGCGGGATCATTGGCAGGAACTGCGGCTGACGTTGCAGGAGCAGGATCGCACGTTCGGACTCATCGTTCGCGCCTACGACGAGGGTGTGGCTTTCCGCTACGACCTGCCTGTCGCCTCCAAACTCGGCCATTTTGTGCTGGCGAATGAATTGACGGAATTTCATTTCGCGGAAGACAGCCGTTGCTGGTTTGGTGAACAATCGCCCTGCGCGGAAAACCACTATCCCGAAGCCAGATTAAGCACGATTCCACCGGGGAAGTGGAACACGCTGCCGCTGCTGGTGCAAGCGCCCGGAGTGTATGTTGCCGTGGCGGAAGCGGATTTGCTGGATTGGGCGGGCATGTTTACCACCGGCACCGGCTCGGAAACTGTCGGCGTCAAACTTGCCTCGCGAAACAACTGGAATGGCCTCGTCGTGTCGGACGTGCCGCGGGTGAGTCCCTGGCGGGTGCTGATGATTGGGCGCACGGCGGCGGATTTGATTAATTCCGATCTCATTGCGAATCTCGCCACCCCGAACCGTCTCGGAAATTTGCCGTGGGTCAAGCCCGGCATCTGCGCGTGGGATCCGTGGTGGACCGGTGTGAACACCAACCTGCCGCAGTTCACCGG
>CAYUGC010000283.1:0-4580 GCA_964444085.1 uncultured Bifidobacteriaceae bacterium | reverse complement strand
ACGTGGTTGGCCGTCAAAATGTAGCCGTCGGGCGAGATGATGACGCCGGAGCCGAGGCTCTGTTCCTTGCGCGTGCGTTCGCGGTCGTCGCCTTGCGGCGGGTTGCCGAAGAACTGGCGGAAGAAGGGATCATTCATCAACGGATTCTGCATGGGCCGTTCCTTGACGAAGCGCGTGGAGTAAATATTTACGACGCTCGGCGCGACTTTCTTGACGATGGGCGCGTAGCTGGTGCCGGCGCGGGCGTCGCGGTTGACCGGCGTGGTGGAAACGGTGAAGGCCGGCTGGCCGTCCTTGCCCCAACTGGTGAAATGCGAAACGGAAAGAATGCCCGCCGCCACGGTGACGACGGCGAAGAAGCCAAAAACGGGATTCAATTTCATCATGTTGGAATTGACACAAAAGCCGTACTGGTGTTCAACCAAAAACAAAAAGGCGGCGCACCATCGCGGTGCGCCGCCGGAAAAATTACAGCCGACAGATCATTTCGCCGCTGCCGCCGCCTTGGCGGCGTCTTCGGACTTGATGACTTCGATCTTCGCGCCTTTCTTCAATTCCTCGGCACTGGGCACCTTGATGATGTCGCTGGTGAGCGGTTGCGCCGGGGCAGGGGGCGTGACGGGCGCGGCGGCCTTGGCGTCGAGCAGCTCGACTTCAAAAATGAGCGTGGAATTCGGCGGGATGCCACGGTTGCCTTGTTCGCCGTAGGCCAGTTCGGACGGGATGAACAATTTCCACTTCGAGCCAACCGGCATTTTCAAAAGCGCCTCGGTCCAGCCGTGGATGACACCGGTCACCGGGAATTCATGCTTGCCGCTGTCGAACACGGTGCCGTCCAGAAACGTGCCGCGATAGTTGACGGAGACGATGTCGCTGCTGGCGGGCGTCGCGCCGGTGCTGGCGGTGAGGACGGTGTATTGCAAGCCGTCGGGCAAAGTTTCCACGCCGGGCTTGGTTTTGTTGGCGGCGAGGAAGGCTTCGCCCTCGGCCTTGTTCTTGATGGTCAGCTCGGCCTTTTTCTTCATCTGAATGGCGCGAAATTCCTGCTGGTAGCTGGTGAGCGTCTGCTGCATTTCCTCCTGCGAGAGCAGGGTCGCGCCGCCGGCCTGCACGTCCTTGATGGCGCGGGCGGCGATGTCCGGGTTCACTTCGAGGCCCTGCTGCTGCCAGTTGTGGCCGAGCATCATGCCGATGGCGTAGCTGACGCGGGATTTGGTGTCCGGCAGCGAGTTGGTGTCGCCGGCGGTGGCGCTGGCGGCCAGGCCGAGGATGGCGATGGTTCCGAGGACAAGTTTGTTCATGCGGTTGGTCATAAAATTTAAGAACGGGAATAATTCTGGATTCAGCAGACAAAGGCAATCTGCTTTTTGTTCGATTTTTCCGTCAAAATGTTTTCCCCGGTGAACGCTTTGGGTTATGTTCGGTCAAATCGTGCTTACGCGACACATCATGCATCGAATGAAAAATTTTTCCGTGGTCTTGCTGGTTCCGACGATTGCGCTGGCCATCTGGGCGGGCTGCGAAACGAGCAAGTCCGACGTGCCCACGCTGCCCGCACTGCCGGCCACGAGCCTGAAGCCCGGCCCGAACGACCCGCGCATTGCACACGTCGCCGCGCGGTTGCTGGAGGAATACCATTACCTGCAACGCCCGCTGGACACCGAGCTGTCGAAGAGGTTTTTCGACGGCTACATTGATTCGCTCGACCCGCGCCACGAGAATTTCCTCCAGAGCGACCTCGCGGGTTTTGAAATCTACCGGACGAACCTCGACAAGCTGACGCTCGAAGGCGGCAAGGCGGATTTGACGCCGGCGTTTGCAGTTTATGACTGTTATTCCAAGCGCATCCAGCAGCACGACGCCTTCGTCGCGGACTTGTTGGAACACGAGAAATTCAAGTTCACGGTGGATGAGAAAATCACACTCGACCGCCGGCATGAGGCGTTCCCGAAAGATTTGGACGCGGCCAAGGCGCTCTGGCGGCAGCGGCTGCGCTATGAATATTTGCAGGAAAAATTGTCGCGCGAAATCATCGAGACGAACGGCACGTTCCAAGTGCGCCTGCCGGCGGACGCGACCAAGGACATTCCCGCCACGCTGGAACGGCATTACCGCTGGAACCTGCACATGACGACGAACTGGGACAGCGACGGGGTGTTGCAGGCTTACCTCAACGGCCTCGCGCACGCCTACGATCCGCACACGGATTATTTCAGCGCGCCGCACGCGCAGGATTTTTCCATCGGCATGAACCTCTCGCTGTTCGGCATCGGCGCGCAATTGTCCGAGGACGACGGCTATTGCACCATCCGCTCGCTGGTGACCGGCGGGCCGGCGGCGAAAAGCAAATCGCTGAATGAAAAGGACCGGATTGTCGCCGTGGCACAGGGCAACGCTGCGCCGGTGGACGTGGTGGATATGGAGCTGGAAAAAGTCGTCCAGCAAATCCGCGGGGCGAAAGGGACGGAAGTGCGCCTGACCATCAGCCCCGCCGCCGACCGCAGCGCGCGCAAAATCGTCAAGCTCGTCCGCGACGAAATCAAGCTGGAGGATTCCGAGGCGAAGGCGAAGCTAATCGAACTGCCCGGCGGCAAGCGCATTGGCGTGATTGACCTGCCGTCATTTTACGCGACCGTCAACCTCGGCGGCGACAACACCACGCCGAAGTCAACCTCCGTGGACGTGGCGAAACTGGTGAGGCGGCTGAAGCAGGAAAAAGTTTCCGGCATCATCCTCGACCTGCGCACGAATCCCGGCGGTTCGCTGGAGGAGGCGATCAAGTTCACCGGCCTGTTCATCAAGGATGGCCCGGTGGTGCTCGCCCGCGACCCCGACGGCCGGGTGCAGGTGGATTCCGACCCCGACCCGTCGGAGCTTTACGACGGCCCGCTGGCGGTGATGATCAACCGATTCAGCGCCTCGGCGGCGGAAATCGCCGCCGCCGCGTTGCAGGATTATGGCCGCGCGCTGGTGGTTGGCGATATTTCCACGCACGGCAAGGGCACGGTGCAAAGCCTGAATCCGCTCAAGCCGTTCGTCTGGTCTTCCGATAAAAACGCGACGAACGATCCCGGCAACCTGAAAATCACGATCCGCAAATTTTACCGCGTCAGCGGCGCGTCCACGCAACTCAAAGGAGTGGAGCCGGACATCGTGCTGCCAGACGTGTTCAATTATTCGACGCAGGTCGGCGAAGCCTCGCTCGACAATCCACTGCCGTGGGACACCATCCAGCCGGCGAGCTATGAGAAACTGAATCTTGTCCAGCCGTATCTGGCCCCGCTCAAGACGCGTTCCGACGGGCGCATCGCGACGAATCAGGATTTTCTCTACGTCAAAGAGGACATCGCGCAGTTCCAGAAATTGCAGGCGGACAAGACCGCGACCATCAACGAGCACGACGCGTTGAAGGAGCGGGAAAACAATTTCCTGAAAAGCAAGGCGCGCGACGCCGAGCGCACCGCCCGCCCGACGGACGGCGTGAAGGTTTATGACATCACGGTGAAAAATGCCGAGCTGCCCGGGCTCACCGTGGCAGGTGCGGAAACCAATGCGGCCGCCGCTGACCAGCCGGTCGCCGGCAAAAAAACGCCGCCGCCGTTTGACCCGATGCTGGACGAGACGGAGCGCATTTTGCAGGACTACATTTCGCTGCTCGGCAAAAATAGCCCGCTGATGGTCAACCAGTGAGATTTATGAAAAACCTTTTTCTCCTCGCCGTCACGTTTGCCTTGGCCGGGCAGGCGCTGGCCGATGTGAATTATGATCTGGCCACGAAACAGGCACGGCGCGCGGCGGATCAGAACAATGCCGAGCAAAACCGAATCGGCCGGGAAGCCGGCGGCGGGCAGCAGCAGTCGCCGAAGGCTCCAAACGTCCCGGCTGCGCCGCCGATGGATCCGGTGCTGGCCGCCACACTGCAAAACATCGCCGATCTCAAGACGGATCTGGACGCGCTCAACCAGGCGGCGGACGCGACCGCCGGCGCCGCGCAACGCGTGTCGCTGTTGAATCATCTTTCATCCGCCGCTGCGACCGGCAAGAAGGCCACGACGGCCTCGATCAAAAAACTGGCGGATCAGCTCATCGCCACCGTGAGCGGAAGAAAAAGCCTGGCCGCGCAAAACACCAAGCTGGCGCGCAGTCTGCACGCGCTGTTCAACGGCGCGCATCTTTCCGCCACGCAGCAGGAGACGCTGCTCGCCGGCGTGAAAAAAGTTCTCACCGAGGCCGGCGTGCCGGCGGAAGACGCGAGCCAGTTGGTCGCCATTCTCAAGCAGGTCGCCACCGAAACGCAGTAGCCATGCGTGCCGTCAAATGCCCGACGTGCAAAAAATCCGGCGACTGGTTCGCGGGAAAATATGGGCCGTTCTGCTCACACCGCTGCAAGCTGGTGGACCTGGGCAAGTGGCTTGGCGGTGAACACGCCATCTCCGAACCGCTCCGTCCGGAGCATTTTGAAAAGTTCGCCGACCTGCCGCCGGGCGAACACCTCGACAGACCGGAGGAGTGAGTTGCGTCCGCATTTGGAGTGCGCGGACAGGTCAGCGCTTTGGAACTGGTAGACATGTCTCCCAGTC
>CAYUGC010000282.1:0-4601 GCA_964444085.1 uncultured Bifidobacteriaceae bacterium | reverse complement strand
TATCGCGGTTCACGTCGCGAGTCGGCGGTGGCTCAGCTTTTTTCGTTAGGCCACTATGACAAGCTACTCTGACATTATTAGTTTATTGGTCGGCATTGTCTTTTCCATTCTTTTGCCGATTGTGACCTGTTTTTCTCGCAAGCGCATTTATGCCAGTTGGGCTAGGATTGCTTCGCTTGCTGCTTGTGTTGCTGGTCTTGGATGGGGAGTTCTCGGATATGTGCTTTTGCATTCGACGGTTTCTATTTCCGAGAGTGTCAGGCTTGAGGGTATCAAGGGTATGCTTGGTGGTATTTGCATTGGGCTTGCCATCAGTATTATGATTGCCAAACCGTATGAGAAGCGCGTGGCCTAACCAGTCGCCGGAGCCAACCGCCGTTGGCGCTATCAGTTCCGCTGTCGCGGTTCACGTCGCGAGTCGGCGGTGGCTCAGCTTTTTTCGTTAGGCGACATTGCGCATCTTATGAAGCTATTGCCATTACTGCTTTGTGCGAGCGTTTGCTTTGCGTGTTTCAGCATGGCGTTTCGTGGCTTTTCAGCGAGAGGCATTCCTGTCACTCGGACGAGGATGATGACTGGATTGCCAGCAGTCATCACTGGCATTATTTGCGCGTTGCTGGGACTTTATTTTTTGATTTGCAGCATCGCGGCGGTGCGGTTGTTATTTTACATTGATGTTCGCACTTGATTTATGATTCACACGATGTCGCCTAACAAGTCGCCGGAGCCAACCGCCGTTGGCGCTTGCCGTTCCGCTGTCGCGGTTCACGTCGCGAGTCGGCGGTGGCTCAGCTTTTTTCGTTAGGCTGCATTGCACCATCGAAATATGGATAAGATTATCCCGAAGCCTGTCCTTTCGACCTGTCCGCATTGTCAGGCATTTGTTCGCCCCGACAATTTAGATCGGCATCTTCGGCTCCGTTGCCCAAAGTCTCCGGTCAAGAAAGTTGCAAAGCCGAAGATTAAGATTAAAAAGAAGCCAAAGAAGCTGCCCGTAGTGATAGTAGATGGCAGTCCGAAGCCATTTATCGTCTATGCAGGGACATTCGGACGGCAATAAGATAGATATAGATATGACGACCATGCTGCCTAACAAGTCGCCGGAGCCAACCGCCGTTGGCGCTGGCCGTTCCGCTATCGCGGTTCACGCCGCGAGTCGGCGGTGGCTCAGCTTTTTTCGTTAGGCCACTCGATCACCATGACATTTCCACAGCCACCTTGGAATCTGTTTGGTGTCTATCGCGAATCCGAACACGACAGACTTCTCTCCGAGCTCAAGAAGTCCGACATCAAGCACCAGATTAAGCATGAGCCGGGAGAACCAAAGCCATATTGCCTTTGGGTTCATGACGACGATTTACAACTTGCGGCAGATACGCTTTTCAGAGATTGAGAGCTTTATGACGACACCGTGGCCTAACCAGACGCCGGAGCCAACGTGGGTGGGCGCATCAGATTTGCGCTTGAGCGTTTTAGTTCACCACGTCACTGTTCCCACGTGGCTCAGCTTTTTTCGTTAGGCGGCTCGCACACACTATGAAATTCACACCTATCGTTTTTGCACTTGGTTTGCTGCTGACAGGTTGCAGCCGACACGACGCCAAGCTTGCCGACCAAGTCGCAGGCACTTGGATGTCTGCTCACACTGTCTGGACATTATCTCCTGATGGCAGTTTTCATTCACATTTGGCTGGGACGAATGCTGGCATCATAAAAGAGGCGGTGTATGACGGGACATGGAGTGTTCAGGATGGATTTCTAGTCACGACTATCACACAGAGGAGTTCACAAAACCTCACCAACCTTGCAAGTATTGGCCAAGTTGACCACCAGAAGATTGTCAGGTTAGATAGCACGCGCTTGGTGCTTTCTGACGGACTCACCAATACGTACACACGAAAATGACGCCGCCTAACAAGTCGCCGGAGCCAACCGCCGTTGGCGCTGTCCGTTCCGCTATCGCGGTTCACGTCGCGAGTCGGCGGTGGCTCAGCTTTTTTCGTTAGGCGTGCTCACACATTTATGAAATGCTCGAACCACACACAGACAGATGCAGTCGCGACGTGCGTTTTTTGCGGACACGCTTTGTGTCCATCCTGCGTCACTCACTCCAGTTCTGGGCGAGCAGTTTGTTCGCCCCGATGTGCAGAGCAGTCAGCCTCGATGGAGGCCGCATTGGAGAGTATTCGCCAGAAGAGTTTGGCGAGCACGCGAGGTGCGGCCTATTTTTTGATTGCGGCAGGTTTGTTTTTTGCCTGTTTTGGAGCCTTTGAAGTTATCAAGGCACTATCCACGGGCAGATATTGGGCGATGACCTTTTTCATGCCGGGCATTGCAGTGGTTTTCATTGTTACGGGCTTTATGATACTAAGAATCGTCAAGCGGAAGATATGACCCGCACGCCTAACAAGTCGCCGGAGCCAACCGCCGTTGGCGCTGTCAGTTCCGCTATCGCGGTTCACGTCACGAGTCGGCGGTGGCTCAGCTTTTTTCGTTAGGCCACCATGAGTGCGTCACTTAATATTCTCACGATGCTTGTCGTCACCGCGCTAGTTGAGTTGTGCGTGCTGCGCGTTTGGAGCCGCCGCCGAGGCTTGGCGTTTTGTGTCACTTTTGTTGCGGTAGTTAGCGGTATTTTGTGGGCGGCATTTCTTTTTGCTTATCTTGATGCAGCACACGGCCCGTTTCTTCCCAGACCCGCAAACACACCACCACCAGTTGGTTCTGGTGCATCTTGGGCGATTGTTATGTTTTTGATTCATGCAATGATTATCAGCGTCCTCGCACTTATTCCGGCTGGACTGACAGCCATGATTTACCGAAGGTTTAGGAGTGTGCTATGAGGACTTGGTGGCCTAACCAGTCGCCGGAGCCAACAGCCTTTGCCGTTGTCTGTTACGCGCAAGAGTCGCAGGTTTACCAAGTCGTAGTTCGGCTGCGGCTCAGCTTTTTTCGTTAGGCAGCAAGTGAGCGCATATTGATTTTATGGAACAAAAAACAGACGGTCTATGTCGGAGATTGCATGACGTTGGTGTTTTCTTCATCGGCGTCGCAGCAGTCGTTTTCACCGCTTACTACATTTGGGCTGCCGAAGCTCATTCGCCAGAGCGAGTGCAGGCAGCATTTCAGAAGATTTAGTTTCACATTTGTAGTGCGACAAAAAGGCGGTTTTTAGTAATAGACTTCGTTGGGGGTTTTGAAGCCCAGTCTTAGCCTGGGACGATGGTTCAACTGTTCAGCAATGCCCCGACCCGCCCGCGCCGCCGCTTGCCTTTCGCCCCGCCGCCGGTTTTAATCTGCGTTTATGTCGCACGAATACGTCCTCAAGACAAACGCGCGCGCCCCAAAAGCTGAACCGCTGCCATTTCAACGCGATTAGGCAAACCCCGGCGGCAAACCGGAATTTTCCTTTCATCAGTTCAGTTTTCATTGATTCCGCCGATAGTATGACAGGCTGACGCTTTAACTGATGTCGCGCGTCATAAAACCAACCCGGCGCACGGTCAGCCGCCGCCATTTTATGCCTGAAAGCATTGGCTTTGTTGTTATTTGCAAACCATGAACCAACCTATTGAGGCCGGTGCCGTGCGGGAATTTCTCGTCCGGCATCTGGCGGAAGTTTTTTTGACAATGCTCTCGTTGCCGGCAGTTCCGCTGGCCGCATTGCCATCCGTTGACGCGAACGAACATATCAGCGGTTCGGTGGGTTTTGCCGGCGAAACCGTGACCGGCGCAGTCTATCTGCATCTACCCGCCCCGCTGGCCACGCATATCACGGCGACCATGCTGGGATTGCCAGCGGCGGAGACGCCCGGCGATTCCGATGTCAACGATGTCGTGGGTGAAGTGACCAACATGCTCGCCGGCGGGCTTAAATCCTGGCTGTGCGACGCAGGTGCCGTTTGCGCACTGACCACGCCCGCCATCATCCGGGGCCATTCGTTTCACATTCTGGCCGGCGAAGGCGTGAGTCGGATTAAATTTGTCTTTGAAAGCAGCCCGCACCAGGGCTTGGTGGAGGCGCATATCAAATTCAACAATTGATCCGGCCCGCCGGATTTAGCCGCCATTCCCGCGCCGGATAAAATGCCCGGCGGCGGGATTTTGCTTTCGTCTTCGCCCGTTTGCCCTTTCAATTTGCGCCATGTCGCACGAATACGTCCTTAAACCGTTCACGTCGGAGATCCGGCTGAACATTGACTATCCGCGCGAACTCAACGAACAGCAGCTCGCCGCCGTCACCGCGCCGCCCGGCCCCGCCCTCGTCATCGCCGGCGCCGGCTCCGGCAAGACCCGCACGCTCACCTATCGCGTGGCGTATCTTTTGGAACAGGGCATTCCCGCCGACCGCATCTTGCTGCTGACCTTCACGAACAAGGCCGCCGCCGAGATGATGCGGCGCGTTTCCGATCTGCTCGGCCACGAGTTGCGTTCACTCTGGGGCGGCACGTTCCATTCCATCGGCGCGCGGATTTTGCGGCTGCACGCCGAGACGCTCGGCTACCAGAAGGATTTCACCATCCTCGACCGCGACGACGCGAAGGACTTGATCAAGGCCTGCATGGCGGACGCGAAGATTGACAAGAAGGACAAACATTTTC
>CAYUGC010000281.1:0-4602 GCA_964444085.1 uncultured Bifidobacteriaceae bacterium | reverse complement strand
AGATGATTGATTATTGCGCCAAGCACAAGATTCCCGTGCAGGCCAGCGCCAAGAAACCGTATTCGATGGACCGCAACCTCCTGCACATTTCCTACGAGGCCGGCATTCTCGAAGACCCGTGGTATGACAGCTACGATTTGAAGAACCGCCAGTATTTCACCACACTGTCCGTGCTGCCCGAAGACGCGCCGGACAAACCGGAATTCGTCGAACTCGATTTTGTGAAGGGCGATTGCGTCGCGGTGAACGGAAAGATACTCAATCCGCTCGGAGTGATGAAAACCTTGAACAAAATCGGCGGCAAACACGGCGTCGGCCGCGTGGACATGGTGGAGAACCGCTTCGTCGGCATGAAGAGCCGCGGCGTATATGAGACGCCCGGCGGCGCGATCCTGCTGTTCGCGCATCGCCAGATGGAAAGCCTTACGATGGACCGCGAAGTCATGCACCAGCGCGACGCGCTCATCCCGAAATACGCCGAGTTGGTCTATAACGGCTTCTGGTATGCGCCCGAACGCCTCGCGCTCCAGGCCTACGTCGAGGAATCGCAGAAAAACGTCACCGGCACCGTGCGCGTGAAGCTTTACAAGGGCAACATCATGGTCAGCGGCCGCAAATCCCCGGTGAGCCTCTACAACCCGCACATCGCCACGATGGAAGCCGACCCGACCAAGGCCTACAACCAGGACGACGCCACCGGCTTCATCCGCCTGAACGGCCTGCGCCTGAAAGTCGCGGCCAAAGTCCACGCGAAGAAAAAATAATCGTCAGGTCGTCAGCGACGACCGGCCAATGTTTCAAAGCCCACGGTGAAAGCCGTGGGTTTTTTATTTAGAATTTCATTTGCCCGGACATAACGCGGGAATAATTGCCGGTGCGTGGCGGCGAAAATGACGGTGAAAAAAATTAGTTGCGTTTTAGACGGATAAGTGGTTTGATTTCTTGCCTTCGGGAACCATTAGGAAATTATTATATGAAACGGAATCTCGCCCATTCTTTCACGGTCACGTCGGCCATGGAATTTAACGGATGCCACCCCGCAGCCAATTGATCCAATCACCATCATGAAAACACTAGCCCAGATACTTGCCCTACTTTTGGCCGTAACCCTGCCCGGAGCGGCCAACGCCCAAGTCCGCTTGACCGATGTGGTCACGTTTGGCGCGGACGCTTCCGGCAGCGTGCTTTTCCAACCGGATGTATGGGAAACCCGCCCCGGCGGCAATTTTGACAACTGGTTGCAGAGTTTGCCGAGCGGAACTTTTCTCAATGGTCCGAGCGATGCCGCCGTCCAGCCCAACATCACGCTGGTGCCGGGAACGAATTCCTTTCGCGTCTATACGAGTCCGGGAATTGACAACGCCAATTTCGGCATCAACTTATTTTTTAACGACGCGCAGACTCCGTCCATCTCGGCTTTCGGCCCCATGCTGACCGACACAAATCAGATTCACAGTTTTGCGGCGGACAGCGCTTCGCCCACGCCAACGCCTGTCCCCGTTCTCAATTCAGGCATTCCCGGTGCCGGCACGCTCACTTTTGAAACCAGCAACCAAGTGATCACATTGACGGATTTTTATCTGGCCACGCCTTCGGTTTTTAATCTGGATCAGGCGAGCCAGATGTCGCTCGGGCCAGATGGGGTCATGGATTATGTCGGCGGCTTCACGCTGGTGGTGAGCAATAAAAACAACTCATCCGATTGCACGCCGGCACCAGCGGGCTTGGTGGCGTGGTGGCCGGGTGACGGGAACGCAAATGATGTCTTCGGTGTGAACAATGGCACATTTGTTGGGTCAATATCGTATGCTCCCGGCGAAGTGGGACAGAGCTTCAACTTTGACGGCGTCACTGGAGGCGTTCAGATTCCCGACAGCCCTATGTTGAGCTTCACCAACGAATTGACGGTTGAATTTTGGTATAAAGACACGGGGTCGGTGATTGATTACGGATTGGTGACCAAACGTCCAGTTTTTGTCGGTGCTTGTAATTTTGGCATCAATGTACTTCTAGACAGCTCACAAGTGTTACAGGTCTTTTTTGAGGAGTCCACCTCCGGAACATTCCAGATTTCGGCGGTGCCGGTGCCAACGGCTGGGGTTTTTCACCATGTGGCGGCAACTTATCGGCAGGCCACAGCCACGCAAGTCGAAGTGCAAACTTTTATTGATGGCCAGTTGGTTAAGACGGCAACTTTATCAGGCAACCTGGCCAATACTGTGAATAGCCAGCCAGTGAGTATCGGGTGCGACAGTTTAAATCACGACAATTTGAAGGGCGAAATTGATGAGGTGTCCCTCTATAACCGGATCCTCTCCACCAACGAGATTGCCGCCATCTACAACGCCGGCAGCGCGGGCAAGTGTGCGTCGCAAACGGGGTTGTCGCATCAATTGATCAACATTGATTTTGGCGCTAGCGGCGGGCGCGGTTATAGTTTGAAGACTGGACTCGCAGCGATTGGAGGGGCGACCAACGATTTTTGGAATTTTTATGACCGTGACGCCTCCTCCACTCCGGGTGATTGGCGCAACTCCGGCACCTTGGTGAATTTGAAGTTGGCTGATGGGGGAATGACAACGGTGGGCATGAGCGTATCCGATGCGCCGGGAGCTTGGAACGACGCCTCTAGCGATCCGATGTATAAAACCTTCATTTATCCATTGGACGGTGGCACCAATTTCATCACGTTTACAAACCTGCCTCCAGGCCGGTATGATGTGTTGGCGTATTCTCCGGACGGCAGCTATGAAGTCACGGTTGGAGGAACGAGCTACGGGATTAAAACATCTTACGATGATCCTGCCAGCAGCGTGCCAGTGTGGACGGAAGGCGTTCAATACGCGCGCTGGCAAAATGTCCAGTTGGCGGCGGGACAGGCGCTGGTTCTCGCGTCGCATCCCAACACGCAAGGCAAGCAGTTCCTTTCCGGCATGCAAATCGTAAACAAGACTCCGGTTAATGCCGAATGCACGCCGACACCGGCGGGGTTGGTGGCGTGGTGGCCGGGGGAAGGTAATCTCTATGACTGTATTGGCACGAACAATGGAATCGCATCGTCAGGCTTGACCTACACCAACGGCGAGGTGGGAAGCGCCTGCGCGATGAACAGTTATAACTCTTATTTCCATGTGCCAGCAAGTCCAGCTTTGAACGTGGGGGCGGGTGACGGCCTCACGATTGAAACGTGGATCAAGCCGTCCACAGTGAATGGGTTGCAGCCCATCGTAGAATGGAACGATGAAGTCGGACAGGCAATTGGCGTTCAGTTTTGGATCGGTCAGTATCCTTGGAGCCAAGGAGTATTGTGCGCTTCCTTCTTGGAAACGAATGTGAATAATTATATTCAAGTGCCTTCGCCCAGCGGAACGCTGGTGGCCAACACTTGGCAGCACGTCGCTGTCACTTATGACCGGACGTCCCATGTCATCAAAGTGTATGTGAATGGGGCCGTGGTCGGCCAATCCACCTGGTCGGGAGATGTGCCCCTGACAAGCTATAATTTCTGGGTCGGTCGCCGCCCGGAAGATTGCGGCGGAGGCTGCTGGACGGACGGAGCTTACTTGAGCGGCCCGCTCGACGAATTAAGCTTATACAATCGCGCTTTGTCCCAAACGGAAATCGCAGCCATCTACAACGCCGGCAGCGCCGGCAAATGCCAGTCAGTCGCGTCCATCATCCAGCAACCGTTGAATCAGACCACAGTCACCGGGTCCGGTGCGACCTTGAGCGTCGGCTTGGGCGGCATCGGCCCGTTCACCTACCAATGGCGTTTCAATGGTGCCAATATTTCCGGCGCCACGAACGCCACCCTCACGCTGGCCAACCTGCACAGCAACCAATCCGGTCATTACTCCGTGGTCATCACCACGCCGGATGGAACCCTCATCAGTTCTGACGCCATCGTCACCGTGATCGCGCAGGACATTCTGGTCTATAGTTATTCCGGCAAGGAACAAATCACCACGTTCAGCCAGGATCTCGCCTACAATTACTCTGGGCAGATGCTACTCATCCCCGCCGGCACCAACGGCACCTTCGTCGGCTGGGCCATCATCAACGGCAAAAAACAATACTGGGTCAGCCCGCTGACCGGTTACCTGTGGATCAACATCGCCCGTAAAAACGGCCACAACTACACCGTGCTTGGCCGGGCGGGCGACGGCATTGACCCCAATGGTTATCCGCACCTCTGGTCTTCCCTGCATCGCGGCGTGAACACCCCGCTGGCCATCGCCAAAAAGCGGACGTTCTCGTTCCCCAACACTTTTAGTTGCGTTGACAACCATATTTATCCCGACACCAATACGGGCAACATCATCATGGTGGACGCCAACTCGACCTACCAATTTACGTCTGCCAACACCCAGACGGCCAACAACACCGGCCAGACCCTGACCGACTTGGTCAATGCCCTGACCAAATCACTGGAAAAACAGGGCTACCAAAAACAATAGTCGTCACGACATCGACGACTGGCCCATATTTCAAAGCCCACGGTGAAAGCCGTGGGCTTTTTGTTTTCGCTTGGCCGGATGAAGGGCTGGATTAGGACGTGTTAACACTAAAGCGTAAGGCTTCAAAAATGAGCGCGAAGACAAT
>CAYUGC010000280.1:0-4638 GCA_964444085.1 uncultured Bifidobacteriaceae bacterium | reverse complement strand
GGCTGTAATAGTAGTCGTGGTAGTAGCCGCTGTAGTAATAGTAGCCTTCGTCCTGTGACATATTGATGTTGTTGAGGACGATGCCGACGAAGTTGCCGCCGACCTTCTCGATCATCTGCTTGGCGCGGATGGTCATGGGCTGCGGATAGCGGCGGTATTGGATGACCTGCATGACTAGGTCCACTTCGCTGGCCAGAATGGAGGCGTCGCTCACGCCAAGGATGGGCGGTGAATCAAAGAAGATGTAGTCGTAGCGCTGCTTGAGCTCGGCGACCATCTGTTTCATCTGGGCGGACCCGAGGATGCCCATGGAGCTGTTGGGCAGCTTGCCGCTGGCCATGAAGTCGAGGTTGGGCACCTGGGTGGTCTGGACGATTTCCGCGATGGTGTTTTGTCTGAGCAGGTAGTTGGTCAGGCCAAGGTTGTTGGTGACCTTGAAAAGCTTGTGGAGGGTCGGGCGGCGCAAATCGGAATCCACAATCAAAACGCGGCTGCCGGCCTGGGCGAAGACGGTGGCGAGGTTGATGGTGGTGGTGGATTTGCCCTCGCCGGCGCCGGCGCTGACGACGACGATGGTGTTGAGCGTCTCCTCCTTGCGGGAGAAGAGCAGGTTGGTGCGCAGCACGCGGTAGGCCTCGGCGTGCTTGCTCTCGGTGCCTTCGTCCACGAGATAACCGATGTTCTGCGGGATGACGCCGAGCACGGGGGCTTGGAAGGTGCGTTCCACATCGTCAATGGTCTTGACGCTGGTGTCGAGGTATTCGATGAAGAAGGCAAGGCCGACGCCCATGATGAGGCCGAACACGAGGCCGAGGACGATGTTGACGGTCTTGTTGGGCTTGACGGGCGCCTTGCCGGGCTCGGCGCGGTCGGTGACCTGCACCATCTGGGTCTTGGGAATTTCCTGTTCCAAGCGTTCCGCCTCGATTTTTGAGTAGAGCAGGTTGTGGAGTTCGCGGAACTGCTCCAAGTTGCGCTTGGCGTCATAGTAGGGCTGCTGGTGCGCGGATTCTTCCTGGTCTTTCTTTTTGGCATCCTCGACCGACGCGTTCAAGGAATCCAGCGCGCCCTTTTTGGAGCTTACCTGGCTTTCCAAGCTGGAGATGATGCCATTGACGCGGTCGTCAACCTGTTGGTTCAGCGTGTCAATCAGCGTCTGGACGCGGACCACAACCGCATTGTTGGTGGGATAATCAACCTTGAGCGTGGCGATTTTCTGCTCGGCTTCATGGAGCCGGCCCAGGAGTTCGGCCAGCGCGCCATCGTTCACCACGTTTGGCAGCACGTCGCGCAGGCGGTTTTTGTCGAAGGTTTTGAGCTGATCCAGCTGCCCGGCCAGTTCCTTGTAGGTGCGTTCGCCTTCAATCATCTGGTCGTGGTAACGCTGCAGCATTTCGGTGTTGAGCGAGGGGGTGTAACCGGGTGAGCTGGCGGCGTTAATGGTGACGCCCAGCTTGGTCCGGAGAGTTTCGATCTCTTGCTGCGCCACCATGATGCTGTTGGATTCGGCGAGATACTGCGCTTCGAGGACATCCAGCCCCTTGGCGGTAACCTGCCGGCGGGAGTCCAGACGGTAGTTTTTGTAGGCCTCGGCGATGGTGTTGGCCAGCAAGGCGGCTTCCTTCGCGTCGTCGCTGTAAACCGTGATGGAAATCAGCTCGGTGTTGCGCACAGGAGCCAACTGCATACGCCCCTTGAGGATTTCCAGCGTCTCGGAGGACTTGAGGGTCTCGCCATTGAAATATTTTTTCCCCCATTCAACGTTCAGGTTCAGCGCGTTGATGACGTTGCTCAGCACCAGTTGCGACTGCATGATTTCAAACGTGGTCTGGATGAAATAGGGGTTGTAGTCGCTCACCTGATATGATTGCGACAGTCCGCCACCGATGTCGTTCACGTCATTTTTCACCCGGATTTTGCAGGTGCTGGCGTAAGATTCCGGCAGGATGAAGGTGACGGCGGTGGCGATGATGGCGGTGATGAGAAAAACGGTGATGATGATCGCCTTGCGGATGCGGATGACGCGCCAGTAGTCGAGAAAATGCAGCCGGGCTTCAGGAATGCCGGGGGTTTTTATTGAGTCCATATCTTAAAAATAATGGGAGCCGGTCACGGACTCGGCTCCCGAATGTGGTGTCCAGATGCTGATGAGGACCATCCTTCAATAATTGGCGCTCAAACCGAGATAAACGCGGTTGCGTGCGTTGCCACGACCCTGAATGCTGGAGAGCAAATCGGAGAAGTTATAGCCCGCCTGCGCGGCCAGATGCCGGTTCAACTGGTAGTTGAGATCAATGCTGGCATTGATCATGTCGTCGCCATTGCCGCCGTAGGCGCCATCCTTGTAGGTGGAATATTCATACTGGCCCAGCAGGGTGGCGGAGAGTCTGGAATTGAACCGGTGGTTGATGTCCAGATAGAACGTCGAGCTTTCCTGGTACGCGGTCAGTTGATGCGTCGCGGCACTCGGCGCGGCGATGTCGGTGGAATTGATGTTGTGCGTAAAGCCCGCCTGCACATACGAACCGGGGCGGTAAGTGTAGGTCAGGCTTACGTCCGCATAAGGTGCCACCGAGGTGCTGGGCGAAATCGGATCGTTATACAAATCCACGAGGGAGGCGCCACCGCGCGCATTGGCAGTCAGGTTCGGGGTAATTTGGTGCGACAATCCCAAATAACCATAGTGAGCGTTGTAATCACGAGCACTGCTGAAATACTGGACGACGCGGGGGGTCGGGAAAGTAATGATAAACGGCGCGGCAATCTGGGCATTGCCGTCATAGCGGACCCAACTGTAATTGTAGCCGACATAACCGACCGTCTCCGGCGCAAAATGCCATTGCAAATCAATGCCGGCATTCTGCTCAATCCGGTTCAGCAACGCGGCCTCGCTCGGATTGGCGGCGTTGGTGTTGCTGTTGTTGCTGTAAATATAAAGATTGTTCCCGTAATGCACCGCCGTGCTGAACTCCCTGGTCCAATCCGTGGTGAGTTTGATGTTCGCGCGGTTGCCTAGATTGTTGCCGTTCACGCGAACCACCGCGCCGCCTTGCACCAGTTGGGGATCTTGACCGTCCGCCAGCGAGTCGGTGACGTTCAGCTTCCAGCGCTCATTGAAGGCGTGATCCAGCCACAAATCGCCCGTGTGGGTGAGGTCAAGCGGATTCAATCCGTTGTCCGCGCGCTGGAGATAATAGAACAGGCCGAAGGTATATTTGACGCCGATATCCGTCTGGCCAAACGCCACGTTGGCGGAAATGGACGGGGAAAATTCAAAGCCAAAACTGCCCTTTTGCGCGGATGACACCGAGTAATTGTCGTCGTAAAAGCCGCGCAGGTTCGCGCTCACGTTCCACAGCTTAGGGCTTGTCCCTGCCTCCATGCTTTGGGCATGAATGGACGATATTCCGGCGACACTGGCCGCCAGCCCGGCAGAGACAAATAATCTTTTCATTTTATTTCGCGTCTTTTTTCGACCGTCGCCACGGTTTTTCATTCAAAATAAACTTATCGGCGATTACCTAGTGAAGTTATCAGTCTGGCAAGAACCCCGTCAAAACATTTTTTGGATAATTATTCACAGGCGAACCAGCATAAAATTATGGAATTGACACCATTACGACGTGTGTTTGTAACCCTAGCGTTTCAATTCATCCGTCAGTCTTGAACCGGGCAGCGTGTTGATCACGTCTGCTTTTTCCAGCCAGCCCTTCCGCGCCACGCCCGCGCCCAGCCGCAAAAATCCCGCGTGCGCGTTCCGGTGCGCGTCTGGATTTATGACACATTTCACGCCTTTGCTCTTCGCGTAGGGCCAGTGCCGCCAGTCCAAATCCAGCCGATACGGATTGCAGTTCAACTCAATCCAAGTTCCGGTTTCCGCGCAGGCATCAATCACCGCATGGACGTTCACCGGATACGGCTCACGCTCCAGCAGCAGCCGTCCGGTCAGATGGCCGAGCAGGTGGACAAACGGGTTTTCCGCCGCACGGATCAGCCGCTTTGTGTTCTCTGCTTCGCTGCTGCTGGGAACGTGCAGGCTGGCGACGACCACTTCCAATTCCGCCAGCACGTCATTGTCAAAATCCAGCCGGTCTTTCAAAATGTCCACCTCGCTGCCGGTCAACAGTCGGAAATCCCGTCCGCTGTCGGCGAACTTAGCATTCAACTCCTTGATTTCCTTGATTTGCTCCCGCAGCCGTTTCGCGTCCAGTCCGTTCGCCTGAAACGACGCCTTCGAGTGATCGGTGATCGCCCAGTATGCCAGGCCGAGGCCGTCCATGAACTCCGCGATCTCCGCCAGCGGGTTGTGGCCGTCGCTCCAGTTCGAATGGTTGTGCAGCGCGCCTTTCAAGTCCGACCACTCAACCAGCTTCGGCAGGTCGTTTTTCTCCGCCGCCGCAAATTCGCCGTGATCCTCGCGCAACTCCGGCGGCACGAAAGCCAAATCCAGCCTGGCAAAAATGTCCTCCTCCGTTTTGCACACCACCAGCAGTTTTGGATCGCGTGTTTCCGCTTTCGACTTGAACAGGCCGTATTCATTGAGCCGCAAGCCGCGCTGGATGGCGCGCTGGCGCATCACGATATTATGCTCCTTGCTGCCGGTGAAATACGCCAGCGCGAACGGAAATTCCGCGTCGC
>CAYUGC010000279.1:0-4651 GCA_964444085.1 uncultured Bifidobacteriaceae bacterium | reverse complement strand
GGCCTCGCTGATCGGCGCGTCGTAATCGTAGCTGGACGTGTCCGGCTTGAACGGCTTGTCGCAGCCCGACCACAGCCCGAATGTCGTCCCGCCATGCGCCATGTAGATGCTGAACGATGCATCCATGTCCAGCATGAGCTTCAGGTTCGGCAGATAATTTTCCGGTTTGCCGGTGTGATGCGGCTGGCCCCAGGTGTCGAACCAGCCGGGATAAAATTCGCTGCAGATCAGCGGGCCGGTCGGCTGGATTTTCCGCACCTTTGCAAAGTTGTTTTTCACGTCGCTGCCGAAGTTGCCGGCCTGAAAAAGATTGGTCAGCAGCCCGTTCCGCATCTGGTCCGGCGGATTGCACTGGAACAGCGGAATGTCAAAACCCGCGTCCACCAAGGCTTTTCTCACTTCGTCAATATAGCCCGCGTCCTTGCCGAAGAAGCCGTATTCGTTCTCGACCTGCGCCATGATGATCGGGCCGCCGTGCGTGATTTGCAGCGGACCGAGCACGCGGCCGACTTCCTTCAGATATTTTTTGGCTGGTTCGAGATAGCGCGGGTCGCGGCTGCGGAGCTTCACACCGTCCGTCTTGAGCATCCACCACGGCGTGCCGCCCATCTCCCATTCGGCGCAGGCATACGGGCCGGGGCGCAGGATGACCCACAGTCCTTCCTCCTGCGCGATGCGGCAAAACTCCGCCGCGTCCGCCTGTCCGCTCCAGTTGTATTGGCCGGGCTGCGGCTCATGCAGATTCCAGAAGAGATACGCGCAAACGGTGTTCAAGCCCATCGCCTTGGCCATCTGCAAGCGGTGCCGCCAGTATTCCTTCGGCACGCGCGCCGCGTGGATTTCGCCGCAGCGGATCTGCAACCGCTGGCCGTCGAGGAGAAAATCGTTCGTGCCGATGGCGAACGTGTGGGTTGCCGTTTGCGCCGGCAGATTGGCCGCGAACAAAACGGTGGCGGCGAAAAGGGAAAACAATTTTGCACTGGTCATTCCGGCATGATGCGTTTCCCGGCGGCGCGCGGCAAATAATTTTGCGCTTTCTTCGGGTTAAAAAATGATGAACATTTCCCGCCCGCGTCTGTCAGAATGGACGCAACGAAAATGCGGTTCACGTTGAAAACATTGGCGATGCTGCTGATCGCGCTGCTTCCCGGCGCGGCGTGGGCGGCTTCGTTCACCGCGTCGCTCGATCGCGACACGCTTACGCTGGGCGAAAGCGCCACGTTGTCGCTGGCGTTCGAGGGCGGCTCACCGGGCCGCGTTCCCGCACCCAACGTGCCCGGCCTCCAGATCGCCCAGGCCGGCACGGCGCAGAACATGAGCTGGATCAACGGCGCGATGAGCACCACCGTCACCGTGAGTTTTTCCGTCACGCCGCAGCGCGCGGGCGAGTTCACCATTCCCGCGCTCACCGCCGACGTGAACGGCCAGCAGCTATCCACCGCGCCGCTGAAACTCATCGTCAGCCGGGCCAGCGCGCCGTCCGCCGCCGCCGTGAATTCCGGCAGCGAAGTCGCCTTCCTGAAACTGAATTTCCCGAAGCAGAAAGTTTACGCCGGCGAAGCCATCATGGCGCGGCTGGAACTTTACCTGCGCGACGACGTGCAGAATTTCGGGAATTTTCAAATGACCGGCTTGCCGACGGACGGCTTCAGCGCCGGCAAATTGACGGAATTGCAAAACCAACAGCGCCGCGTGCAGGTGGGAAACCGTATCTATCGCCTGATTCCATTGGCAATTCCGCTGACAACGGTGAAAACCGGCGCGTTGGCGCTTGGGCCGTTCACCGCCAGCGCCGTGGTGGTGCTGCCTTCGCAGAACCAGAACGACCCTTTCGCTGCATTTCGCGGCGAGCAGAGGCAAGTCACGCTCGCAACCGAAACTTTGAATATCGAATCGCTGCCGCTGCCGGAACAAAATCGGCCGGCAAATTTCACGGGTGCCGTCGGTCAGTTCGACCTCGCCGCCAGCGCCGGCCCCACCACTGTTACTGTCGGCGATCCGATCACCGTGCGCGTGCAGATTTCCGGTCGCGGCGCGCTGGACGCCGTCACGCTGCCGGAGCAGGAAGCTTGGAGAAATTTCAAGACCTATCCGCCCACGACCAAGCTGGAAACCACCGACCAGTTTGGCTTCCAAGGCACCAAGACATTTGAGCAGATCATCTCGCCGCTGAACAACGACGTTCACGAGCTGCCCGCGCTGGCGTTCTCGTTTTTCAATCCCGAAGACGGTCGTTATCACACGCTCACGCAACCCGCCGTGCCGTTGACCGTGAAAGCCGCCGGCGCGTCGCCGCTGCCGCAAATGGCCGCCAACAAAAACACCAACGAAGAAAAACCGGCGCAGGACATTTTACCTATCAAGGAAAACCTCGGAACGCTCGTCGCCGGCAAAACGCCGCTGATCGCACAGCCGGTGTTCCTCGTCACTCAATCGGTGCCGGTGCTGGCGTTCCTCGCCGCCTTCATCTGGCGCAAACGCGCTGACAACCTCGCAAACAATCCGCGCCTCCGCCGCCAGCGCTCCGTGGCCGCGCTCATCGCCAGCGGCAAAGCTGACTTGCAAAAATACGCCGCCGCCAACCAGCCGGATGAATTTTTTGCCACGTTGTTCCGGCTGCTGCAAGAACAGCTCGGCGAACGGCTGGATTGCCCGGCGTCGGCCATCACGGAAGACGTGGTGGATGGCCACGCGCTCCTGCGCAACGCCCCGGCAACCTTGCGCACGGCGCTCCACGAGCAATTTCAGCTTTGCAATCAGGCCCGCTACGCGCCGGTGCGCGGCAGTAGCGAATTGAATTCCGTCGCCGCGCAGTTTGAAAAGCTCATCAGCCAACTGCGGGAGGTGAGAGCGTGAAAACTTGGTTCTCCTTTTTCAGCGCCGGCGGCGCGAAAGATAGTAGCCCACGGCGTCAGCCGTGGGTTGCGATTCGGGATAATTTAAGCCCCGGATGGGGCGGTAGAAAACCGTCCGGCGAAACCTTCTTTCGCCCCTTACGGGGCTTGGATTGTTTTGACTCCGAAACCCACGGTTTCACCGTGGGCTATTTCCGCCCGCTGCTCCGCAGCTTCAAAACGATTTCGGCCTTGCTCGTCCTGTTGTTTTTCGCCGGCAATCTTTTCGCGGCCGCTGCCTCCACCGATTTTGCGGCGGCGAACAAGTTTTACGCCGAGGGCAAGTTCGCCGATGCCGCCACGGCTTACGAAAAAATTATTGCAACTGGCACCCAATCTCCCGCGCTGCTCTTCAACGCCGGCAATGCGGAATTCAAGGCCGGGCATCTCGGCCAGGCCATCGCCGCATATCGGCAGGCGGAATTGCTCGCGCCGCGCGACGCGGAACTGCGCGCAAACTTGGCGTTCGTACGCAATCAGGTGCAGGGCGCGACGCTGCGTGAGAGCCGCTGGCAAAATTGGGTGGGCGCGCTCACGCTGAATGAGGGCGCGCTGCTCACCGCCGTGTTTTTCTGGGCGCTGTTCGCGTTGCTCGCGCTGCGCCAGTTCAAGCCCGCGCTCGCGCCGAAGCTGCGCATGGCAACCCGCCTGATTGTGGCGCTGACAATTTTCTCCGGCGCGGTGCTGGCGTTGCAGGCGGCGAACCGCTTCAATGCCTCCATCGCCGTGGTGACGAGTGCCGAAGCCACTGCGCGCAGCGGTCCGTTTGACGAGGCGCAAGGCGTCTTCTCGGCGCGCGACGGCGCGGAGCTGAAGGTTTTGGACCAGCACGATGATTGGGTTCAGGTCGCGAACAACGCCGGCAAGATCGGCTGGCTGAGCCGGAAGCAGGTGGCCGTATTGCCCGGCGCGTAATTAATTTGGTGTAGCACCCGCGTCTCGCGGGTGCAATTCGGCGTCTCGCCGAATTGCGGCGAGGCGTGTGGCCTACCGTAGGACGGACGCGTCATTCGTAGCGTTGTGCCTTAAGAGTTTCGGGTGAGACACCCGAAACGACCCGCGAGACGCGGGTGCTACCGAAGCGAATTTGCGGTTGAACAAGTTTTGCGGTCATTTGTCAGAATGTCGTCCATCGAAAAATTGAGTTAAAAACATGAGCACAGGAATCAACGCCATCAACGAAGCGGTAAAAGAAGCGAGTGCGTTCACGCACCCGCTGTTCAACGAACTCGGCAAGGTCATCGTCGGCCAGCAATATCTGACCGAGCGGCTCGTCATCGGCCTGCTGGCCAATGGCCACGTCCTCCTCGAAGGCGTGCCCGGTCTCGCCAAGACGCTCGCCGTGAAATCCATGGCGAATTGTTTGCACGTGAAATTCTCGCGCCTGCAATTCACGCCGGACATGCTGCCCGCCGATGTCGTCGGCACGCAGATTTACAATCCGCAATCCGGCGGCTTCTCCACGCGCAAAGGCCCGGTCTTCGCCAACCTCGTTCTCGCCGACGAAATTAACCGCGCGCCTGCCAAGGTGCAGAGCGCGCTGCTGGAAGCCATGCAGGAAAAACAGGTCACCATCGGCGACCAGACTTACAAGCTGGACGAGCCGTTCCTCGTGCTCGCCACGCAAAATCCCATCGAGCAGGAAGGCACCTATCCGCTGCCCGAAGCGCAGGTGGATCGCTTCATGTTGAAATTGAAGATTGGCTACCCGTCGCGCGCCGAGGAGCGGCAGATTCTCGAAGTGATGGCGAAAACGA
>CAYUGC010000278.1:0-4680 GCA_964444085.1 uncultured Bifidobacteriaceae bacterium | reverse complement strand
CAGTCGCTCGCGCAATGCCGCGGCTGGCTGGCGAAAAACCTGCCGCGCGTGGAAATCGTGGAAACGTCGTCCAACGCGCGTTCCGCCGAACTGGCGGCCAAGGAAAAATTCTCCGCCGCGCTCGGCGGCGTGCTGGCGGCGGAAAAATACGGGCTGAAGATTCTGGCGCAGGACATCCAGGACAATTCCGTCAACGTCACGCGCTTCATCGTCCTCGGACGCACTTGCAGTCCGCCCACGGGCGACGACCGCACGAGCCTGATGTTGAGCGTGGCCGACAAATCGGGCGCGCTGCACGAGGCCATCGCCGCGTTCCGCAAATTCAAGATCAACATGACGAAGATCGAGTCCCGCCCCAGCAAACGCAAGGCGTGGGAATATTTCTTCTTCATTGACTGCGCCGGACATTTTCAGGACGCGAAGGTGGCCAAGGCCATCCAGCATCTCGGCAAGCACTGCAACTTCGTCAAAATCCTCGGCTCGTATCCGAACGTGGAATAGTTTCTATGCGAGCGCTGCTGATAATGGCCTGGTTTTTTGCCGGCGTGCAACTGACCGCCCCCGCCGCTGAAACAAACAAGATCAAAGTCCTCATCGTGGATGGCTTCAGTAATCACGATTGGAAACAGACGACGGCGCTGCTTCGGGGTATTCTGGAGCCGACCGGTTTGTTCGACGTTTCCGTTGCCACCGCGCCACCCACGAATGGCGCTCCGGAATGGGCCACGTGGCGGCCGAAGTTTGCAGACTACGACGCGGTGATCCAAACCTGCAACGACATCAACAGTGGAACAACCTGGCCGCGGGAAGTGCAGGTGGCGTTTGAAAATTATGTCACCAACGGCGGCGGATTTTTCGATTATCATTCGGCCAACAACGCGTTCGCCAAATGGCCCGCTTACAACGAAATGATCGGCCTCGGCTGGCGGAACAAGGATTTCGGCTGGGCCATCGCCGTGGATACGAATGAAAACCTCGTGCGCATCCCCGCCGGCGAGGGCACCGGCACCGGCCACGGCCCGCAGTCGGATGTGGTCATCCATAATCTCGGCACGCATCCGATTCACGCCGGATTGCCGAAACAATGGAAAACGCCGCATCTGGAAGTTTACTATTACGCGCGCGGCCCGGCGAAAAATCTGGAGGTGCTGTCCTACGGCTATGATGCCCGCACCACGACGAACTGGCCAACCGAGTGGACGGTGACCTACGGACAAGGCCGCGTGTATAATGCCACGTTTGGCCACGTCTGGCCGGGCGACGTGCAGCCCCCAGCCCTGCGCTGCGCCGGCGTGCAGACGATTCTAGTGCGCGCGCTGCAATGGCTCGCGAAACGTCCGGTGGATTTTCCCGTGCCGCCGGATTTCCCGACCGCCGAGGTGCTTTCCATCCGACCGGAAATTTCCCTACCGGCGAAACCGAAGCATTGAAACTCGCGCCTTTCACTGGCAACTTCCCTCCATGAGTCATCTGGCCAAAGCCCGCGAAGTGTTCGACATCGAACTCGCCGCGCTGAAATCCGTCCGCGCGCAGCTTGATAAAACCTTCGATGCCGCCGTTGAGACCATCATCGCCGCGCTCAAGCAGCGCGGCAAAATCGTCATCGTCGGCATCGGCAAATCCGGCAACGTCGGTGCGAAAATCGCCGCCACGCTCACCAGCACCGGCTCCACCGCCGTCGTCCTCAACAGCGTGGACGCGCTGCACGGCGACGTAGGCATCGTCAATGATGGCGATGTGATTCTCGCCTTGAGCTATTCCGGCGAATCGGACGAGCTGCTGAATCTGCTGCCCGCGCTCAAGCGGTTTTCCGTCAAAATCATTGCGCTCACCGGCAACCTGAAATCGTCGATCGCACGGCACAGCGACCTTTCGCTCAGCGTCAAAATTCCGAAAGAAGCCTGTCCGTTCAATCTCGCGCCGACGAGCAGCACCACCGCCACGCTGGTCATGGGCGACGCGCTGGCGATGGCGGTTTTGCAGGCGCGCGGCTTCAAGCAAAAGGATTTTGCCAAGTATCATCCCAGCGGCGCGATAGGCCGCGCGATGCTGCTGAAGGTCGGCGAAATCATGCGCCGTGGCGAGCGCAATGCCATCGCCAATGAAAATCTTTCCGTGAAAGAGGCGCTGATGGTCATGACGCACGCCAAGTCCGGCAGCCTTGCCGTCGTGGACAAACGCGGCAAACTCGCCGGTGTTTTCACCGACGGCGATTTCCGACGGCACATGGCGACGGATGAAAACCTGCTCTCGCAGCCGCTGAAAAAGCTGATGACGCGCAACCCGATTTGTGTCCGCGACGACGCGCTGGCCGCCGAGGCGCTGAAAATTTTCAACGAGCGGAACATTGACGACCTCATCGTTGTGAACGCCAAGAACGAGCCGGTCGGACTGGTGGATTCGCAGGACTTGCCGAAGCTGAAGATCATGTAGCTGCTCGTTGGAGTTCAGCCTTCAGGCTGTCCCCGGAAACACGCTGAAGCGTGAACTCCAAACTTACGCCGCGAATTTCAAGTAAATCACCTTCAAATACTCCGCCTCCTTGAAACCAGCCGGATGATCCGGCGGATGCTGCAAGGTTTTCAACTCCATAAATTTCCGGCCGGACTTCATCGCCGCCCGGCGCACGGCGTCAAAGAATTCCGCCGCCGAAACGTGCGCGGAACACGAACCAGCCACCAGGATGCCGTCGCGTGAAAGCCTTGCGATACCAAGCGAATTCAACTTTTCGTAGGCGCGAATGGAACCTTCGCGTTCCACCGCACGCTTGGCCAGCGATGGCGGGTCGAGCACGATCAGGTCAAATTTCCCGGTGTTCGACTCAATCCACTTGAACACGTCGGCCTGCACGGTTTCGTGCCGGCACGCGGCCACCCCGGGAAAGTTTTTGTTCAGGGCAAAATTCCGTTTCGCCGATTCCAAGGCGTGCGCGCTGATGTCGAGATCGGTCACGGATCGGGCGCCGCCGCGCGCGGCATAGACCGAGAAGCCGCCGGAAAAGCTGAAGGCGTTCAGGACATTTCTTCCACGCGCGAGCTTTTCGACCTCTGCGCGGTTCTCGCGCTGGTCGAGGAAGAACCCGGTTTTCTGCCCGCGCACCACATCGGCCTCGAAACGCACGCCGTTCTCGGAAAAGATGACTGGAGCGCCGAGCACCGTCTCGGCCGGTTGAGAAAAAATAATTTGTCCATCGAGCCGAGGCGGTGCTCGGCGCTCCGCAGCGGCCTGGATGTTCCGGCTCAAGCGCAAGACGATGCGTTCGCACGGGATTTTTTCTTTGAACAGCGCGAGGATTTCATCCAGCCGCGGCAGCCAGGCGGCGGTGTAAAGTTTCAGCACCAGCGTCGTGTCGTAGCGGTCCAGCACCAGTCCCGGCCAGCCGTCGCTCTCGCCATGGATCAGCCGGTAACCGGTGGTCGTCGCATCAAAAAGTCCGGCACGCCGCGTGAGCGTCTGCGCGAGCCGCGCCTGCCACCACGCGGCATCAATGGTTTGCGGCTTGCCGGCATGCAGGATGCGGACGCGGATCGGCGACTCCGCATCGAACAAGCCGACGGCGAGGAATTTGTCGTTGCGGTCGTAGATGACGGCCAGTTCGCCGGTCTGACCGGCGCGGTTTTGTTCGCGAACGCTGTCGGAGAACAGCCATGGATGGCCGGAGCGCACGATGGTTTCCGCCGTGGCGGTGAGCCGCAGGCGCAGGCGCGTGCCTGCGGAAAGGCTTGTAGGCGGCGAAGAGTTTTTCATCGGCTTGGCGGAGCGCGGCGTTCACGCCGCTTCAATATTCAAATGACCAGTGACATTGAAGCAGGCTGAAGCCCGCGCTCCGAAAAAATTCACTCCAAGCCGCTCGCCTTGCGGGCGCGTTTCAGGACGGTTTGCGCCAGTGTGCGTGCCTTCGTTGCGCCGTCGGCAAGGACGCCATTGACGTAATCCAGATTGGCCGCCAGTTCGACGCGTTTCTTCCGCGCCTCGGCGAAATGATTCCAGTAATGCTCGAACAGCGCTTTTTTCAGGTCGCCGTAGCCGAGGCCGCCGGCGCGCAGGCGATTTTCAAAGTCCGCAGCGGTGGCGGCGGGCGCGACGAGCTTGAGCAGTTCGATGGCGAGATTTTTTTCCGCGTCGGGCTTGGGTTCCTCCGGCGTGCGGGAATCCATCTTGATGCCCATCACCTTTTTGCGGAGCGGCTTTTCCTCGCCGAAAATCTCCAGCGTGTTGCCGTAACTCTTGCTCATCTTTTCGCCGTCAAGGCCAGGGACTTTCGCCGTCTCGCCCTTGATTTGCGGTTCGGGGATGACAAAGGTTTCACCGTAAGCCTCGTTGAATTTGATGGCGATGTCGCGCGTGACCTCGACGTGCTGCTTCTGATCCTGACCAACGGGAACGATGTTGGAATCGTAAATCAAAATGTCCGCCGCCATCAGCACCGGATAGGCGAAGAGGCCGTGGTTCACGGGCAACCCTTTCGCCGACTTGTCTTTGAACGAATGGCATTTCTCCAGCAGGCTCATCGGCGTGAGCGTGGACAGAATCCACGCCAGCTCGGTGACTTCCGTCACGTCGGACTGGCGGAAGAAGACGGATTTTTTGGGGTCCAGCCCGCACGCGAGAAAATCCAAGGCCACGTAGAGCGTGTTTTTTCGGCGCTGCTCGGCGTTGAACAGCGAGGTCATGGAGTGG
>CAYUGC010000277.1:0-4698 GCA_964444085.1 uncultured Bifidobacteriaceae bacterium | reverse complement strand
ATGGGCGGCGCGGAATTTGCCAAGCTCGGCACGCCGAACAACACCGGCACGCGCATCGTCAGCTTGAGCGGTCATGTGAAGCGTCCCGGCTACTACGAAATCGAAGTCGGCAAGGCGACGTTGCGTGAATTGCTCTTCGATCCAAACTTTGGCGGCGGCCTGCGCGACGGTCACCAGTTGAAAGCCATCATTCCCGGCGGTTCGTCCTCGAAAATTTTGAAGGCGGGCGAGAAGTTCAAGCTCAAGAAAAAGGACGCCGAGGGCAAAGAAATTTTGGTCGAGACCGACATGCTCGATCTGCCTTACGATTTCGACTCGCTGGCTCAGGCTGGCACGATGTCCGGTTCCAGCGCGATTATCGTCATGGACGACACCGTGGATATCGTCGAGGCGCTCGCGAATCTCTCCGAGTTTTACGCGCACGAAAGCTGCGGCCAGTGCACGCCCTGCCGCGAAGGCTCGCTCTGGATGAGCAAGACGCTGCATCGCCTCACGCACGGTCACGGCCGCGCGGGCGACGCCGATTATCTTGGCAAGATCGCCGACAACATTCCCGGCGGCCGCACGATTTGCGCGTTTGGCGAAGCCTGCTCCTGGCCGGTGCAAAGTTTTCTCGCGAAGTTCAAAGACGAATTTGTTGCGAAAGGCACCGCCGATGAGGCGCGTCGCGCGAAGGAAGTTTCCGCGCCGGAAGCAAAACAATTGGAAGCCGCGCACCACTGATTTCAATGTCCACCGCCGCCACAACTGAAACGAAGCCCGCGCCGACCGCGATTGAAAAAATCAAGGTCAAGGTGGACGGGCGCGAAATCGAAGTGCCGCGCCTCACCGCCGACTGGTCGGGCAAGCTCACGCCCACGACGATGATCCAGGCGTGCGAACTGGCCAAGACGGACGTGCCGCATTACTGCTGGCATCCAAAACTGCCGGTTGTCGGCAACTGCCGCATGTGCCTCGTCGAGTTCGGCACGCCCGCGCTCGGCCCGGACCGCAAGCCGGTGATCAATCCCGACGGCACGTTCAAGATTGCCAAGTCGCCGCGTCCGGCGATCTCCTGCGCAACGCCGATTTCGCCGGGTATGGAGATTTATACGAAGACGCCCGCCGTGAAGCAGATGCGCGAAGGCGTCCTCGAATCGCTGCTCATCAACCATCCGCTCGACTGCCCGATCTGCGATCAGGCCGGCGAATGCAAGCTGCAGGAATATTCCGTGGACTACGGCCAGAGCGTGAGCCGCTTCGTTGAAGCCAAAGTCCACAAGCCGAAAGCCGTTGATCTCGGACCGCGCATCATGCTCGACGCGGAACGCTGCATCCTCTGCACGCGCTGCATCCGGTTCACGCGCGACATCGCCAAGGATGACGCACTGGGCATCATCAATCGCGGCAGCTACAACACCATCGCGACGTTCCCCGGAATGCCGTTCGACAACAATTACACGCTGAACACCGTGGACGTTTGCCCGGTCGGCGCACTGACGTCGAAAGATTTTCGTTTCCAGATGCGCGCGTGGTTCCTCAAGGAAACCAAAAGCGTCTGCACGAGCTGCGCGACGGGCTGTAACGTCCTCATCGGCTCGCGCGAGGAAAAGATTTTCCGCTACACGCCGCGCGACAACGACGCCGTCAATGCTTCATGGATGTGCGATGCCGGCCGCTTGAATTACAAGTGGATCGCCCGCGCGGATCGTTTGAAAGATGTTTCGGTGCGCGGCCAAAAATCCACCTGGACGGCGGCGCTCAATGAAATTTCCGACAAGCTCAAGAAGGCTCCGGCTGGTTCTGTCGCCATCATCGCCTCGGCGCGCCAGACGAACGAAGAGCTTTGGCTGATCGCCAAATTGAAGGCCAAGCTGGGTGCTATCAGTGATTCGATTGCACGCGTCGGTGAGGCCGACAAGCTGCTCGTCAGCGCGGACAAAAATCCGAATACCAACGGTGCGCGCCTCACCGGCATTTGCTTCACCGAGATGGGCGTGAATTTGCAGCCGATCGCCGACGGCATTGAATCTGGCAAAATCAAAACACTCATCGTTTTCGGCGAGAACATCGCCAAGCACGGCGTCGCCAAGGCGAAATTGCGCGACAGCGAGACTGTCGGCGAAGTCGTCACCGAACACAGCCTCACGCCGGAATTGCTCGCGAAGCTGGACACGCTCATCGTCAGCGACCTCCACGCGAACGAGACGACCAAACTGGCGCATTACGTTTTGCCCGGCGCGGCGCACGCGGAAAAGCGCGGCACGTTCACCAACGGCAAGGGCCGCGTCCAGAAATTCATGAAAGCCGTCGAAGCGCCCGGCGACGCGCGCGCCGAATGGGAGTTTTTACACGACCTCGTCCACCACGTCACTGGCCAGAACGGTTTTGTGACCATCGAAGGTCTGTTCAACCAAATGGCGAAGGAAGTGCCGGCGTTCAATGGCCTGACGTGGCAAGCCCTCGGCGACACCGGCGTGACGGTGCAAATCTAAAATGGACTGGAATTTCATCATCTTCAGCTTGGTCAAGGTGGTCGTGATTGTTCACGTCATCCTCGGCTTTGTGGCGTATGCCGTGCTGGCCGAGCGCAAGATCGCGGCGTGGGTGCAGGACCGGCCCGGCCCGAATCGCGTCGCGCCGCCGTTTGTTAAATACATTCCGATTCTCGGTCCATTCCTGACGCGACTCGGCGTGTTTCAGCCGCTGGCGGATGGTTTGAAATCTTTCTTAAAGGAGGATTTTACCCCGGCGGGCGTGAAGAAAGTTTATTTCTGGCTCGCTCCGTGTATCGCGGTGGTTCCGGCACTGTTGACGCTGGCGGTCATTCCGTTCGGCTCGGTGATGGGCGCGCAGAAGATGGTCATCGCGGACTTGAACGTCGGCATCCTCTACACGTTCGGCATCGTGTCGCTCGGCGTGTATGGCATCGTGCTGGCCGGCTACGCGGCAAATTCCAAGTATCCGTTCTTCGGCGGCATCCGTTCGAGCGCGCAGATGATCTCATATGAAATTTCCATGGGCATGTCGGTGATTCCGGTGCTGCTCATCGTCGGCAACCTGAACTTAAGCACCATCATCTCGTGGCAGACGACGCACGGTTGGCTCATCGCGTATTCGCCGATTTCATTCATCATTTTCCTCGTCGCGGCCTTTGCGGAAACCAACCGCACGCCGTTCGACTTGCCGGAAGCGGAAACGGAACTGGTCGGCGGCTACAATGTGGAATACAGCTCGATGAAATTCGCGCTGTTCCCGCTCGGTGAATACACGGCGATGATGGGTTCCGCCGGCATGATGGTGACGCTGTTCTTTGGCGGCTGGACACTGCCGTTCTGGGGCCTCGATCAACCGGCGCAATCGCTGCTGATGGGCGTCGCGCACATTTTGGTTTTCCTGTTGAAGATGGCGTTGTTCATGATTCTGTTCATCTGGGTGCGCTGGATGTTGCCGCGCTTCCGGTATGACCAGTTGATGGACTTGGGCTGGCGGCGCTTTTTGCCGCTGGCGCTGGCAAACATTTTGATCACGGCCATCGTGCTGTGGCTGAGGAGTTGATATGGCGATCATCGTAAATCGCAAACCGTTGAATTTTTGGGAGAGGCTTTATCTGCCGGCCATCATGGGCGGCTTCAAGGTCACGTTCCGCCACGCCTACAACACGCTGTTTCGTGGCAAGACCGTGACGATGGAATATCCGGAGCAGAAATGGACCGTGCCGGAAAATTATCGCGGCGCGCCGTATCTCGTGAAGGACCAGGACGGCGACACGAAATGCGTCTCCTGCCAGCTCTGCGAATTTGTCTGTCCGCCGAAAGCCATCCGCATCACGCCGCCCGGTGCGAACGGCCAGCCCGCCGACCGCGCAAACGCCGAGAAGATGCCGGCGGAATTCGAGATCAACATGCTTCGCTGCATCTACTGCGGCTTCTGCCAGGAAGTTTGTCCCGAAGAGGCGATTTTTCTGCAGAAAGATTACTCGCTCGTCGGCACGAACCGCGCCGAGATGATTTTTAACAAGGAAAAACTGCTCGCGCTCGGCGGCGTCAGCCCCGGCATCCAGAAATGGAAACTTAAACTGGAAGAGGCCGAGGCGCAGGAAAATTTTCCGGTGAAACTTTAATCAGCAATGGAAGCTCTCAACAATTTGCTGGCAGGCGGCGCGGTGCAGGACGTTTTGTTTTACGTCTTCGCGGCGCTGACGCTGCTGTGCGCCGTGCTCGTCATCGCGAATCCGTTTAGCCGCAGTCCGGTCAACAGTGCGATGTTTCTCGTGCTGACCATCATTTCCATGAGCGGGCTGTTCGTGCTGCTGCACGCCTTCTTCCTCGCGGCGGTGCAAATCCTCGTCTATGCCGGTGCGGTCATGGTGCTGTTCCTCTTCGTCATCATGCTGCTCGACTTGAAGGAAGAGGCGCGTCGCAAAATCAAGTTCTTCGGCTTTATCGCCGGCATCATCGCCGTGGGCGGAATCGCCTCGGCGTTCTTCAAGACTTTGGCCACGGCCAAAGGCGGCGCGGCTGAACCCACGCTCGAAGGCGACACCATTTCGCTCGGCAAACTCCTGTTCACACAATACACGCTCCCGTTTGAAATCGTCTCTGTGCTGCTGCTCGTGGCGATGGTGGGCGTGATCCTGTTGAGCAAAAAGAAACTCGAATAAAATGCACGTCGGCCTCCATCATTATTTGTTCGTGAGCTTCATGCTGTTCAGCCTGG
>CAYUGC010000276.1:0-4760 GCA_964444085.1 uncultured Bifidobacteriaceae bacterium | reverse complement strand
AATTTCATGGGCTAAAAAACTGATTAACCACGGATGGACACGGATAAACACGGATTTTTGGCCGCCGGTGGCGAAAACCGAACAAACTATTTGAAAATATTTTTACGGAGCGCGCCCGTCCCGGGCGCAGCGATGTGGCCAGGGAACACGCGTCCGAAAAATTTCAGCCATCGGATTCGCGAAAGTGGCTGCGTCCGGGGACGGACGCACTCCGGTTCCAGCCGGCCGGCAGACAGATTGAAAATATTTTGTCCTGGCGGACGGCCACCAAGAGGACGGGATTGGTGGCGGGTTGAGGTGGAGTTGTGAAATGATTGGAATATTGATTGGCGAAGCAAAGCGGCGGAGGGCCGCAGCAGCAAGGCGCTGGCGCGTTGACCGAAAGTTCCCGAACCGCGCGGAGCGTCTGGGAGTGCGCCAGTCCCCTGCCGCTTTGGGCCGGCGGGCGGGCGGCGGCAAAAAGGCGAGGAAGAAGACGGCTACCGACTCATTGGTCGCACTACAAATGTGAAACTAAACTGCAAAATCATGGATCTGTCTTCCGAATAATACATCTGCCGACATAAATCGCACCAAGTCCACCGCCAACGCAAGCTCCAAGCCAAAATCTAAACTTCATCGAATCAATCGTATCGTGCTTGACGTTCTGCTGGGCAACGAAGCGATTCGTAGAACTCTCGGCTCGATACTGCTCAATGTAATCCTCAAACAAAAAACCCAGACCGAGAATGATGGCCGGAACAAGAATCACCGCCACGAACTTCAGCAAGCGAAACCACCAAGCATCGCGTGGCGAATCCGAATTGGCTGACGGTTCGGAATCCAAGGCAGCATCCTCAATCGCCGACTCGACTATATTTACCGGATTGTCGTCTTCGCTATTCATAGACACACACTTGCAGCCTAACTATTGATTCGGCCGCAAATTTGCGGGCTATCGTTGTTTTGGTTTGGGACGGTATTTCGGGTTTTCATGGTTGGCAAGGATATTTAAGGTCTGGCGCTGGTTCCGGGCGGGGCGGCAAACCGACGCGTGGCGAGGTAAAACTATTTCACCTGAGTTGCTGGCGAACGGCCTTTGAAAACTCCCAGAAATTCGTGCTGAGAAACATGTCTGGATAGCGGCGGTTCGCGTTTCTCCAGTCAGTGATATGGGTTTTGATTGTCAATTTAGGCACCGGTGAAAAAGTCCCAACCGTTCGGATTTGATCCAATCGGCCAGCCATGGTGTAAACCGGGACAAACTTAGCGACATTCGTTGACTCATAATCCGGCCGGCTGACCGTAATCTTGAAACTGCTGGGCAGAGAAATCCCGTTCCAGTTGGTCCAAGTCAGGTTTTCATATCGCGCCCAGACAAAAGGAAAGTCATAAGGTGGCTGATATTTTAAGGTGGTTTCTTTGCCACCGGCCAAGAAAACTTTAAAGGTTCCATCAGAAAGCCAAGAGACATCATTCATGAAGAAATTGTCATGAGTCTTCCATTTGGCCGGCGACTGCATCTTGGTGATGCGTTCGCCAATGAAATCTCTGGTTGCAAATGCCGGGGAAACCGCGTTGTTATCCTTCAAATTTCTAAAATAAGGCTTGGAACAATAAGGCAACCAGACGGAATAGAACTGGCGACTGTCATTTCCCGGCGGGGAATCGGATTTCATCACGTCACCCTCTGCCGATACCCACTTATAACGCTCATTTACGGGAACGGGGGAAAGGACTTTTTGCTCATCCTGCTGCAACAACCGATAAATGTTCGTTCCGTCAAATCCCATTTCGTAAAAAAGATACAGTGAATCTCCAATCGGTCCACCCATGCCTGTCCGCTCCTCTTTTAGCGTGATTGTGCGAATTTTCCAACGGTTGCCCACCCTCGTCACCATAAAATGTTTCGTGTCGGTATAGGTGCCGCGCGGGTCGGGTGCTGTCGCGTATGTGACGGTTCCCTCGGCTTCAAAGGCGATGTGGTTGGCGGCGGTTTGGGAGAGCAGTGAATGGATTGCCACGGCTCCAGCCGTAAACAAGAGCGCGGCCCCGATCATGACGGCAAATTTAAACTTCATCCAAGCCATGGTTTTCAAAGTCCCTTTGACGAGAGCGGTAATCGAAGTTGTCGTCGCCGCACCGTTGGCGGCAATAACGGTAACTTTGGCCGCCAGCGCGGCGGGCGCGGCTTGCACGGAGTTGGTGGTCACGGCGCTGGCAATGAGCGCGGCCCCCAGCGTCACGCCGGACTTGCCCAGTTTGGCACGCAGTTTCTCAAGCGCGCGGTTCACGCGCTTCTGCGCGGCATCGGCGTTCAGGCCCAGCGTGCGGCCAACCTCCGCCAGCGGCTTTTGCTGGTAAAAGCGCAGCACGATGGCGTTGCGGTCGGCTTCGCCCAGTTGCGCCACCGCCGCGTCCAGCACCGGGGCGATTTCCAGCCAGACCTCCGGCTCGGGTTCATTTGGCAGGGATTCCATGTGCGCCTCCGTTTCGTGGTGTTGGCGGCGGAGTTCGGCCTTGAGGGCGTTGCAGGCGACGAAATGCGCCGTGCGGCACAGCCAGCCGGCCAGCACCGCCTCCCTTTTCAAGCTGCAGGCCTTGCGGGCAAGCAGGATGAACACGGCCTGCGTGATCTCCTCGGCCAGATGCGGGTCGCGCGCCTGCCGCAAGGCGGACGAATACACCAGCGAAACGTGGCGTTCCACCAGCGTCGCGAACGCCGTCTCCGAACCTTCCGTCGTGTAGGCGGCGAGCAATTCTTTGTCATCCAGCAGGCGCATCTGTTAAGTAATGTCCGCTCGCGGCGAAATCCGACAGATTATTTTTGAGGGAAATTGCAGGCGCTCCATCTCCGGGCGGGTGCGGCAAAAAGGCGCGGGGCGGGGTGAAACCATTTCACCTTTTCGACCACGGGCATTTTTGAGCGCCGGCGGCGCGGAATCTTGGTAGCACCCGTCCCCAGGAAAAATACCAGCTCCGTGAGAGCGACATTGCCCGGCCGATGCCGCTCCGACGGAGCTGATGTTTTAGCGGCTGGATTTCTACAAATATGTCGCGCCTAACTGCGCTGGCGGGCGGGACGCGCGGGGTGGTTTCGAGAATAGCCCAGCCTTTCAAGGCTGGGTGGGCGCGGGCGGGAATAAAAAGTCCCGTCAGGGACGAAAGAAAGATTCTGCCGTCCCGGATGGGACTGGGGAGATTTGGCAACCGTGAACCCAGCCATAAATGGCGGGCTATTTTCAGAAGGCGGACGGCGCTCCGGGCTGGCGCGGGGCGGGGCGGAACTATTTCACCTTTTCGACGACGAGCATTTCAATGGGCTTGCGGCTGGGCACAAGTTCTAATCCGAGGTCTTCAAGGACGACGCGCTTTACCGTGTCTTCCATTTTTTCGCCGGGAAGTTTGTCCCAGCGCAAGTCAATGGCATAGCGATTGGTTAATCCGGTCTGGTCAAGGACTGGAGTTCCCAAATAGCCTTCCAGTTCTTGGGTCACGCCATACATCGGGATGCTTTTCGAATTGAGAGTCTCCACGGCTGTTTGAATCGCGGTGTCATTGATATCAGTTGTAACCGTTGTATGAAGTCCGGCAGCATTGGTATTTTTGACTTGGAGCAAAAGCACATCCCGTTCGCGGGTTTCCCGATGCGCCATATATCCAAATTGTTTCTTGATGGCGTCCCGCATCAGGTTTCTCACCTCGTCCTGGCTGCTGTCATTCATATTTTGAGGAAGCGTGAACAAATAATCAAAACGATCTTTGGGAAAGCCCTCCGGCAGCGACAGGCGGTATGAAGAAAACTTGTCGGCAAACACAATCCCCCATTCGAGCGGCAAGTTTTGACCAACAATCCTCTCATTTCCACCAACCATTCCTGATCCTTTGGCCGACCCTCCAAAATGTGTGGGGCGGATCACCATAATGTTATCCGGCGCATTATTCAAAACAGCTTGATCCAGCTCAAACCATTTTTCATCGGCAGCCAGAATAAAAGTTGCCGTTCCGGCCACCAGCAAAACGCCGGTGCTGAAGGCCATCGCTGTTTTTGCTTTTGCCCATGCCATGATGCTCATTGTTCCTTTCACCAAAGCTGTGATAGAGGTGGTAGACACCACCCCTTTGGCGGTAAGCACGGAAACTTTGGCCGCGAGCGCGGCGGGCGCGGCTTGCACGGAGTTCGTGGCCACGGCGCTGGCGATGAGCGCGGCGCCCAGCGTCACGCCGGCTTTGCCCAGCTTGGCGCGGAGTTTGTCCAGCGCGCGGTTCACGCGCAGGCGCGCGCCGTCCTCGCTCATCTCCAGGGCCGCGCCCACTTCGCCCAAAGTTTTATTCTCAAAATACCGGAGCAGCACGGCCTGCCGGTCGCGCTCGCCCAGGCTGTCCATGGCGGTCTCCAGCACGGGGGCGATCTGCTGCCACGCGGCCTCGGTCTCCGGCGGATTGAAAGTGGTTTCCATGTAGGCTTGGTGTTCGCGCTGCTGGCGGCGGTGCTGCTGCTTGAGGGCATCGGCGGTGGCGTATTGCGTGGTGCGGTAAAGCCAGCCGGTCAACACGGTCTTGGGCCCCAGCTCGCCGGCCTTGCGGGCGAGGATGAGGAACACGGCCTGCGCCACTTCCTCGGCCAGCGTCGCGTCACCGGTGCGCCGCAGGGCGGCGGAATGCACCAGCGGCAGGTGGCGCGCGACGAGCTGGGCAAAGGCGGTCTCGGACCGGGTGGCGGCGAATTCCCGCAGGAGCGTCAGGTCGTCAGTCAGCATTCACCTATTAAATGGCCGCCG
>CAYUGC010000275.1:0-4785 GCA_964444085.1 uncultured Bifidobacteriaceae bacterium | reverse complement strand
GTGGTGCTGCTCGTCGGCGAGGTGCTGCCCAAGACGCTCGCGGTGCGGCAGCCGGAACGCTGGGCGTTGCGCGTGGCGTGGCCGTTGCTGGTGTTTCGCCGCGTCACCAAGCCGTTTTACCGCGCTGCGCAGTGGACGAACGCTGCGATTCTCAAGCAGGCCGCCGCCACTGCTGCGCCGCCCGCCGCCGTCACCGAGGCGGAATATCAGGAGCTGCTCGAACTCGCCGCGCAGCAGGGCACGCTGGAGGAATCCGAGCGCGAAATCATCCTGCAGATCATCAGCCTCGATCGCCGCACGGCGCGCGACGTGATGCGCCCGCGTGCCGGCATGGCGGCGATTTCCGACGACGCCACCGTGGAGGAAATGCTTGCGATGGCGCGGAAACACCAGCATCGCCGGTTCCCGATCTACGACGAAACGCCGGACACCATCGTCGGCATCCTGAACACGCGCGCCTTGCTGCTCGACCCGAAAGTGGATTTGGCGGAAGTGATTGAATTTCCGTCGTTCGTGCCGGCGACGATGAATCTGCTCCAGCTTTTCCGCGCGTTGCAGAAACAGCAGCGCGGCCTCGCCATCGTGCTCGATGAGTTCGGCAGTGCCGCCGGCTTGGTGACGATGGAGGATATTTTGGGCGGCATCGTCGGCAAAATCCGCGTGGCGACGTCGCCGCAGGGCTTCGTGCTGGAAAAAGTTTCGCCCGGCCATTGGCGCGTGAACGGCACGATGCGGCTGGAGGATTTCCGCCGCGAATTTCCGCTGCTGCCCGACGTGAACGAGGTCGAGACGATGGGCGGCCTGCTGACGCATCTGCTCGGCGTGGTGCCGGCGGCGGGCGAATCGGCGACGTTCGCCGGGTTGAAATTCACCGCGCACGTTGCGGACGAACGGCGTGTGCGCGAACTGCTGGTGGAGCAAACCAAATGACCACCTATCTCGCCAATTTTTTCGGACTGGCGCTGTGCCTGATGCTGTCATTTCTGCTGTCGGGCATGGAGGCGGGTGTGTTCGCGTTGAACCGCCTGCGCGTGCGGCGGCTGGCGCGCACGGGCGCGGTCGGGGCGCAGATTCTGCATGGCTTTCTGGAGCAGCCGGAAAAATTCCTGTGGACGATCCTGCTCGGCAACACGCTGGTGAATTTCCTCATTCTCGGCTGGGTCATCGCGAAGCTGCACGAATGGTTCACCGGCCACACGGCGCTCGTCATCGCGCTGTTCACGGTCGTGGTGTTTTTGTTTTACGCGTTTTTTGATCTGCTGCCGAAGATGTTGTTCCGCGCGTATCCCAACCGGCTGTGTCTGTCGTCGGCGAAAGTGTTTCGCTTCGTGCATCTCGCGCTTGCACCGCTGGTGTTCCTGGTCGAGAGCGTCTCGCAATTTTTTCTGCGCCGGCGTGGCTCGCGCGTCTTCACCGGCCGGCTGTTCGGCAACCGCGAGGAGATGCGCGCCGTGATGGCCGAGGCCGCGCAGGCGCTCACCAGCGAGGAACACGCGATGGTCAATCGCGTGCTGGACTTGCAGCATTTCACCGTCGCGCAGATCACCATCCCGCTGGCGAAAACCTTTTTTGTGGAAACCGATTCGCCATTGCGCGACGCGGTGAAAATCGCCGCCGGAAAAAACCTGACGCGCCTGCCGGTTTTCGAGCAGCGCGACGGCCAGCGCCGCGTCGCCGGGATGCTGGACGTGGGCGCACTGCTGTATCTCGAAAACCTGCCGGCGGAAAAAACCGCCCGCGATTTCATGTCGCCCGCGCTGTTTCTGGACGACCGCACGCGGCTGGAAGTCGCGTTGCGCCGGATGCAGCGCGCCGGCCAGCGCCTCGCCATCGTGCTGGCGCGCGACGGCAGTGAGGCCGGCGTGGTGGCGCTGGAGGACATTTTGAAACTGATGTTTGGCGAGGTGAAACTCTGAAATGAACAATGACTAAATCCGAATGACGAAAGAATCTCCAATCACCAATGACAAATTCGCTCTGACGCATGGCCTGCGTTGCCGATTCGGGATTCGTCATTCTTTGGTCATTATGGTTTCGTCATTTGTCCTTTACCCATGACTTGGAACGATGCCATTGACGACGGGTTCAAGCTGCTGGCCGTGGCGGCGCTGGTGCTGGCCAACGCCTTCTTCGTGGCGGCGGAGCTGGCGTTCGTCCGCATCCGCGACACGCAGCTCGCGCCGCTCGCGGCGAAGGGCAACCGCCGCGCCCGCACCGCGCGGCACATCGTCGCGCACATTGATTCCTACATCGGCGCGACGCAGTTCGGCATCACGCTCGCGAGCATGGCGCTGGGCGTTTTGGTGGAGCCGGTTTTTCGCGCGCTGCTCAACCCGCTGTTTCCGCTGCTGAAAATCACGAGCGAACACACGCAAAGCACCATCGCCATCGTCGTCGGCTTTTTCGTGAACTGCTATTTGCTCATCATCGCGGGCGAACTCGTGCCCAAGGCCATTGCCATCCGCCGCACGCTGGCGACCTCACTGTGGGTGGCGTCGCCGCTGAACTGGTTTTACCGCATTTCGTATCCGTTCATCTGGGTGCTGCACCGGTCGTCCCAAATCGTTTTGCGCTGGCTCGGGTTCGCCGGCGGCGAACTTCACGACCGGCATTCGGAGGAGGAATTGCGCGTGGTGCTGGGCGCGGCGCAAGGGTCGGCGGAGCGGCGCGATTTGATTTTGAATGCGCTCGATTTGCGGCATCGCACGGCGCGCGAGGTGATGCGTCCGCGCAATGAAATCACGGCATTCGACACCACCGCGTCGCTGGCTGAGTGTGTGGCGCTGGCGGAAAAGACGCGTTACTCGCGTTTTCCGATTTGCGAAAACGGCAACCTCGACAAGACGCTCGGCGTGGTTCACATCAAGGATTTGTATGCGTTGCGCGAGCGGGCGAAGACGGCGGCGGAACTGCTGCCGCTGGCGCGCCCGCTGTTTTATATTCCCGAAACGGCGGCGCTCGACCAGCTGCTGCGGCGGTTCCTCGATCGCAAATCGCACTTCGCCGTCGTGGTGGACGAGTTCGGCGGGACGGTGGGCGTGGTGACTTTGGAAAACGCTTTGGAGGCGCTCGTCGGGCAGATCCAGGACGAGTTCGACACGGAGAAATCCGAGCTGGTGCGGCTCGGCGAAAATGTCTGGGAAGCCGCCGGCACGCTGGCGTTGCACGAACTCGAAAAAGTCATCGGCACCGTGCCGCACGACGAAAGCACGACCACGACGAGCGGCTGGGTCACGGAAAAACTCGGCGGCTTTCCGCGCGCCGGTGACCGCGTGACGGTGGGTGAATTTGAATTGCGCGTGGAGGAGATGGACGGCCCGCGCGTCGGCAAATTGAAGGTGACGCGGAAGATTTGATTTTCCTCCTCATCGTCATGCTCATCCTCTCGGAAAATTGAGGATGAGTACGAGGATGACTTCTTACCACTTCGCGCCGCGCCAGCAGAGCACCGCGACCACGGCGGCGAAAATTCCATCCACCGCCACCGCCGGCCACGCCTGCGCCAGCGCCGCGTTGACGGCGAACAGCGCGAAAGCTCCGAGCCACAAGATCAGCGGTGCAAAGTCCGGCGCGCTGGATTTGCCCGGCTGCTTGCGGATGAGATACGGCAGGACGACGGCGAGGATGATGCTGCTCACGAAGGCCCAGCCGAGAAAACTCAGCGGCGACGCGCCGAACCACGTCACGGAAATCTTGGTCGGGTGCCACAGCCAGAGGTGTTTCACTCGCGCGAACGCCTCCAGCGCGAAGTCAAAGGCCAGCGCCAGCAGCGCCGTCAGCGCCATGAGCAGGAAACCGTAATTTTTGACCTTGCGCCACGGGCGCAGCAGCAGCCGCACGACGCCGCGCGAGTTAAAGATCGCCACCACCCAGATGAATGGCACCGTCCACGGCACGGTGTTGAATAGTTGCGGCCCGCTTTGTTCGCCAAAGGAAAGGGGGCCGAACGGCAGGCCGGTGCGCGCGCTCAGGCCGTGCGCCGCGCCGCCGATGAGCGCCGTGATGAAGGTGGCGAACAAAACGCTTTGCAGCGGCAGCGTCCGCGCGAGGATCGCCACGGAGGCGGAGACCGCGAGCACGAGCAGGAAAGCGTCGGCTGGCTGGCTCTGCCGCGCGGGCACAAACAGGCTGGCCGCCGCCGCCACGAGCGTCAGCGCCAGCAGCAGTTGCGCCGGCCACGCGGGTTTGGTCGCGGTTGAACTGGATGAGGAAAAGCCGTCGGGGAGCGCCATGTTTTTTAAGGTCGTTGCCGCATGATAGGAATTTTTCCGGCCAGCGCAGCCAAAATTTTAAAAATGTTCAATTCTGAATTCCCGTTCCTCAAGCCTAATTCCGGCATTGGGAAAACCGGCCGCCCATTTGAAACCCCGCATCGCCAACGCGGTCACGGAAGGGAAGGGTCGCCACGCGGCGGACGGATTCGAGGAGTTCGGTGACGGACATGCGAGAAAAACTTTTAGCTCGTTGTGAAAACTTAAACTGTCGGCTTAACGCGCCTTTTTCTTATTGCACCGAGCAAAGTGCCAACTAAACCAACAATTGCTACGAACAGTGCGACAGGAATTTTCCAGCCAGATACCGGAATTATGTTCGCAGTGTCGTTCATATTTATTTCGTTTTATTTCAATTTCTCACGGCACCGGCACCGCGTTGAACACTTTCTTGATGATTGCGTCGGTTGTCACGGCCTGCGCCTCGGCTTCGTAGGTCAGGATGATGCGGTGGCGTAGCACGTCGGGGCCGATGCTTTTCACGTCCTCGGGAATCACATAGTCGCGGCCTTGC
>CAYUGC010000274.1:0-4877 GCA_964444085.1 uncultured Bifidobacteriaceae bacterium | reverse complement strand
CCGTCACCGGGACGATGCGAATGTTCATGCCGATATTGACGAAAACGTGGCTGAACAGGAGCGTCACGACGCCCACCGCCAGCAGTTTTCCCAGACGATCGCGCGCCTGGCCGGCGATTCTCAATCCGGAGAAGAGAACCACCGCATACAGCGTCAGCACCATTACGGAGCCGACGAATCCTTCCTCCTCGGCAATGACGGAGAAAATGAAATCATTGTGGGCCGCGCCCGGCGGCAAAAATCCCAGCGCGGTCTGCTTGCCCTCGTGCCAGCCCTTGCCCAGCAGCCCGCCGGAGCCGACTGAAATCAGCGCCTGCTGCCCCTGATACGAGCTCTTGCGCTGCAACTCGCGCGCCGCGTTGCGTTCCGCCTTTGTCGCGCCCTCGGCCGCAAAATCCCGGCCGAAATAAACCAGCAGCCGCTGGCGCTGGTAATCCTGCATCGGCAGTTGCAGCGCGCGCGGCGCAAACAAAATGTCCGCCAGGAACAGCGCGCCCAAAATGCCGACGCACGCGCCAAGCTTCAGCAAAAACCGCTTGGGCGTGCCGGCGACAAACATCATCACCAGCCCCGTCGGCAGCAGCACCAGCGCCGAGCCGAGGTCGGGTTCTTTGAAAATCAGGATGAACGGCAGCGCCATCAGCCCGATGCCGCGCCAGAAATTTTCCGGAAGCTTTAATTCGTTCGGCGGACGGCTCAAAAAATTCGCCATCGCCAGGATGAAGGTGAGTTTGGCAAATTCGCTTGGCTGGAATTGAAAAACTTTCAGGTCGATCCACCGCCTCGCACCACCATGGATGGAACCGATGTGTGGCACCAGCACCGCGACGAGGCAGACGATCATCGCCCAATAAATCACCGACGACCAGCGCGCGATGCTGTGGTAATCCACGAAGCAGACCGCCGCGCCGCCACCAAGACCGATGACATACCAGATGACCTGCCGGAACCACAGTTGCTGCCACCACGGCACCAGCAGCGCCGATTCGCCCACCGTCGTGGCGCTGAACACGAACGCCGTGCCCAGAAACATCAGCCCCGCCAGCGCCGCGAACTGGAGCTTGTCGAACTTCTCTCTGGGAACTTGGTGAAACATTTCAATTCAGCGCCGCCGCCAAAAATTTTCCGCCGGGCGATTTTTCCTTTTCCAAAATCGCCGCGTAAATGTCATGGGCAATCGGCCCGCAGGTGGGACCGCCAAAGGTGCCGTCTTCCACCATGACGACCACCGCGTAGCGCGGATTTTCGTAGGGCGCAAACGAGGCGAACCAGGTGGTGCGCCCGGTCTTGCGGTTGTGCGCGTCCATGATTTCAGCGGTGCCGGTCTTGCCGCAAATGTGGATGCCGGGAACGCGCGCCAATCCGCCGGTGCCTTCCGGGTCTTCGGTTTCCGCGAGCATCGCCTCGTGCAAAATGCGGAGGTTGCGGCCGCTCACGCCGAGGTGTTCGCGCACCAGCCCGGCGGGAAAATTCGTCGCGCCGCCGCGATTGTTGGAATCCTGCGACGCGACGCGCTGGACCAGACGCGGCCAAAAAACCGTGCCGCCGTTCGCGATGGCCGCATACGCCACCGCCATTTGCAACGGCGTCACCGAGACTTCGCCCTGGCCGATGCAGACGTTCGCCGTGTCGCCATCGCTCCAGTCTTCGTGGATGCGCTCCTGCGACGGCAGTTTGCCGGCGGTTTCCTGCCGCGTCGGCAGGCTGCAAGGTTCGCCGAGCTGGAATTTTTCCGCCAGCGCGATGATGCGGTCCACGCCTGTGCGCAGTCCGCTGGTGATGAAATAGGTGTTGCTGGAATCCATGACCGCCCGGCGGAAATTATATTTGCCGGGCTTCGCCAGATCCGTGATGTGCCGCTTGCCGACGTAAATGTAACCCGGATTGTCCACCTCGGCTTTCGGGTCCAGCCCGGCTTCCAACGCGGCGAGGCCGACGATGGGTTTGAAGATGGAGCCGGGTGCGTAATTTTCCTGCGTTGCGCGGTTGATTTCCGGCCGCAATTTCGCGTCCTGCCGCCGCGCGGTTTCTTCCGGGGTGAAGCCGTCCACATAGCTGTTCGGATCCACTGCCGGCGACGACACCATCGCCAGCACGTCGCCGTTGTGCACGTCCAGAACGACCACCGCCGCGCGCGCGTCGGCGTGCTGGTGTTGCAGCAGCGATGCCTCCGCCGCGCGCTGCAGGTCGAGGTCAATCGTCAGCACAAGGTTTTGTCCCGGCTCCGGCTCGGCCGCGACGTTTTCTGACTGGCGGTAGCCGACGCTGTTGATCAGCACCGATTCCTCGCCGGCGTGCCCGCGCAATTCCGCGTCGAAGCCCGCTTCCACGCCGACCTTGCCCTCAAAATCCGGCAGGAAATAACTGAAGTAGGAATTCTCGCCCTCCTGCGCCTTGTCTTCGCGCGTGACGTAGCCAAGCAGATGCGCCGCCGTGGTGCCAAGCGGATAATGCCGCACGGACTGCAATTCCAGATCCGCGCCGAGGCCGTTGGTGATGTTCTCCTGAAAGCGTGCGAGCTGCGCCGGATTCATGTTTTTCAAAACAGGGAACGGTAGCGCCAGCCGGGTGGCGTAATGGCGGTTGAACTGCACCGCATTGAACGCCAGCGGCTCGCCGGTCTTCCGGCTGACCTGCGCGACGATGGCGTCGGCCACGCGGTCGCGCGCGAGTTCGCGCAGTTGTTCAAGGTAACCCGGCTTGAAGGCAAATTGTTTTCGCTCGGCCTTGGTCAGCGAGCGGCCGAGTTTTTTCTCAACGTTGGCGACGTTTTGTTTCTGCGCGGCGCGGGCGGATTTGAAAAGCTCGCCGTAGGCCGCGTCGAACTGCGGATGCAAATCGTCGAGGTAGAGGCTCAAGTCATAGCGCGGGCGGTTCTCCGCGAGCACGCGGCCTTCGCGGTCCAAAATCTTTCCGCGCGCCGCCGGCAGCCGGATGGTGCGATACGCCTGCGTGGTCATGTGCTCCTGATATTCCCGCGACGAAACGACCTGCACCCACCAGAGACCGGCGAGCAAAAGGCAAAGCCCGGCCGCCAGCACCACCGCCAACAGGCGGAGCGACGGTTCGTTCTTTTTCAGTTCGTCAAAGACTAGCATTTTAACTTTTAACCACGAATGGACACCGCTGCACCCGGATAAAAAATCCGCTCGGAAAACTCATTTCTGAATCCGTGTTCATCTGTGGTTCAAATTCTATTTTAGGTTTCTCCCGCGCCGGATTTCGCGGTCGGAACGGAAGCTCACTTCCGTCCGCAGCTTGTAGCCGAGCGCGCCGTTGCACGCGCCGATCAGCGCAAAGATAAACGGCGTGGCCACCGCGCCGCCGGCGGTCATCACGAGCCATTGCCAGAGCGTGCCCCAGCCGAGCAGCGGTTCCTGGCCGCCGCTTAAGAGCATCAGCAACGTGAGCAGCGGCACCAGCGCGCTCGCCGCCGCGCCGAGGACGAATTGTGCGAACGGCAGATCGCGCAAAATCAAATCACGCCGCACATAAATCGGAAAACCGATAATGAACAGCGGCAGAATCGTGATGCCGAGCGGATTGGCGGAAAATGTGTCGAGCCACAGCCCGCCGAAGATTGCGAGCGCTGCAATCGTCGGCAAACCGGCGTTGAGCGCGGCGAAAACCATGAGCGCCGGCAGCAAATCCACCTGTGCGCCGAGCCATGCGCGCGGTGCCGACAAAACCGTTTCGCCAAACACGGCGAGAAACGCCGCCGCCAAAATCAGGATGGTCTGGAACGGGTTCATTTCATGGGGTTAGCACCCAGACTTGTTCCAGTGAACCGAGATTCGCGTTTAATTTCACCCGCGCCTCGGTGTAGAGGCCATATTCCACTGAGCGCGAGTCCACCACCTGCCCGACCGGGATGCCCGCCGGAAAGACACCGCCGAGGCCGCTGGTCACGACGTTCTGGCCGGGCTTGAGATTGGCGTTGCTGGCGAGGTAGGTTAGTTGCACGAGCGACGTGTCGAGCGGGCCGGCGGCGCGCACCACGCCCATGTCGCGTGCAGCGTTTTCCACGGTCGCGGAAACGCGGCAGTTGTCGTCGCCGATGAGGACGACCTGCGCGTGGGTCTGGCTGACGGAACTGATGCGACCCACCAGGCCGGCGGAGGTGATGACGGGTAAATCCGCGCGGAGGCCGTCGTTGCTGCCCTTGTCAATCTGCACGGTGCGCCACCAGTTCGCCGGGTCGCGCATGACGACTTGGGCGAGCTTGAGTTTCCACGGCGATTGTCGCGACCAGTTGAAGAGCGCGCGGAGCTGGTCGTTCTCGCGGACGATCGCGGCGGCTTGGACGGACTGCGAGCGGAGCTGCTGGTTTTCGCGGCGGAGGCGGTCAATCTGCTGAAGCAGTTCGCGTCGCGGCAAAACGGAATCGGCGAGGTCGGCGGGCAGTTGCTGGCCGGCGCTGGCGAGGCCGAACAGCGGCAGAAACCAGCTTCCCACGGCAAGCTTCAGGCGGTCGGTCGCGCGCGTGGGCAGGCTCAACAGGAGCACGACCACGAACACCACCGCGCCGAGCGCGAGATAATTTTTTTGTTTGAACATTCCGCTACGTCACGGCGTTGTCGCCGTGGTGCGGTGAACGAACTCCCTTTGAAGAATCAGTATTTGGCGTTGGTCGCGACGCGTTTCAGGAATTCGATTTCCTGCAACACGCGACCCGTTCCCTCGGCGACGGCGCTCATCGGGTCGTCAGCGAGATGCACGGGCAGGCCGGTTTCGCCGGCCACGAGCCGGTCAATGCCGCGGATCAACGAACCGCCGCCAGCCATCACCAAGCCCCGATCCACGAGATCGGCGGCGAGTTCCGGGGGGCAGCGTTCGAGGGTGATGCGGATTGATTCGAGAATGCTCGAAAGCGGTTC
>CAYUGC010000273.1:0-4896 GCA_964444085.1 uncultured Bifidobacteriaceae bacterium | reverse complement strand
ATTTCTTTCGCTTGTCCGGCGCGGGCAAACCCGCCACATTTCCGCGCATGGGTTCACCTGCCAAGCCATTGTCAAAATCCGCCGCGATGTTCGGCGGCCTGATTTGGCTGGCGGTGGTGGGGCTGGCAGACTACGTCACCGGCTACCAACTGACCTTCTTCATTTTTTACCTGCTGCCGATCTTGTATGTGCTGCGACGGGCGGGACAAGGTTTCGCGTTTGCGATGGCGGTGCTGTCGGTCGGCGTCTGGCTGTTCGTTAACATGGCGGCGGGCGAGCGTTACCCGGATTTTTTGACGCCAGTCTGGAATTGCGGCATCCGGCTGGCGGCGTTTCTGCTCATCATCGTTCTGGTTTCAACGCGGGCGGAATTGCAGGTGTTAGTGGAGCAGCGGACGGAAAAATTGCGGCGGGAAATCCGGGAGCGCACCCGGCTGGAAAAAGAGCTGCTGGAAATCGCCGAGGCTGAGCAGCGCCGGATCGGCCAGGATTTGCACGACAGTCTGGGCCAGCACCTCACAGCCACGGCGTTCGCCGGCAAGGTGCTCGCCAAAAAACTCGCGGATAAATCCCTGACGGAAGCCACTGCCGCCGGGCGGGTGGTGGCCTTGACGGAGGAGGCGATCGAACTCACCCGCAAACTGGCGCGCAGCCTGCATCCCGTCGAGCTGGAGGCGCACGGCCTCGCCGACGCGTTGCAACAACTGGCCGCCAATGTTTCCCAGGCGTTCAATGTGTCCTGCCGCTTCGCCTCCGCCGGTCCGCTGGAAATCGCGGAAGCCGAGGCGCGCACCCATCTTTACCGCATCGCGCAGGAGGCGGTGAGCAACGCCATCCGCCATGGCCGCGCCCGTCACGTCGTCATCTCGTTCGAGGGCCTGGGCGAACGCCGCCTGCTCGCCATCACCGACGATGGCGTTGGCCTGCCGGCGGATGCCCGCGCGAAAAACGGCCTGGGCCTGCGCATCATGGATTACCGCGCCCGCATGGTGGGCGCGGTGTTTGACATCCAGAATCTGCCCGCCGGCGGCGCGCGGGCGGTCTGCACCCTGCACCCCGGCTCGCCAGCCACGGAAAATCATGCCGATGAAAACTAAAATCCTGATTGTGGACGATCATCCGCTCGTGCGCGAGTGGCTCGCCAACCTGATCAACGAGGAAGCTGACTTGGAAGTGTGCGGCCAGGCGGGCAGCGCGCGCGATGCGCTCGGTTTGATCGGGGGTTCGTTGCCGCAGATTGCCGTGGTGGACATCTCGCTCGAAGGCGGCTCCGGGCTGGAACTCATCAAGGATCTCCAGGCGCAGTATCCCCAGGTGAAAACGCTGGTGTTGTCCATGCACGATGAAACGCTTTATGCCGAACGCGCCATGCGGGCGGGCGCCGCCGGTTACATCATGAAGCGTGAGGCCACCAGCAAGGTACTCGACGCCCTCCGCCTCATCGCCGGCGGTGGACTGTTTTACAGTCACGCCGTCAATGCCATGCTGGCGCAGAAAATTGTCCAGGGCACGGCCGGCAAGCCGACGGCGGTGGAGATTTTGAGCGACCGCGAACTGGAGGTATTTCAGTTGCTGGGCAGAGGCTTCAGCACGCGCCAGATTTCCGAGCAGATGAATGTGAGTTTCAAGACGGTTCAGGCTTTTTGCGGCCGCATCAAGGACAAGCTCAACTTCGCCAACATCAACGAACTGATCTTTCACGCCGTCCGCTGGCACGAAAGCCAGCAGCCCCGCTAAAAATCTTCCCGGCGCGCGTTGTAGGACGGTTTCCTACAAGACAATTAGGCGGTTTCGCACGCTCAATTGCTTCGTTTTGGTTTTGCGATTGCTAATGTTGATGGCAACGCGGTTGTGTCAGGCAATACCGGAACGCAAATGTCATTATCCCATAACCCGCCTGATGCGCGGTTCCGCCGCGTGAACAGAAAGCAAACAAATATGAAAAAGACCGAAAACATCCGCAAGGCGGGTTTCACGCTGGTGGAGATCATGATCGTCGTGGCCATCATCGGCCTGTTGGCGGCCATCGCGATTCCGAACTTCGTGAAGGCCCGTGCCACCTCGCAGACCAACGCCTGCGTCAACAACCTCCGCCAGTTCGACGGGGCGTGCCAGCAGTGGGCCTTGGAACAGCGTAAGGACAGCAGCGCCACGGTCACGCTGGCCAGTGATCTGACGCCTTATATCAAGCTGAATTCGGCGGGCAGCATTCCGCAATGCCCGGCCAACGGCAGTTATTCGGTGAGTTGGATTGTTACCAACAGCCCGAAATGCTCGTTGAGCTCAGCGACCCCGGCCCATCGTTTGCAGTAACCCTTTCGGTGGTTTTCAAAAAAGCCGCAGTTTCGGCTGCGGCTTTTGTCTGTCCAGTGCCGGAATTTTCCAGGGGGGCTGTCCTAAAACTGGATTCGCTGTTCTAAAAACGGGACATGGCGGCCATCAATTTGTTTGCTGCCAGGCGGGCCGACAAACTTTGGATTGACAATTATTTCGCCGCCGTTACGCGCCGGGCCGCGCCGGGCTTGCAAATTGGCGCGGTTTGGTTATTCCTTGTTTCAAGATGTTTCGCCCCTGTGGCCTGCCGCTAATCATTGGCTGTTTGTTGACCGCGTCGGTCGGTCTCGCCGCCGAGTCCGTCGAGGTCAATCTGGACTATGTCGCCCAACGCGCCCTCGAACGCGCCAAGACGCCCTTCCACTCGCCGCGCGCCGATTTACCCAAGGTGCTGCGGCAGGACAACCTCGACTACGACAAATACCGCGAAATTCGTTTCCGCCGCGAACGCGCGCTGTGGTCGGCGGACAACCTGCCCTTCCGCGTGGAATTTTTTCATCCCGGCTACCTGTATCAGGAACCGGTGCACGTCAACGAATTCACGCCCACGCACACCCAGCCCATCCGCTTCGTGCAGGATTTCTTCGACTACGGCAAGCTGAACATCGCCGATCAGATTCCGACGAAGACCGGCTATGCGGGCTTCCGCGTTTTGTATCCGCTGAACCAGGCGAATCAACTGGACGAGCTGGGCGCATTTCTCGGCGCGAGCTATTTCCGGATGCTCGGCAAAAACCTGCGCTACGGCGAATCCGCGCGCGGCCTCGCGCTCGATTCCGGCGAGGGCGACCGGGGCGAGGAATTTCCCATATTTACCGACTGGTGGCTCGGCAAGCCCAATCCCGGCGACAACCAACTGCGGCTCTACGCGATCCTCGACAGCGTGAGCTGCGCCGGCGCCTATGAATTTTTCATCCGCCCCGGCGAGACGACCACCGCGAGCATCAAGGCGGTTATATTTTTCCGCGAGACCAACAACGTGGCCGCCGCGGACAAAAACCGGAAGCCGGTCAAGACCATCGGCCTCGCGCCGCTGACCAGCATGTTCTGGTTCGGCAAGGACACGGAACGGAAATTTGACGACTACCGCACGGAAGTCCACGACAGCGACACGCTGCTCGTCCACATGGGCAATGGCGAAATTTTCGCCCGCCCGCTCGACAATCCGCCGGCCACGCGGCATCAGGTTTTTTCCGCGCCGAACATCAAGGGCTTCGGCCTGTTGCAACGCGAGCGGAATTTCTGCGCGTATCAGGACATGTTCAATGTTTATCATCAGGTGCCGAGCGTCTGGGTGGAGCCGGACGGCAACTGGGGCGACGGCGATTTGCATCTGGTCGAATTGAGCACGACTTACGAAGGCTTGGATAACATCGTTGTTTTCTGGGATCCGAAGAACAAACCCGCGCCGCTCCAGCCGTTTCAGTTCGGCTACACGCTGCATTGGGAAAGCGGCGACGCGGACGTGCGGCGCTCCGAAAACCGCGTCGTTGCCACGCGCATCGGGCCGGACGCGCAGTTTGGCGGACGCCAGTTCGTGATTGATTTCGACGGGCCAAAACTGGATGCAATTCCTGAAAACCAGCCCCCGGTGGCCATCGCCAATTGCAGCGGCGGCGCGCGCATCGTGGACACGCTCGTCGTGCGCAACACCTTCGCCGGCACCTGGCGCGTGATTCTGAAAATGATTCCGCCCGCCGGCAGCAAGGACGCGGTGGATTTGCGTTGCTCGTTGCAGCAAGGCACCAACAACATCGGCGAAACCTGGGTCTATCAATGGAGCCCGCCCTGAAAATTCTGCCGGACGTCTCCGGCGAAATCGCCGGGCGCTCGCTCGACGAGTGGAACGCGGCGTATGTGAAGGTGGAAAATTATTTCCACGCGCTGCGCATCCAGAACAAGCCGCTACTCGGCCAGCTCGTTCTGCGCGTGCTCGAACGCGCCCAGCGCCGCGCGCCCGCCGAAGCCGCGCGTTCCGCCACCGAACTGGCCGCCGAGGAGATGGATCGCATCGTGACCGAGTGGTTCGCGGAAGTGTTGCAGACCTCGCCGGTGGGCAGCGAACACACGCTCTCCACGCGCGGCCGGCTCGCGCTGCTGCTCGCCGATATGCCGGGCAAATGGCAGGACCAGTTTCTCCGCCCCGGCCCGTGGCCGGAGGAATTCGTCGAGGCCATGCGCGAAAGCTTTTTCCGCGCCGGCCCGGATTTCCAGTTGTCGAAAATGACGCCGCGCCCGCTCGACCTGGGACCGCTCACCACGCTGACCAATTTCAGCAAGCTGCCCTACGTTCGCATGGCGCTGGCATGGGCGTTCTATGCGCTGCTACTCATCGCGGTGTTCTGGCTCACGCACGGCGGGTTTGAGCAGGTGAAAACCCGGTTGTTTGATTTGATTGACTGGTTCAAATAAAATGGCTGACACACCAAACATCACCGCCCTTTCCGTTCCGCGTCTCCGGCGCGGCTGGCGGTTGTTCCTGTTTTTCTCCTCGGCGGTGCTGCTCACCGGCCTGGTCTCGATGCTGTTCGCCGACCTGCTCTGGCGCACCGGCTGGAGCGC